>CAZHEM010000043.1:0-19340 GCA_964531725.1 uncultured Acetatifactor sp.
CTAATCAAGTACGTTGGAACCAATAATTTTATAAATAGAATAATATTCTCCAACGTATCAAAAGCAACCTGTGCCGTTTGCGAAAAGCATTTCAACAACACCACACTTAACAGTAAATATAAAAAATAGAACCCCAAATCCGCCACTTGATGTTTTTCAAAAATATCCATAAAATGCGTTAAAACCGCAGATACCATTCCTAGTACCAGCAACCACACAAACAGATTTTTTATGCCACCAGCCCCTTGTGCCATATAATCAATGCTGCCTTCCATAAGTTGAACAAGAGCCTCCATAATATTACCAGACAACATCTCCTTCAGTATCTCAGTCAAAGAAAAATCCACCTGAGGAAATAATTGTTCAATTCCCTTTTCTAATTCTTCCAAGCCATAATTTTCCCATATTTCTTCAAACACATAGGTATCTGTCATATTGCCCCCTATTACGCCAATCCATGAATTTGTTCCACCACAGCAAATAAAATAGGAACTCCTGCAAAAATCACAGATAACTTTCCTATCATCTCTATTTGTTCTGCAACTGCACCATATCCTGCATCTTTACAAATCCCTGCACCAAATTCACAAATATAGGTAATACCAATAACTTTTAACAATACTGCCAGATATCCCTCTCCCCCACCCAGATACATCTTTATAGTGGAAAAATAACCCAACACAGCTTCAATTTGTGTCATACCATAACAAAAGATAATTAGACTTATTGAGAATCCTATTATCATTCCATATTCAGGCTTGTACTTTTTCAATGGCATTGCAATAAATACCCCTACAATTCCCACTAAAGTAATCTTAATGATTTCTGTCATACTACTCCCCTTTGCTTCATTTACATAGAAAACAATGCTTGTATTGTCTGGAATAATTCATTTATGTAGGGCACAATCCATGTCAATACCAATACTAATCCAGCTAAACTTACTAAAAAAGCATGTTCTTCTCGTCCGCTATGTTTTAGTACCTGACTCAAAATAGTAACCAATATACCAACCGCTGCAATCTTAAATATCAGACTTACTCCCATACTTCCTCACATTCTACCTTTGCAATTCTTATTTCTACAGTAAAACAATCACCAATAAAATCCCGCTCATTGCTCCTAAACTTACCACCACACGACCTTTTTCCACACACTCTGTAGCTAACATATGTATTGTTTCTTCTAATTCTTCCTTGCTCTGTTCCATACTCCGAAGCTGCATAGCACCATCTTCATAACTACCTTTCTCCACAAATTGAAAGAATTGTGTTCTATCCTCATTGGTTAATGGCATTTCCATTAAAACCATATTCATCCGCTCATAAAAAAGTTGTGCAAATGCAACTCCATCATTCTTTTTCATTTCGAGATACACTTCTTCCATGGCTTTTCCAAAAGGATGTGATAAACGCATTGCCAAACGCTTACAACACTCTGGCAAAGTAGCTTTTCCAAATCGTACTTCCCCCATCAACAATTCCAAAATTTTAACCAATTCACGCAATACACTAAGCCGTCTCATCATCTGTGTGCGATACCACACCCCCAGTCCTAAACAGCCCGCTATTATCATACTTCCACCTATGAGACGCACCTTGTATATCCTCCTCATTATATATTTTGCGTATCACGCATTTACCGTCGTTTTTACCCAAGATTATGATTAATTGAAATAGATCATCTGCAATTGCCTGTTCTAAGCCACATTTACTTCGCACATCCTGTAAATCCTCCCCATGCATCGTAGCTAAAATCTTACTACCACAGGAAGCGACTATACGCAAATTCTCAATATCTTGCGCACACCCCAATTCATCTACCGCTATTACATCTGGCGACATAGAACGTAACAATAACATCATTCCCAAGGTTTTAGGACACGCATCTAGCACATCTGTGCGTATTCCCACATCATTTTGTGGAATTCCCATATAAGAGCCCGCAATCTCTGAACGCTCATCTACCACTCCCACACAGATTCCTTTTCCATAATCATTTCCATTGGATACCATACGAATCAAATCTCTAAGCAATGTAGTTTTGCCACATCCCGGCGGAGATACAATTAAAGTATTTTTCAAATGCCCCTGTTTATATAAGAAAGGCAATACATTGTATGCCACTCCTTTTACCTGATGCGCAATACGAATATTCATATATTTGATATGTTTTATATGGCGAATGCTACCATCCTCTTCCAGTACTACTTGTCCCGCAATTCCGATACGATGTCCGCCCTCCACTGTTATGTATCCCTGTTTCAGCTCATCTTCAAAAGCATAGAGGGAATAGCAACAAATATGCTCCAATAACGCTTCCATCTCTCCCTCTTCTATACAGCAGCTTAATTCTTGCTTGTCCGTAAGTTTTCCCTCATAAGTCAAATACCATTCCTGTCCTTGTAAAAGCACTAAAATCGGTTTGTTGGCACGTAAACGAATCTCTTGTACTTTATCCGCTTGTGCTGCAACATACTTCCAGAACATTCTCCGTTCTTTCGGAAATAAACGCAAAAACATCTCTGACACCATCCTACCTCCTTGCATTCTCTTTATCTCAATATATGAAATCCTGTCCAATATATTCCAAGTTCTTCTCTTTTATTTTTATTTGTGGTACAATACTACTCAAAGTTTTATTACTTCATTACATAAGAAAGTTGTAGGTATTACGATGAATATTATCATTGTTGGTTGTGGCAAAGTTGGTTACACGTTAGTGGAACAGCTTGGTAATGAGAATCACAACATCGTTGTAATTGATGAGCGCGAAGAAAAAGTACGTGCTATTACAGATGAATTAGATGCTATGGGAATCGTTGGTAACGGTGTTAGTTTTCAAACTTTAGCAGAAGCTGGCATTAATCGTGCTGACTTATTAATCGCGGTAACCGGGTCAGATGAACAGAATCTCTTATGCTGTGTGATTGCAAAAAAAGCTAGTAATTGTAAAACCATTGCTCGCGTACGCAATCCAATCTACAATAGTGAGATTCCATTCTTACGCAAAGAATTGGGGCTTGCCATGATTATCAATCCCGAAATGACAAGTGCCAACGAAATTGCGCGAATCTTCCAATTCCCTACTGCAATGAAAATAGATACTTTTGCCAAGGGACGTATTGAATTACTGCATTTTCGTGTCACAAAGGAATGCTTACTAAATCACTATAAATTAAAAAATATTCGTAGCACTTTAAAGTGTGATGTTTTAGTATGTATGGTTACCAGAAACGATGAAGTATTGATTCCTCGTGGTGATTTCGTCTTTGAGGAAGGTGACATGGTAGCGATTGTATCCACCCCTCCAAAAGCCAACGATTTCTTCCACAAGATTGGAATCTCTACAGGCAAAATTCGCACTGCCATGATTGTAGGAGGTGGCAATATGTCCTACTATCTTGCCAAGAGACTTCTATCCATTGGAATTGATACTAAGATTATTGAACGCGACCCAGCCCGTTGCGAATATTTAAGTGAGAAACTCCCTAAAGCAACCATCATTTGTGGTGACGGAACAGATCAGCGTCTATTACTCCAAGAAGGTATATCCAGTGTAGACGGTTTTGCTTCCTTAACTGGCTTAGACGAAGAAAATATTTTCCTTTCACTTTATGCCAAAAGTGTATCTCGTGCGAAAATTGTTACTAAGATTAACCGAATCAATTATAGTGGCGTACTCAGTGATTTGAAATTAGATAGTATTACTTTCCCTAGACTTCTTACCGCTGATACAATTATCAAATATGCCCGTTCTATGAACGAGTCATTGAATAGTAATGTAGAAAATCTCTACAAATTAGAAGATGGCCGTGCTGAAGCATTGGAATTCTATATCAAAGAGGCTTCTAGCGTAACCAATACTCCATTACAAAATATGCGCATCAAAAAGAACATTCTTGTATGTTGTATTCATCGTGGTGGAAAAGTTATTATACCTAGTGGTCAGGATGAGTTACGTGAAGGCGATTCCGTTGTTATAGTACTGACCAACTCCCGATTAAATGATATTAAAGACATTCTGGAGGATTAATATATGAATTTTTCAGTAGTGCGTTATATTATTGGTTGGATATTAAAATTTGAATCTCTATTTCTTTTGATTCCTTGCATTGTAGGACTTATCTATCAGGAATATAAGTCAGCAATTGCATTTATCATAACTTCTATAATCTGTCTGATAATTGGACATTTATGTAGTTATAAAAAACCAAAGTCAAAAGAAATTTATACTCGAGAAGGCTTTGCTTCCGTGGCACTCAGTTGGTTAATCATGAGTATCTTCGGTGCTCTTCCCTTTATGTTTACCGGAGAGATTCCAAGCTTTGTGGATGCTCTATTTGAGACAGTATCTGGTTTTACCACAACAGGTGCCAGCATTTTGTCTAATGTTGAGGCCCTCTCTCACGCTTCGCTCTTTTGGCGAAGCTTTACACACTGGATTGGTGGTATGGGCGTATTCGTATTTGTAATGGCAATTCTCCCTTTACTTGGTGGATCGTCGATAAACCTAATGCGTGCAGAAAGCCCTGGTCCTTCCGTTAGTAAGTTAGTCCCTAAAGTAAAGGACACTGCCAAAATTTTGTACCAAATTTATATTGGAATTACTGTAATCGGAATTATCACACTCTGCATATGTGGTATGTCCTTGTTTGAATCATGTTGTACCATCTTTGGTACTGTAGGTACCGGTGGTTTTGGTATTCGTAATGATAGTATTGCAAGTTACTCGCCCTTAATTCGTAATACCATTACATTTTTTATGATTATTAGTGGTATTAACTATATGACGTACTTTTACATCATACGCAAGCAATTTAAAGAAATCTTCTCTATTGAAGAAGTTCGCTGGTACTTAATTATCATCTTAGTAAGCGTTGGAATCATCACATGGAACGTATCAGATATGTACAGTTCTCTAGGAGAAACTATCAGCCATGTTTTCTTCCAAGTCGGTTCCATCATTACAACTACAGGTTTTGCTACGGTTGATTTCAATGCTTGGCCACAAGTTTCCAAAACGCTTCTTGTAATATTAATGTTTGTTGGAGCTTGTGCAGGTAGTACTGGTGGCGGTATTAAGGTATCTCGTTTTGTGATTCTTTTTAAAGCAATCGGAAAAGAGATTCGCATGATGATTCATCCTCGTATGATTAAAAAAATCAGCATGGACGGGCACCTTATTCCTCATGAAACTTTACGCTCCACCAATGTATTTATATCGGTATATTGTGTAATCATGTTCACATCAGTTCTATTAATCGGAATTGATAACCTTGATTTCACTACCAATTTTACCGCAGTTGTTGCAACCTTGAATAATATAGGACCTGGACTAGAATTAGTTGGACCTACTCAGAACTTTTCGATTTTCAGCACCTTTTCCAAAAGTATATTGATATTTGATATGCTTGCAGGACGACTAGAGTTATTCCCTATCCTAATTCTCTTAGCACCATCTTGTTGGAAAAAATACTAACAATTCCATAGACCCAAAAATGCCAGCACAGTGTGCTGGCATTTTTAATATCTGTATGTTACATTTTTACTTGTTGGTACTACTTCCACAAGCAGGTAGTTCCTTCGATAATCCAGTTCTCTTGTGGGTACTAGCAAAATCCTTATCATTTTTATTAAAGTAATCATAAGTAACCGGATCTGTATCTGCCCAAGTTACATCTACGTTTCCATACACGTTATCAATTCTGACAATGTTCCATGCATGTTCTTCTCCAGAATAACCCGTACAATAATAACAAGTAATATCCAATTTCTGCATTAGATACTGGAATGCCTTGGTATAACCTGCGCAGACAGTTCTGGTGCCAACTAAAGCACTATATGCACTCTGATTCATTGGAGCACTTTCATCATACTCAATTCTCTTAATCAACTCATCATGAACATACTTTACTTTATCATATTCCGTAGCAAGTCCCTTGGCACCTTCTAAAATGTCATCCATGGATACTTTCATTGCTGCTTTCGCCTGATCTAAGTAATCCTTTGTCTCATTATACTTAAGTGTAATTTCTACACATTGTCCATCTTTTTTATACTTACAAGAATATCCTGGCTCTAACCAGAACAATTCTGGATGATCGTTGTAGACTGACTCATATACCTTCTCAACCATGGAAACATCTACTTCTACAATTGGTGCAAAAGAAGTATTACACTTTGTTGCATTAGCATATATCTGGCAATATAACTCTTTTCCTGCTTTATCAAGCATACTATAAAACGGATATGTTACAACATTAAAATCAAGTTGTTCTCCGGTCTCACCGATGGATAATTCTGTTTCCAAACGACTTGCTGTAACATCAGAAACTTCACTTAACTCCTCTTTAATCGGTTGATATCCGCTCTTTTGACGAAACTCCTCTGGTACTGTCATATCACCTAAGGTCACATCATTTTCTTCTGGCAAAGCATCTTCTAAATTCTCCACGTCGCCTTCTTCTGTAGATACCATCTGTGTTGGTTCTAGATTAGGAAGTTCCTCTGTAGGTTCCTCACCATATAGAAGCCCCGCCACTGATTGTGTCATATTCGGATTAAATGCACAAAGCATCACAAATGCACAAAGTGCCATGATAATTGTTGCTGTTCCATAAAAGATTCTCTTTAAGATTTTCAATGTCTGACCTCTCTTCTGTTGTTATAATTGTCACTGCTCCATTGTCTCAAGAAACCATTCTTCTAGGCAAATCAGATTTTCATCGGAGTGCTCCACTTCTCTCGCATAACGATAAGATAGCTCCACATACTTTTGCCCATCAATATTTTTATCGGCAGAAATGAAGGAACACATTACCAATTCTTGTATGTAAATTGCAGAAAAAATTGCTAAAGCCACCTTGCTATAGATACAATCATCGTATACTGCTCCACAGAAATAAGTATACAAGAAAAACATTACTATATTTTCCTGCATAATCTCCCAACGCTCATAATATTCCCCACCTTTACCAAAGGTATTCAGGAAATCCTGACGAATGTTTTCATACTCAGAATAGCTTTTACCATAAAGTGTGTGATGAGTCTCATTCAAAACTTCTGTCCATTCATCTCTTAAACGTTCCAGCTTATAGAACTGTGTAAAATTTTCTCTTAATGCTTCATACCATGCTTCTTCGTTTTGCTGACGCACAATGAAATTGTTCATCACATCTTCACAATCATTCATCCTGGCATTCCAATGCATACCATCAGAACATGATAGCTGCACTTGTGCATACTCTGAAATAACATCCTGCATATCAAACAGACGCTCTTCGTCTAGACATTGCTGTAACTTTCTGCCAAACGTTAACGCCTGTCGCATACGGATTTCCATGGGAATAGCACGATTTTGTACGATTGAAAACAGTACCTCTCTAGCATCCTCTAACTGTGTAAAAAGCACAAAATCGAAATCTTCAAATTCCTCTTCTAAGGGGTCTGGTTCTTCATTTTCTTCCACAATCAATTGGAATGGCTCATTACATTCCAATATCATCTTAGCTGCTACAGGACAAGACAGTGATAGGGAATATTCTCTCACACCATCAAACTCCTCAGTATGTCTAGGATATTGATCACAGGTTCTGCATAAGAATTCTGAGCCTTTTTCAATTACCAAATCGCACAAATTCTGTTCATTTAAAAAAGCACATCTTTTATTCTGGTACTGCAAAAAACAGCCCTCCTGCCAATTCACAGAATTGGCAAGACGGCTGCCAAAGGCACCTTGTTCATTCAGATATTTATCTAAAGTGTCTTCGTCTATCATAATCTGCCAGCCTGCACAACAAGTATCCGGACACTTATCGGCAATACACTGAAACTGATTATAATAGTGGGGTCTTGTATATCTCATATGTAATCTTTCTCAATCAAAAACGTTTTTCTGTTATATTCTTATAATAAATGAGCTCTTAACTCTGCTCCACTCTTGCTTGAAAGATATGCTGGTGCAATATCAAATGCAGTCTTACATCCGCACTGACCTTCCTGACTCAAACGATACGCAGCTCTTGCATATGCTACAATAACAGAAGATGTGAACTCTGGGTTAGAGTCTAACTTCAAGCTATATTCAATAATATGGGTATTCTCTTCGTTCCATCCAGTCTTACCACTACGAATTACAAATCCACCATGTGGGATTCCACTGTGATTCTTCTGTAATTCTTCCTCAGTAATAAAATGTACTGTAGTATCATAATCAGCAAAATAGTTAGGCATATTCTTAATCTCTGCCTCAATCTTAGCTTTATCTGCTCCTTCTGCTGCTACAACAAAACACTCTCTAGTGTGCTTCTGTCTAGTAGTGAGTTCTGGATTCTGTCCGCTTCTTACAGCCTCTAATGCACTATCAACAGGAATGGTATACTGCTTGCCATTTAATACACCTTCTACTCTTCTAATTGCATCAGAATGTCCCTGACTTACTCCCTTGCCCCAGAAAGTATAATCCTGTCCATTAGGAAGAATTGCATTGGCATACAATCTATTCAGCGAGAACATTCCTGGGTCCCAACCTACAGAAATAATACCAACTTTTCCACTTTCCTTTGCTGCTGCATCTACTGCATCAAAATGAACAGGAATATTTGCATGAGTATCAAAACTGTCTACTACATTAAACATCTTTACAAATTCTGGTGTCTGCTTAGGTAAATCAGTCGCACTACCACCACAAAGAATCATAACATCAATGTCATCCTGCATCTTCACTGCGTCATCTACATGATATACTTTCACGCCTTCTGTCAAAATCTTTACATCTGCAGGATTACGACGAGTAAATACTGCTACTAATTCCATGTCGTCGTTCTGTTTAATGGCACACTCAATACCTTTTCCAAGGTTACCGTATCCCATAATACCAATTCTAATACCCATTTGTCCTCCATTCCACCGATGAAACTCCTCTTCCCATCGATATCCACATTTTTACAAGCATTATTTTACGCTTTTACACGCATTTTTGCCATCATCTATTTTAACAATATTTTTTCTATATGCCAATATTTTTTTGTTGCTTTTTAAATGTATTTTTATTCATCGACAAAGCTCGATTTTTATTGATACTTTTACAGTACTTTACTTCCATTTGCGGTTAGTTTAAATCTCGCTCCTAGCATTTCTGCCGCACGTCTACTCATCATCATTCGCTGTAGGAAAATTTCAAAATAATCATACATAGTGCATATATTCTCATCAATCTGAAGGTCTAGGGAAATAACCTTTTTCTCATGGTTTATGTCTAATTTTGCTTCTGTTACTGCGTAATTTACCCTATCATGAATATCAAAGGTAGACATATCTGTGCTTCTCACACGATTTCTACGCACATCTGTCTTGTCTGCTATAATAACAGCTGCCGAGATAGGATCTAATGCACCACCTGTAGATTCATCATGATTACCGATGCAGGTTACAATGGTTAATCTATCTTCAATAGAGAGATCTGTTCCCTTCAAAATATCATTGGCAAGTAGCGCACCATATTCTGCATGACGATGACGATTAATTGCATTACCAATGTCATGCATAAATCCAGCAATTTTAGCCAATTCTATATCATGCTCTGAATATTCAAATGCCTCAAGTATCATTGCTGCACGTTCCGCCACCAATGCGCAATGCACTTCGGAGTGGTCAGTATATCCTAACACCCCTAGATTATCATTCCCTTTTTTCAACAAAGCTTTTACTTCTTTATTTAACTTAATCTCGTTGTATGTCACTTCTATACTCCTTATCCGTTTTATTCACAAATTTTCCTTTAAAGATACATTCTCTTTATGTGAAATATTACGGATACAGTATAACCTGTTTTCCATTTCTTGTCTTGTAAAATTTAGGTAAATTACACAAATCTAGTTATTCAAAGCATTCGCATGGCTTCACTGTAACTCTCTTTACTTCTTGCGTATCAATATATCCACACGCCCGTAATCCTTCTCTAATCACAGCATTCCATTTTGAGCCATTTAAATTACATACTGTATGATCGCTTAACTCAATAGAACAAGCATCCTCCACTTGACATTCTTCCCCGCATGCAATCTTATACATATTATTTCTGCTAATTGCACCTACTTCCTCCAGCAAATTTATCATGCGATATACCGTGGCACTTCCGATATTTTTGTCTGCCTTAGATGCCTTATAATAAATCTCTTTACAGCAGGAACAATCTTCTGAGAGAATAATATCTAAAAGCATGAGTCGCTGTTTCGTAATTCGACATCCTTGATCTTTTAATTTTTGAATGATAATGTCTCTTTTCTCTGTCATCCCTTCGCCTCCTTGTATGAAATGATATATTTTATCAAAAAATAATGTTTACTCTATGATGGTTAGTATATCCTAACCACTATTAGGTGTCAACAACTTTTGTTGCATATCACTGCCATTTTAATACTTGAAGTTTGTTTAAATAGGTGTTATACTAACTTTTGTTAATATCAACTAACATTTGTTTGATTAATGAGGTGCATTATGGCAAAAAATGAATCCGCAGAGAATTATCTTGAGACGATTCTTGTATTAAGTAAGAAACGTCCTGTGGTACGTTCCGTAGATATTGCTAACGAGTTAGGTTACAAGAAATCAAGTGTAAGTATCGCAATGAAGCATTTACGTGAGAACAATCACATTACTGTAACCGAAGAAGGATTTATATATTTAACAGACTCTGGCAAACGCATTGCGGAAATGATTAATGAAAGACATGAAGTAATCTCTTCTACTTTGGAGAGACTCGGTGTTCCAAAAGAGATTGCCGACGAAGATGCCTGTAAAATGGAGCATGTTCTTAGTGAGGAAAGTTTTGAAGCATTAAAGAAATTATTCCGAGAAACACTATAGTTTCTTGTGTTTTTAGTCTCATATTAGCTTTTGTTTTTCCTTATACCAAACAAAAACGCGTAAGGGTTTAAAACCGTACGCGTTTTTGTATATCTAAATTATCCCAATGCCACGTCTAAAGTCATCATTAATGTAAATCCAAAGGCAAACATCAGTGTTCCAATATTGTAATGTTTCCCCTCTGACATCTCTGGAATCAATTCTTCAACAACCACATAAACCATAGCACCTGCTGCAAAGCTTAGTAAATATGGCAATAGGGGAATAATAAGCCCTGCCATCTGAATAGTAAGTAGTGCCGCTATTGGCTCCACAATTCCAGACAATACTCCATAAGAAAATGCTTTTCCTTTCCCTACACCTTCTGCTTTTAACGGCATAGATATAATAGCACCCTCTGGGAAATTCTGTATTGCGATTCCTATAGACAAAACAATTGCTCCAGCTATTGTTATAGAATTATCTCCTGCCAGCCAGCCTGCATATAATGCACCAACAGCCATACCCTCTGGAATATTGTGCAAAACTACAGCTAATACAAGCATTGTGGATTTGGTAAGATTGCTCTTTGGTCCTTCTGCCACTTCACTATTCATGTGAAGATGTGGAATCAAGTGGTCTAATACTAACAGAAATAAAATGCCTAACCAGAATCCTACTACAGCTGGTAAAAAAGCAAATTGCCCCATATGTTTGGCCTCTTCCATTGCAGGTATCAAAAGACTCCATATAGAAGCAGCTACCATTACTCCTGCTGCGAACCCTGTTAACGACCTCTGTACAAGAGGATTTAATTTATTTTTCATAAACAACACACACGCCGCTCCAAGAGATGTTCCGATAAATGGTATCATAATTCCTTTTAACACTTCAAACATCTAATCACTCCTTTTCTCTTATTTATATTATATGAAGCTATGTTACAATCCGTTAGCTCACCATAGTTAGTTTTAACTAACTATATACAGTATAATACTTTTTTCCAAAAAAGAAAAGCTCTATGTGAAAAAAATAATAGAAATTCCTATTTTTCACATAAAGCTTTCTAATACCCACTAGTATTCTCTTTGTGTAACAAATTCTTCTGTCAATATAGTTACATTATAATCTGTTCCATCCACTGTAATGTTCTCGACTGTTTCATCTGCACAGAAAATATCTCCGTCTACATAAGAAAACTTATCAGGAACACCTCCAGCTTCTAGTAACTCTATAATGGCCTGCACACGTGGTCCATGGTCTGGATTACATTCCGCAATGCATGTAATTTTACCTTCCAATGCATAAATAAGAGCTTCTTTTTTTACGCCATCAAAAGATATTACCATAATCTCACCATTGGTAATATCGGAACCAACTACCCTTCCAGCGGCTTCTATGGCTTCAATGGCACCAAAAGCTTCGTTATCATTTTCGCAATATACAACATTCACATTGTCATACTGCCTTAACACAGATTCCATAACCTCCTGCCCTTTTGCCTGAGTAAATTCACCTGTTACTTCAGCCATGAGATCCCAGCCATAAGCAGTTGCCGCATCTGCCAATGCTTTGGTTCTACCAATCTGCGCAGATGCTCCTATAGTTCCCTGTATATTTACGATATGTATATCCTGCGGTGCAATAGCCTGCTCTACGGCATACTGATTAAGCCATTCAGCTAATTTCTTCCCTTCTAATTCAAAATCTGAACCAACCCAACAAGTAAACAAACTATCATCTTCTACGTTAACCATTCGGTCCACAATAATGACTGGAATCCCCGCATCTTTTGCTTCTTGCAACACAGTATCCCAACCAGTCTCAATTACTGGTGCTAACACGATATAATCCACTTGTTGTTGTATAAAAGTACGAACTGCTGTAATCTGATTCGCCTGCTTCTGCTGACCATCTTCAAAAATCAATTCATATCCATTACTTCTTGTAAAGGTCGCTTTCATAGATTCGCTATTAGCACTTCTCCAATCAGATTCCGCACCAAGCTGCGAAAATCCTACCACTATGTTATCCGTCTGACTTGGTTCTGACACCGTCTGAACCTCTCGCATAGACTCCAGAACATTTCCACATCCAATTGCCAGTATACAGAGTATTAGAGCAATTATGAGTAATAAAGATTTTTTTGACATACGTCCCTTTCGCCGCCTTCATAATTTCTATTATCTGTACAACCTTTTACTCGATTAATTACGGAAATAAGACACTGATTCTTCCAATTCGTTAGCTAGACCATTCATCTTTTCACAATTTGTATTAACAATCTGTACTTCTGATATAATCTCACTAATATTAGCACTTACCTCCTGATTGCTTGCTGCATTCTCTTCACTAATCGCACTCAGGCTCTGTACGTTTTCAATTACTTTTTCTTTATAATTGGTTAGATTATCCGTCTTGTCTGTAATAGATTTAATCTCATTAACAGATTGATTGATATCATTGCTAAGCTCTTCATATTTTTTCTGAGTCTTATCAATATTCTCTTGCTCAATCAAAATCAAAGAATGTACACTATCTGCCAATTTAACAGACTTCTTAGACTTCTCTGTAATGGTCTGTGCCAAATTCTTAATCATTTCTGCACCTTCGGCACTTTGCTCTGAAAGACTTCTAATCTCCTCTGCTACTACAGCAAATCCTCTACCAGCTTCTCCTGCTCTTGCGGCTTCAATTGAAGCATTCAAACTAAGAAGATTGGTCTGTTCTGAAATACCAATAATCAGTTCTACTGCTTTATCAATCTCTGCAATAGAATCATTGGTCTGCTTAATCTGTTCCCCAATATCATTCACAGCTTCTACAGACTTCACGCTATTATCCATGATAGCTTGCATATTCACTTTTGCCTCTTCATTGGTTGCAACAATATTAGCTGAACTATTATACAAATGTTCTACATTCTCAGAAATATCATTTACACAGTTACCAATCTCAAGCATCTGCACGTTAATATCCTGAACATTTTCTGCCATGCTCATAGATGTAACTGATAATTCTTGCATAGCAGAAGTAATCTGTTTAGCCCTGCTTGCAGTACTATCACTTAACAATGTTACTTCTGAGATGTCTCCTACCAATTTCTGTGATACATCTTTTACTTTACCAATTGTCTCAGCCAGATTACTCTGCATGATTCCAGTCTCTTGCAAAAGAGTATTCATTTCTTTTACGTTACTCTTACACACTTTCTGCTGGCTCAAATCACCTTTTGATAATGCGTCAACACTCTTTCCCAAAGTATCAAAAGATTTCAATAAACCTTTACTGAAAAACAATGCAATCGCTGCAAAGACAACAACCAAACATACCGCCACTATTATGAATGTAACAATGATTCCCTGCGTTGCTTCGGTTACATTATCCTTAAGTTCTCCTGCAAAAGCCATACCAAACACTTCACCATCTGACTTAATTGGCATAAAATATCCGTAATACAATTGTTCATTAATCAAAATAGAATTATCAAAATATCCACCATTTAACAATTCACTATTGGTAATATCTATTTCGCATTCCATTTCTCTTACTCGATAATCATTCTCATTCTTAATAGAAATAGCACATGGCGTACCATCAATGACAATCGCCATCTCTATTCCACGCTCTTTTAGACTATCAAGATAGTCATAATAATCACCTGCGTTAATCTCGGTAATTTTATTCTGGTGGCAATAATTCGCCAAATTATTGGCAACTATGTAGAGTGTTTCCTTTGCATCATCTTCTAAGTTATTCTTAGTAATCGTCAATGACACCACACTAATAATGGCAACGGATAAAATTAATGGGATCAAGGAAAGTGTTAATAGCATGGCAAACATGCTAAATCCTCCACCACTTTGAGCTTTAGATGCTTTGGCATTCTTCACCTTACCATTAGCGTTCTTAATTCCCGTATGTTTAACTTTGGTCTCCTTAACTTTCTTATCCTTTTTCATGCAGTTCCTCCTTTAATGCAGCCTTTATACTACTTGGCGGAAAATGTGGTAAAAAGAGGTGGTCGCCCGAAGTAGCGACTACCTCTTCTTATATTATAATCTTGTTTGTTTTGTTAATCAACAGTTGCCTTTAATGCTTTCTTTTTACGCACCGTTACAACACTCTGAATTACTAAGAATAAGCAAAGCATTGCAGCTACTGTAATTCCTGTCCACCAAGCCTGATCAAGACCTGCAGAAGATACAATGTTCTGAATGGTACTCAAAGAAAGTACTCCAAAGAAGGTACCTATAATATTACCGACACCACCAGTCAACATTGTTCCTCCAATGATAGATGAAGCAATTGCGTTCATCTCCATACCACTTGCATGAGAAGGAGATCCTGAACCAACATGCATGAAATATACAAATCCACCGATTCCTGCTAAAAGGCTACAAATTAAATGAGAGACAAACTTGGTTCTCTTAACATTAATACCGAGCATTAATGCACTCTGTTTATTACCTCCTACTGCATAGAATCCACGTCCCATCTTAGTCCATCTAAGAATACAAAACATAATGATAACAACCAATAATGCTACCACAACACCGATTTCTATGTACGCAGGTACATATTTACCAACCTTATTCACAGAACCAAGTCCTGGAACATAAATACGAGTATCTTTTAATGCCACGAACTCTGCATTAGCTACATTAAAAGGATTGGTATTCACGATGGTTGTCATGCCTCGTGCAAAGAACATTCCCGCCAGAGATACAATAAAGGGCTGTATATCTAGGTACGCAACTAAGAATCCCTGTACAATACCAAATGCAAGGCCGATTGCTAGGGAAATCATAATTGCACCAAATACATTTCCACCTTTAAAATCCAAATATACTGCACAACACATACTAACTAATGCAGCAACACCACCTACTGAAATATCAATACCACCGGTAATCATAACTAAACTCATACCACAAGCCACGATAATCAACGCTGCATTTGCATTTAGTATATTCAAAAAAGTCTGTGGTTTTAAGAAACCTTTTCCCTGGAACAAAATTGCTCCAATATACATTACAAAAAATACAACAATCGTAATGGTTAATAAAAGGTTTGTGTCGGTCATATTATTAAGTTTATTGCTCAATTTGCCGACAGCAGATGTTTTTTTCTGTGCTGACATATTAACCGACCTCCTTCTCTGCAAATCTTGCTTTTATTTTCTTACCTAGACCAGATAAGTATTCTCTTACAACTGGGGCACTCATTACAACCAACATAATAACTACTACTGCCTTATACGCAGGCAACGCATCTGACTGCACATTGAACTTATAAAGTGTAGTTGTAAGGAACTGAATTACATATGCTCCTAATATAGAAGCAGCCATATTAAACTTACCACCACTTAAAGCGTTACCGCCAAGTGCTACTGCAAGGATCGCATCCATTTCAATATCCTTTGCAATTACAGAATAGTTGATAGATGAGATACGGCTTACTTTAATTAACGCTGCTACTGCAACACATAATCCTAAGATTACAAAGGTAAGGAATTTAATGAAGGCAGGATTCAAACCATTTAATCTGGATGAATTCTCATTAATACCTACTGCCTGTGTATATAATCCAAGGTTGGTAAACTTCAACACCAATGCAATAACAATCATACATGCTACCGCAATGAAAAATGGAGTTGGAATTGGGATTCCTGGGATAAAACCTCCAAAATATGTGAATGTTGGGTCACTTACAATAGGAAGCTCATTGTTATTAATCCATGCTGCAATGGAACGTCCTGCAGTGTATAAAATAAGTGTTGCTACCATTGGCTGAATCTTGAAATATGCCACCAACGCACCATTAAATGCACCAAATATCATTGCTACTACACATGCAACTAAAAATGCCACAATAATAGGAGCTTGCAACTCATCTGGTCTGGAATTGGTTCCACAAAGTACTCGTAAAATCACACTTCCTGCAATTGCAATACCTGCGCCAACACTGATATCCTGTCCGCCTGATGCTGCAGTAACCAAAGTCATACCAATTGCTAAAATTGCAAGTTCTGAACCATAATCCAAAATAGTAATCAGGTATCCCGAAAGCACTGGATCACCTACACTATTATATCCCAATGAAATTTTATAAAAGGATGGATCGGTCACTAAATTGAATATTGCAAGTATCAACAATGCCGCTATTGGAATAAATAACTGCTGTCTGAACAAGCCTTTTATAAATTCTAATCCATTTGATTTATTCTTTACTTTACTCTGCATTATTCCTTGTCACCTCCAGCAATTGTACTCATAATCATGGTCTGAGTTAATTCCTCTCCTGAAAGTTCTCCAACTACTTTTCGATCTCTCATAACCACTAAGCGAGAGCAGGTACGAAGCATTTCGTCTGTCTCAGAGGAAATGAAAGTAACACTCATACCTTCTGATGCAAGTTTGAGTACTAATTTCTGTATATCAATCTTGGTACCAACGTCAATACCACGTGTTGGTTCATCCAAAATCAAGTATTCTGGATGGGTCAATAACCAACGTGCAAGAATAACCTTCTGCTGATTACCACCAGAAAGAGACTTAATTGGAGTATCTGCAGAAGCAGTCTTAATTCCAAGAAGCTTAATATACTCATCGGCAAATTTATAGGCTTCAGCCTTAGTAAATGGCTTGAAGAACCCTCTCATAACCTGTAATGCGAGTATAATATTCTCACGTACAGACAAATCTCCTACAATACCATCTCTCTTACGATCTTCCGGTAAGTAAGCAATACCATGCTTCATTGCATCAATTGGCTTATTGATTTTAATAATCTCACCATTTTTCTTCACAGTTCCTGAAACAACCCTATCCGCACCAAAAATAGCGCGCACACACTCACTTCTACCAGAACCTAACAAGCCGGTAAATCCATTTACTTCACCCTTATTGATATGGAAATCAAATGGTTTAATTCCTGCATCACTTGCCAAGCCTTCTGTCTCAAATACTGGTGTTTTTGCATCTTCCTTGTCGTAGGTCGCCTGCTCACTCTTGATATCAGACATATCATCTAATTCCTTACCAAGCATCTTTGATACAAGCTGTACACGAGGTAGATCTTTAATCTCATATTCACCTACAAGCTTACCATCACGAAGAACAGTAATCTTATCACATACTTCGTACACCTGATCCAAGAAATGTGTAACAAAGATAATTCCAACACCTCTTGCTTTTAAATCACGCATTAACTTGAATAACTTAGCAACTTCACCTTCGTCCAATGAAGAAGTTGGTTCATCCAAAATCAATACTTTACAATCCATATCCACAGCACGTGCAATGGCTACCATCTGCTGAACTGCGATAGAGCAACTTGCCAATTGCTGACTTGCCTTTGCTGGTATATCAAGAGACTGCAGAATCTTATCTGCATCCTCATTCATTTTCTTCCAATTTTGATAGATATTATTGGTTCTACCTATATACATATTTTCAGCAACCGATAGATTAGGACATAATGTAATCTCCTGATATACGGTACTGATTCCAAGTTTTTGTGCATCCTGCGGAGAACGTATTGCTACCGCTTTATCCTTTCCCTTAAGGAAAATCTGGCCTTCGTCTTTACTATATACGCCAGTTAACACTTTAATTAAAGTTGATTTTCCTGCACCGTTTTCACCCATTAAAGCATGGATTTCGCCTTCACATAAGTTAAAGTCTACACCCTGCAAAGCACGTACTCCGGGAAAGCTTTTTTGTATATTTCTCATTTCCAAAACATGATTTTCTTTCACCAGTGCATTCACCCCTTACCAAAAAATTTCTTAAATATCATTTCACGCATTTCTCAACACACATCTAATTTTTTCATAAAGCAAGCGCGGAGCAAGCGTACGATTTTCATTTACGCTGCGCCGCGCCTTGTTAGCAATTACAAATCAATCTTAATTAAGATAGATTAGATACCATACTTGTCAACATCTTCCTGAGTAATGGTGGTTGCGTCGAATCCCTTCTCTTCCATGATGATGGTCTTCTCTGCGATAGATTCGCCATTTTCAAGTTTCTTAATGATTTCATCGATATAAGAAGCCTGGAATGGGTTACACTGTCCATCATAGTTCCAGTTCTGAGCAAGTAATTCTTCTAATGCCCATTTGTTGCAGTCAAATCCCATAACGATTACGTCTTTGCCAACGCCATGAGCGATGTTTGCTTTATCAAGAGCTGCTACTGCACCCTTAGCCATATCATCATTCTCTGCATAGATTACGTTGAATGATTCGCCAGAGTCGATTACAGACTGAACGATCTGCTGAGCTTTTTCAGCGTTCCACTCTGCGGTCTGCTGAGTAACAAGTGTCCAACCATCAGAAGCTACTGCTGCATCAACTGCACCGGTACGTCCCTGCTGAGCTGCTGAACCCATAACACCCTGAAGGTGGATAATCTTGTATTCGCTAAGGTTCTGAGCCTTTAACCAATCAACTGCGGTCTGGCCTTCTTTTGCCATATCAGATACAAT
>CAZHEM010000044.1:0-19254 GCA_964531725.1 uncultured Acetatifactor sp.
TTAGCATAAATACTTCTCATATTCATATTCTCTTACCTCTCTAAATCTAAATTTATTTCTATTTCAAGCAATTCATACCCACGTTCTTTTATTGCACGACGTTCAGCTTCTGGAACATATTCATCTGACATATGTTGTAAAGCATAATCTAGAACGTCTTTCATAGTATTCAAAGTTGCTTTAATTTCTTTTGTTTTTATTAACGTTTCTTCTTGATAAGCTATTATAGCTTCTTTCTCTGTTAAAAAACTTTTTTCTAATAATGCACCAAATGTTCCTCCATGTACATGACTACGAACTACATAATAATCAGGGTCATCGTCTGTTGCCGGCACAAAACATTTAATTTCACATTTTTCAGCAACGTTCCATGTTGTATTGCTATAAATAATAGTTCCAGATGAAAGAGTTTTATCTATCATTACTTTTCCTTTCTAACTCTAAATTTGCCCACCTGATTGATAAACCTTGGGCAATGGTTGCCATGCAATAGCATCCACCTTGCTGAAGCCATCTGTGAAGATTTTTCCATTCCAAATTGCCCTAAATGGGTATTCAGTATTCTTGATTGTCACAAGATACAGTTCCAAAGGCTTATTCTCAAATACAATATTGGGCTGTGGCTGTGGTGGCAGCTCTCTTTCGCAAGGAATCCACTCATCAGTATTATTTCTCACAACTCTCTGTATTGCCTTTTCCTCAAAATCTTGCAATGGGTACAGACTTGGTAATGCTCCAATAATCTCTAAATCGTTAGAACTAATAACTTGGTTACCATATTCCTCAGCCACTCGATTGACCGCATCAATTGCATCACTCAGCTTTAAGCATTCCATTTCTGCGATTGGTGTGGCTACTACTCGGCTTTCTTTTGTTAACTCTTCAATCAGCTTATTGGTAAATTCATTCATGGGCTACACCACCTTCTTTGACTATATTAATCGCGGTTAAGAAATGAAATAAACCGCTAGGGCAAACACCTGCATTAACCTCATTCTTTTGCTCTAGTTCCAATTTCTCGATTACTTTCTCCACGTCATAGGCGGTAGGTTGTTTATCAATCCACGCCCTGATACCCTCAATAGAATTAAAATCTGCCATCTGTATTTCTGATATTTCTTTTAAACTATTTGCATCTATTAATCTCATGCCCTGCATTCGGGCTTCAAATTCTTTGTCTCTCTTTGCCATGTTGTTCTCCTTCAATTAAACTTTTGATTGCTCTCTAAGATAGGCCATATATCCTGATGACTGTTGCAGTACATATATAGACACCATGTTCGTGATATTATCCATCGACCGGTCAGATAACTCAATTTTGTAGTCCTTACATGCTTTCTTAACCACATCTCCAATCTGCTGATATTGCGACTTCCCTTGCGAATTTATCCAGCTTGTCAAATCCATTACCTCTCTTTTGACTATCTGAGAGCTTAGGTAATCGGTTAATTCTATCTGGCCTTCACATTCATAATTGTCTAATTTACTCATGGCATCACCTCTGGGAAATCTGTTATATTCATCTGCCCTGCAAGGTTCTCAGCATTTTGCTCGTCCTCTTCGCAAGCAGCTATTTCTTCCGCATCCATATCCCTAGCTTGTCCTACTGTGATACAGAATACTGGTTGACCTATATCTGTAATTCCTTGCACATCCTCAACGTCATATACCTTACGTGCCTTTGGATTTGCCAAGATAACACTTACTGGCACATCATCTGGAAATGTATTTAAATATTCTTTTAATTCTCCATTTGTCATTTTTTCTTACTCAGGAACCGTTGCAATTGCATTGTCTGGCCAGACGATTCTTTGGCTCCTTTCTCACATATCAAACAGGCTAAGTTGTACAGGCTTTTCCTGTTCTTCTTTTAATTTCTGTTGTCTCAATTCCTCTAACTCATCGATTCTTAATGAACCTAGCCACTTATCTGCATGAACTCGGTCAACTGAATATGGATCCATGTTCCAATAACCAACTTCAAGTATTTTCTTTTCAAGCTTCTCTATTTTCTTCTGCTGTGCCTGTTGTCGCTTTTTTTTCTTGGCTACTTGATTGCTCTTTTCTGAATCCGATGCATGAATTACAGCAATTCCAGCTTTTATATCTTCCAAGTCTTGCATCAAATCACGACTAGGCTTCGATTCTGCTCTTATGTTCAATATCTCAAATTCCCATGTAGGATTGATAAATTTTTCAAACGAATGGTTGATATCATAGTGGTAAGCAATATCTTCTGGCTGCACTCTCACAAACGCTTCGCATATATCCATGTTTACAGGCCTATCAAATACCCTAATTCCCTTTTCAATAGTTATCACCCTTTCGTTATCAACATCAAACAAAGAAATCTGTTCTTTCTGCTTTGGAATCACACTTGTCTTCAAATCATAGTAGACATTCCCTCGCTTTTTTGATAACTGTCTACCGAGAATAGGACAATAATTGTTCTGGGCATAACACACATGCGCGCAACGTTTTGGTTCATAATTTAATTTCCATTCTCTAGAACGTTCATTGTAAAACATATGGTTTCTGCATATCCTGCCACCATGTGCATCAGAATACGCCTGATACTTCCTTTCCATTTCTTCCTCACGTTCTTTGTTGGCCTTTTCTACGCTATTTTCATAATCATAAGGTTCACTTGTCCTATGGCACACACACCAGCACTGAACACATAGACCACCACCACGTTCTCCGTATAATCTCGGGTCATTATTTTCGCAATGTGCTTTATTGTAAGGGCATCGTATCACAGGATTGTCATTTTCATGACTCCACTCAATTCCCATGCCTAATTCGATAACTTCTTTCCCCATGACAAACATGCCACATCCAGTTTTATACACAAATGCATCACTATACCACCGCTTATATTCAAAGCCACCTGAAAGATTTCTTAAAGGATCGTTACCAGGGAAACGGCTATTGTCTATTTTTACGTAATCTGGATAGTTCTCCACACTATATCCTTCTTCCAATAGCTTCTTTGTGAGTTCATTGTATTCGTAATCATATTCCATAACTTACCTCACAGTCCTTGGCAAGGTCGCATACCAAAGAAATCTTCCATTCTTGTCCTAAGAGCTTCTACGTCCATGTCATACTCATTAGCAATGCACTTCTCGCAAACCTTATTCTTATATGCCAATGTCTTTGATAACCTGGCATCCCAACTATTCAGTCGTTGACTGCATATATTGCAGTCTTCATCAAGCCACTTTACCTTTGCCACTAATCAGGCTCCTTTCTTGTAATTTTGCATCGTCTGACTTTCTACATATGTTTCCTTTCATATTAATTCTGATAAAACACCCACCTTTTTCACGCTTTTGTACATAAGTACACGGAGTGAATCAACTTTTTTACGAAAGGAAAAACAGTATGAAAAAATGGATTTTTCGAAACTTGTTAACCATTGCAGCTTTACTATTTTACTTAGCTATCGTTGCTATCGCCCAACATACCAACATTGCTTTATACAACCTCTTAACCAACGGTGGTATATTCGATTATTATGTAGGTGTATGCAAATACTTCATAAAGCGCATACTTAGGAAGTGGCAGCATTAGTCTGCCATTTCCACCATGTTCTAA
Organism: uncultured Acetatifactor sp.; assembly: GCA_964531725.1. Lineage (GTDB taxonomy): Bacteria > Bacillota > Clostridia > Lachnospirales > Lachnospiraceae > Acetatifactor. Next base: position 3,601 of record CAZHEM010000044.1, read on the forward strand.
TCATGGTCCAAATTCTATTTAGTTCTAATCAGTGCTTGTCCGCATCTAGGACAATGCTTTCCAATCCACTCTCTGCCACTTCTGTCATAATGATAGTCACAAGCTGGGCAACATTCTGTGAAGTCTTTGTGAACGAGTTCTTTCGGTTTCATCTTCTCCACCGCACTCTTGCATTCTTCCACAGTGCCGATTGCTCGGTATTGCTGAACTTCCTCAAGGGCTTGGATTGCCATTTGGCACATTTCTTTATATATATCGCTAAACTCTTCGCTTCCGACTTCATCTGTTGCCATTCTCAAATATCCTATTGCTTCATTCTCCGTCATGCTCATTCTCCTTTGTCATCAGTTTTAATGCCTGCTCTGCTTCTTCTTTGGTAAGGAATACGGTTTTGCCGAACTCTTTTAAATGTCTAACAATCCATTCCAAGGAAACTGAATTATTTACATGAATGTAATATTCTTTGTGGCTATCACATTCTAAACATTCACACCCTTGACAAGAATACTCATCAAATTCTTGGTCGTTTTCTGTGCACTTGGTGTATCTACTGCAAATAAGATACAATGTACTTTCTTTAGGGCAAGGCAACCATAACAGCAATCCTTGTTCCTCAGCATCCTCATAAGCACCCATTTTATCGTAAACCTGTCTTATTGATACCGTAGAGTCTGCACTTGTATAATTACCTGTTTTCGTTTTTCTTGTTAAGCGCTCCATACCTTACTCCCTCCCAATCTCTACCGATGTATTACTTTTCTTTTGCTCCAACTCTCTGTAGTAATGCCCGACCAATCTTACTTGAATATGCCTTAGTGCTTGCTCTACACCAAAAGGCTTGTTCCTACAGTAGCGGTCTACATAGTCTCTGAAATCTTTATTCGTGTTGTATAGGTCCTGCATGATTACTCCTATCCAAGTGCACTTACAACCTCAATTGCTGTGTGCACATCCTTGTACTCTTTCTCCAATGTCTTTATCTGATTATCTAGCGCATCTAGTTTGGTGAATAACATTGTCAGCAACTCGCTCTTGGTTGGCTCCTGCGGTTCTGTCTCTAAGACTTCTTCCACCGCTTCATCGATACCCAAGATGCGCTTAATATTGTTCTTACTGCAATTATTTAATTCCGCTAGTATTCCTATCTGCTTATTCTTGTTCTTAGCAGAGCCATAACTACGTCTGATTTCTTCATCGCTCATTTGCATGTAATCACCTCTTCTATCAGCTCTATCCTCTGCACATTAAGACTTGTACCATCACAGAAGATAAGGCTTAAATTATCCTTGAAGGCTTCGTACCCATGCACTATCCTTTCCGTACCTGGGTAATCATCAACTAGCCTTAATCGTGTTCCTATTGGGTAAATTCCCATTATGCTTAAGATGCTCAACCTACTTCACTCCTCTTTATTCCCAACTCATTCTCAATAAACAGATCCATCGAATGACATAGCTTGATACAATTCCCATGTAGCGCATGATTCTTCCATGCACCATATTTCTCAAAGAATTTCTGCTCCGTCATTCTGCCAGACTTAACCAACTTGCTCCACTTCCTCAACCGCTTCTGAATGCTACGTTTCTTCTCGCTCTTAATCTTGCGGATATACTTGCTATCTTCGGTCATGTAGTGGTGAAATCCTAAGAAGCTTAGCCCCTTCCTGAACGGTACAATCTGCGTCTTACCATTCAGAGATAACCCCAGACTACCAACCATCTCAGTAATGCACTCCAAACTCCACTTAAGATATTGCTTGTCATGGTGTATGAGGTAGAAATCGTCCATGTAGCGTCCATAATACTTAATGCCCAGCTCGCTCATAATCATGTGGTCCATGCCATTGAGCATAAGCAACGCATACACCTGCGCTACTTGATTACCTAGCGGAAGTCCTAACCCATCTGTGCTGTCAATGAATAAGTGATTGAGCCACATGGTATATTCATCAGCGAAATGGTAATCCACAATGTCCTTAAGAATCTCGTGGTCTATCTGGTAGAAAAACTTTGTAATGTCACATTTAAGAATCCAGCCATCAGTTCCATGCTCCATGTAGAACGATTGCATATGTTCTTTTAGACAATTCATACCAAACAAAGTACCTTTGCCTATCTGCCCTGCGTAATTCGTCCGTAGGAACTCCTTTTCCAATCTAGGGTGCAGAACCTCGTCACATAGGCAATGCTGCACAACCTTGTCTTTGAATGAGCAAGACTTAATTACTCTCTCCTTTGGCTCATATATCTTAAACTCGTTGTACTGGTTCATTTGGTAAGTCTGATTTTCTAGTTGCTCTTTCAGCGTGTGCACACCCTCTAGCGCCATTGATTGAAAGCGTGCACAGCTATTATTAAATCCTTTACCTGCCTTAGCCTTTCTGTAAGCCCTATACAGGTTCTCAAAACTGCAAATAATATTCTTGTCGTCCATAATAAAAAGTCCTTTGTATTTACCGCTATGCGGAAGGTCACGCACCTTTTTGTATCTTCTATTCTTGCTGATTTCGGCTTATTGCCTACTCTGACTGTCTGTGTGATACAGAATGGGCGCACACCGTTGCGGTCGTAACTGCTGTTGTTGTTGATATTGCCCGAGGACGAAACAACGGTTTTTACGGTGCGCAACCTATAATTCTATCTCTGTTTGTCTGTAGTTCTCCATGCAAGCGTCATATGCTTAACATCCTTTACCATCTTTGACCAATAACCCATGCTCTTGTCGCTGATGATATTTAGCTTGTACGAAAGCTCTATGTAGAAAAGCAGTTCATCACAATGTGTGATTGCCTTGGTCTGTAACTCAGACCTCTCTCTGCCGTATGACTTCAAATCAGTTCTATTGGCTTCATACAAATATTCGTATATCTCCAAAGCCTTATTCTGCATCTTATCCACAAGGGAAAATCTGTACTTCTTTGGATAACGTCTACAATTCGATGTCACACGCAATGTATGCTCTGCCAAATCCTTGGCTTTGAGAATTACCTGTAATTCTGTCTCTGCCATTTACTTACTCCTCAGATTCAAAGATTGAAGATGAGAAGATACAAACGGGGCGCACACCGAAGCGGACGTAACAGCCGTAGTCGTAGAAATAGCCCGAGGACGAAACAACGCGTACCCATCTGGTATCTCCATTGCATTTAGTGCTATCTGGTGTTAACAGCCACCACCAATAATCATTAGTGTTAGGAATCAATGAACGGTACTTTCTGTACTCGTCAACCGATAACAGTGATACATTATCTTCACATGATCCATACTCAGTCTGTCCGTCCAGAGATAACAAGTCTCTCTCAAACGGAATAATATTCTCAGCACCAATTACATCTGCCAGTTGCTTATAAAATTCGATATTGAGGTAGTTTCTCAAATCGCTCGCCTGCCAATTGTTGCAATTCGCATCAAACTGCATACGCTCTTCCAACTTCTCAGCCAAACACATATAGCCTTTCTCGGTGATATCCAAGATGGTCCACTTCAAGCCAACCAGCTCAAAGGTATCTCCAATGCCTAACTTCTTGCTAATCTTAATTTCAGCCTTACCCTGCATCTGTTTTACAATCTTTTCAAGTTCATTTACTCTCTGCTCTAAATTCTTTCCCATGATTACATTTCTCCCTTCGATACAAAGATATTAGATTTTAAGATACAAAATGGGCGCACACCGTAGCGGACGCAACTGCCGAAGTTGAAGAAATAGCCCGAGGACGAAACAACGGCGAGACTGTATTCCCAACCACGTTCCTTAGTACTCCAAGGGGTGCAAGTCCACCACCAATCATTCAGCTCCTTATTAACTAACAAAGGATTGTATTTTCTTACTTCGTCAAAGGTGATAGGTCTAACCTTGCAAATGCAACTACCAAACTCATTCTGCATATCCACGGAAGTCAAATCCACTTCATGCTCTACAAGGTTTTCAGCACCTACCGCCGCTTCAATAATTGGCTGAATCTCACTCTCGATTAACACCTTAAGGCCAGACTGGTTATAATCTCTTGTGTTCTTGTCAAACACAACACCTTCTGCCATGAATCCCTTAGAGATAACTGCGGTCTGTCCGTTCATCTGCTCCAAGACAATAAAATCATGCTCGCCAATCTTGAACACTCCGCCTGCTGGCAACTGTGATAGTTCTACCTTGTTACTGTTTTCTTTCTCTTCAAGCATCTTCACTAATGCTCTTGTTGCGTCTAATTCTTTACTCATAAATTGCCTCCTTAATTTTTCCTATCAATGTCATATTGATAAGCATCATCAATATTGTTAATTCCTCTTGCCTCTAATCTGTCTAGCACACCACGGACGTAGTTCCAGTTAAGGCATCCTGCCTTGCTAGAACAGTCAAAAGCATATTCAAGAAGTTCTCTCCTAACAGTGTCTATGAATAGCTTTTTCTCTTCTCGGTTAACTCGAGTAACAATACCTCTAACCTGTTCTACATCTGCTTCAGTTGGTGAACGTCCCCAATATGTCGTTAAGAGATGTATAGCTATCGCGCGCGCATCAACACCATCACTAATATTCTCTACTCTACTCTTCTCTTCTCTACTCTGTTCATTTCTTCCTACGGAAATCGAATTACTTCCGTCAGAAATTGAATTTATTACCACATTTACCCGATTTTTGGGTACAGAAATTAAAAGGTACTCTTTTTTCAAATCTACGACTTCACGCTTGACTGTAGCTTTCAGGTATTGCTTCTGTACCCCAGCGGAGCTAAGAATACCGTACTCTTTAAAAAGTCTCTCTGAAAAAATGTTCCTTCTGATACAAGCAGACACTATATCTCTTAAGAGTTGTTGAGAACCATTACTCAAACCATTCTCTGACGCAAATAGAAGTTCTCTGTCTTGAGTCCATTCACAGTAATAACCATGCCCACCATATATCTCTTGGAGTAGCTTGACGAAAACTGCAAAGCCTTTCAGTCCATATTCTGCTTGTATCAATCTAACTTTCTCATCCATGTGGCAATCCAATTCAAAGTAATCAAGACCTACTTTGTTTTGTCTGCCTGCCAATTTTTAACCCTCCTGCACATTTAATAAAGAAAGAACACGTTCTGCTGATTCTTCTGGAGTACAGAATAAAAACTCTACTCCATATTTCTCTTGCATGGTATAGCATGCTTTCATCAACGTCTCTCCTCTTGTTGCATTAGGGCACATCTGCACCTTTCTATACTTAGGTCTACCATTTTTGTGATGCCCTATCACTTCTTCTGAATTCTTCATAATGAACAAACGTGGGTTTTTCCACTTGTGAAGTTCTTCCAAACTTCTGATTGTCGGATTGTATATGTCACGAGTGTACTTAATTAATCCGCCAAGGTTCTCTACTAAAATATAGAGCTTAACACCGTTATTCTGAGCGAATATGCATTCATCACGGAATCGCTCATGCTGCTTACCAATAATGTCATTAATCAGTTCCTCAATATCTTTCTTCGTGTCCACGCACACATTGTATGTACCAACAAAATCCATCTTCTTAAGGTCTACACCGTAATCATAAATATTGCGATCAACTTTTGTGCCATTTTTCAATGTTACTGTTTTCGTACCAATAACACCTTTGTTGCGACCTGCTTTACGGTCAATAACGTCTTGGATTTTCTCATTCATTAGAACGTAATCACCAACTGGCAACGGAACACGTACAATATCGATATTCATCTCAGCAAACTTCTCATGTTTCAACTCGTGCTTTTTATCCTGCTGCGCTTTGTCTTCTAAGATGATCATTCACTGTCACCCACTCTCTTTTTATACTCTCTCTTACCTTCCAAATACTGCTCTGTCCCTCTCTGTTGATTCATGGTACCTTTTAACCTTTTGAGAAAAGCCTTATTTGTCTGGTCTTTCTGAAATTCATATATCTTCTCTAGTTCAAGCACCTTATCTTTGGCTTTTCTGCGTCTTTTTCGGCTCTGCTGAAACTGTGTAGCAATCTTGTTTCTTTCCTGCTTATTTGGAGCGAATTCTAGCGCATGGAGCAAATCCTGTAATCGCTTGTCCTCTTCATGAACAATAGCAAAATTCTCTTCATATTCCGTCTTAACAGCATCTATATAGGAAAGAAACTGTTCTAACATCTCTGATGGCTTTAATTGTTTCATAGGTTCATCCTCCTATGAGAAAGGCAATTCTTCGTCAATTCCGTCTGGTATCGACATAAAATCATCGCCGCTGATAGGCTGTTGTGCCGGATTCTCGCCATTTGCATTTCTGCTACCGATTAAAGTAACCTTTTCAACATTGAACTGAAAATCATAGTGCTTATTACCTTCTTTATCAGTCCAGTTATTGTTTTGAAATCTGCCCTCAAGTGCAACCTGAGTTCCTTTGGTTCCTGCATATCTTTCTAAAATCTCCGCAGTCTTTCCAAAAGCAATGCAGTTATAGAAATCTGCCGTCGGTTCTCCCTCTCGCTTGTAATCACGGTCACTTGCCACAGAAAATCTTGCTACCGCTGTGGACTTTTCGCCCTGCGAGTATCTAACCTCAACATCTTTCGTCAGTCTTGCAATCATGTATGTACGATTCATCATTGAATCTTTACCTCACTTCCTAAAAGGGTACAAGGTTCAAATCAACCTCTAATCCCTTTTCTGCAATATAACAATCAGCTCCATATTTAATTGTCTCTTTAGTCTTTTGTAGGAAATCTGCCGAATCGGCATGATTATTCGATAGGTGTATTAGAACGACATTTCTCAATGCCGGATTATCATTGGTAGAAATGAAATCTAAGGCTGTTTTTAGGCTCATATGACCTCGTAGGACATGTTCCCTATTCACAGCTTCCCTCTCAACTAAATCGTCGCTGTAATTAGCTTCTACAAGAATGTGGTTAAGGTTATTGAAGCGGTACTTTATGTACTCGGTATCACTGGCATAGAGCAATGTTCCAATATCAGTATGCTGTATATAAAATCCATAGCACGGCACATCATGAACCAAAGGAAACGGCATAACCTTGAAATTTCCAATCTCAATACATTTTCTCATTTCGTCATAACGCTCACCATACTGAAACCACCATTCTGAGATGTTTTCTCGCCAATAATCACTTGGAGCAATAGACCTTACACCAGCAGTGACAAAATCCTTTAAAAATTTGCTATGATCATTGTGTCTATGGGTGCATATCACTCCCACAATCTTCCTTACATTAAATCCAAGGGCAATTTTGACCTCTTTCAGTGGCACACCAGCTTCAATTATCAATGCTTCAGTATCACTTTCTAAGATGTAACAGTTACCCGATGAGCCAGAACCTAATACTTTAAGAACCATCCTGCACCTCACTTCCAAGGCTTAACTGACCTGCAATCATTTTGGAATACTCTGCTGCCAATTCCTCAATCGTAATCTTAGGAACAGTTATATTCATAACTCTATCTTTTCCGTATTCCTCGATGAACTTCCGTATCCACCATGCTTCAATACTGTTTAGATAGTCCTGCGACTTAACCCGAACTTCTGCAATGGTTTCAAATATAAGGTCTGTAATATCTCCCTTAAGACCGCTTTTAGCATGTTCCTGCCAACGAAAGAACGGCATATATACCGTCTGCCCTATGTAATGCATATTGGTGTTTCTGTTGTAAATATGGTAGATATAGCCATATACACCACCATTGCTTTCATAGCCTTCTCTTTCTTGGAACTCTCCCTCGGAATACGGATTGATTTTGTTTTGCACTACTCTCCGACAGTCATACGAACAAAAATAATATTTCTCCCCATTATCGGCTGTTATACTCGGAAAGTCTTTGATTTTTCCTTTGATTGGTTTATGACAGTTGAAGCAAATTGCATCAACATCAACCATAAACCTTTCATAGAAAAATTTGTTGCTATCCATTATCAAAGCATATATTCCACTGCCTTTTCTTGGCTTTGCAAATCGTTCAACCGAACTTCTCTCTGTAACAGCCTTTTTGACATCAGCTCGTGTCATATCTTCTCCACAAAGATAATATTCGTCAAGGAGAGTTCCCCTGCGTGCTTCCCAAACATCTATGTCCGCATACTCTTTTAATTCATCATCACTTTTGTAATCAAAAATTCTAATCCAAAAGTAATTCATGACTTACTCCTCAAACGGAGCCTTGTCCGCATCCGCATCGGGAACCTCGGTAACTTCCACTGCAGGAGTATCTACAATGAAATCTTCCGAATTTGCATTTTCGGCAATCTCTTCCTGCACCTGCTGATAGGTTTCGTCCATTTCCATAAATGCCTTGCTTGCCATAGAATCATAATTCTTAGGGAATTTCTTCGTTGCATTGTTACACATTTTTCTAACAATCATGCTTTCTGGTGTATCAAGCCACGCTCCACTCATGAAAGGTTTTGCAACTTCACATTGGAGCATATCATCAACAGTCTCGCACTTACGCATTGCATCAAGAATTTCTTCTTTTTTTGCCTTGATTTCTTCAAGTTCCTTTGGTGTAGCATCATATCTCGTTTTCTTACCGCCTTTAACCAATCCAAAAGTTTCATTCATCATATTCTGACGCACATGAGCAAGAAGATTTGTTTTTACACTTTCTCTTTCAGCAATCAGATATGTAACTGTACCGTCCGTTAATTTGACTGGATAAACAACTCTAACAGCTCTCTGAGAAAGTCCCTTTTCTTCCCACTCTGGCGGTGTGATTTCTAAACCTTTATGCTTTGGTGGAACATATACATCCCCTTCCTTGACTACCCAATATGGATATACCTGGTCAACATTTTTACCATAATTGCTGAGAATAGCATCATTTCCTGCCCCTTCAATGCCCATCTCGACCATTTGCTGCCAAATATCCTTACCTTCTCCGTCAGTACCAACCTTAGTATTTCTTAGCTGAAAATAACATTCTCTTGGATAAGCATTGGCATTTAGCTTTAAGCTCGCACAACGCTCTACAATACCTCTCAAATTGCTTGTATCAAGGTTCTGCATATTAACCTTGGGATTAGTCTTAATAAGACTATAAATGCTCGTCATAGCTTCCATAGCACACTGCTTGGAATACTCATCAAACTTTACTCCGCAAGCCTCATAATCTCTTGCAATAAGAGAAGTGATATTATTCGACCACTCACTCAAATTGGTTGTAAATTCCTTCTTTTCTGCTACTTGTGTAGATTCCGACATATTTATTCCTCACTTCCATGAATTCTTTCTAGCTCTTCTGCTCTTTCTGTAATAGAAATTGCATAGTCGCTATATTCGCCTGCATCATATAATTGTTTAGCTTTATATTCTCCCATGTTGTAACACATAAGAACCAAATAGATATCTTCATGCTCTTGAAACAGCTCTACTAGATAATCTGTTCCAACATGAACATTTCCATCAATACTCGTCAGGTCTGTAACTCCGCATTTCTCCATACGTTCTGTGTGGTATGTAGGGTCAATTTGCATCAACCCTACACATCCCATTTCTGATTCGACCGCGTGTCTACCAGAAGATTCCTTTTCGATTATTGCCATAAGTAGCTCTGGACAAATACCATACTCTTTTCCGTACTTAACGCATGCATCTTTTACTTCTTCTGACAAATATGTATCTGAATTCTCAGTAATTGCTTGAACTCTCAGTACACCTGCCAGACTTATCATTAGTGAAAGTCCTAATATAATTAGAAAGTTTTTCACTAATTCTCCTCCTGCTTTGGTTCTATATACTTCTTTACAACACCGACTTTTTCAACGCCATATACACGAATCCATTCGATATCCACGGGCTCATCTACAACAACCAACTTACTACCCTTTGCATCTGTAACGATGTCTCCGACTTTCACATTATCTTCGGTGCGATAAGTATAGGCACGTCCGCTCGGCTTGTCCTCTTTTAAGAATTTTGCTTTGATATACTGCATGACTACACCTCTACTTTCAGTTCCTTATCATCAGATACCGCTAGCAATATCATCTGAGTATTCATATCTGGCACATTGTACTCATTCAGTGACTCTGCATTATCAACGAAGATAGGGGCGGTCACTCCATATAACTCACTTAATGACTGAATAATATCCAATCCAGCAACAATTCGGTGTCCACTGTTCAATGTGGAATAAGGAACGCCATTCACAGTACATTCGCAGCACTCACGCATACCACCGTTCAGCTGTTCCTCGAATAACTTCCATGAAACAGTATTGAATTTAGAATTGATAGACTCCGATATCCTCAACATCTTAGCCTTAATGAACTGCTCCAACAGATACAACATCTTCTCCTGGTCCGCAACTTTCTGACCGACCTCACGCTGTTCTTCTTCCAATGCACCGATGCGTTCCTCAATCTCAACATTCTTAGAAGCCACCGCAATGATGCGATTAACAGCTTCCACCTGTCCTTGAAGTTGTACTTTTTCTGCTTTGAAAGCATCTGTCGTATCCGTGAAAGATTTCATACTCTCAATCTTGGCAGTTACTTCGTCATGTCTTGCTTTCAGCTTCACATATTCCTCATTCTGCGAATAATCAGCTTCCATCGGAATCTCTGCCAACTGTTTTTCTAACTCGCTCTGCTTAGCAAGTGTTTCCTGCTCCTGCTTCTTCAAAGTCTCAATCTCAGTCTGTAATACTTCATTCTTGGCAGTAAAATCCTCAATGAGATGCTTCTGCTCAAAGCCTGCTGTTTTGATTCTCTCCAATGTAATATTATATTCGCAGTTAAATCTATCCTTAGCATCTGAAAGTCTCTTTTCTGCGTCTTCCTTGGCTTTTGTCTTTCTCGCTTCAAAATCAACCTTAATCTGCTCAATTTTATCCGCAGGCAAGGTCTGACCGCACGACTTACAAACAGTGCTATTTTCATCAAAGACCCACTCTTCCTCATGGAACAAATAAGGTGTTTCATCAAAGACTTTCGCCTTTTCAGTGTTGTATTCTGCACCAAGCTCAGCACGCTTCTTTTCAGCAGCTTCAATAGCAGACTTATTATCCTCAATCTGCTTCTCTTTCAAAGGAATAGTAGCTCTTAAATGATTCAGATCGCTTCGGCAACCAAACAATAAAGTATCAATATCATTTCGCTTGATGGATAATTCACTATTCATTGTCTGAGTTATACCTGACATCTCGAACTGCAACTGCATTTCCTCTGACTTTAAATCAGATACAGCGCCACTAGCATTTGCAATCTTGCTGTCAATCTCTGCAATCCTACGCTCTAAATCGGCCTTGGCCAACTCCTGCTCTGCTGTATCGACCTGCACTAAAGACTTGGACAATTCATCAATACGAACTGGGATTTCTGCTTGCTTCTTTTTCCATTCAGAAAGAGCCTTTGAAAATTTCTTCTGAATATCATCTGTAGATGGCGCTTTTTCTAGTTCTGACAACAACTCTGCAAACTCGGAATTGCCCTGTGCTAATTCCACATCCGAAACCTCGGTGACAAATTTCATTAGAATATCACGTTGTTCTTTCCACTTCATAGCAGAGAAGAACTGTGGATTAGTCAACATCTTAAACAAATCCTCGGCAACCAAACCAGATATGTACGCCTTATAATCAGCTTCGGACTTAGGATAACCATCAATCTCATATAGATTTTCGTTGCCCTGCAATTCTGTCACATCGGTGCCACGCTTCTTAACCCATTTCTGCTTCTGAACCTTCGACAGTTCTACTTCCTTGCCATCCACTTCCAATACCGCTACAATCTTGATTTCCACATTATCAATGCGATTGCCCTCGGCATCCAACGGACGCACGTTAAACTTCTCTTCGCCTGCACTGTTCTTATTAAAAAGTAACCATGTAAAAGCGTCAAACACTGTAGTCTTACCTGCTGCATTCGGACCTTTGATTTTGGTTTTATCTCCAAAAACTACATCTAACAGCTTAATTCCCTTAAAGTTCTCCAAGTGGAGCGATTTTAACTTAATATTCACCTTTATACCTCCAACGACATTTGCTCAAAATTAGAATTCATAATCTTTGCAACATCTGTGCGACGCTTATCTTCCATTTCTTGTTCAATCACACATTCTTTGCACATATCTTTGGAATAGTCATATTCGTTATTATCAACCGTACCGCCACAGATAGGACAATAATTTCCACGTGCCATATTTACTCCTCCTGCGTAAGTCTCAAATAGAATACATGTAGCAGATTGCCATTAGTAGTATTCTGCAATGTAAGATATTTCTCTACAGCCGCCGAATTTCCTCTATCAAGTACAACTCCAAATGCATGACGTATCGCTCGTTCAACCCTAGAGTCTGTTGTATCGTTAAGGTTTCCAATAAGATGATAGAGATAAGTTATTTTTCCTACACGATTTGTTTTATCCTCAAACAATACCATTGCGTCTACAATATACTTAAAGCCTTTAATATCCGCTGGCATTCCCATTTCCAATAATGCATTAATTGCTTTATTTTTCATTTGTAACTACCTCCACTTTCGCAATGGACACTTCATATGCTACACGTACCTCTTCACTGCCATCCTCCAATTTTTTTGTGTACTCGCGGCTCTGAATTCTACCCTGTACAACACATCTATCTCCTACATTAAAACCACTTGCATATCTTGCATTTCTTCCCCAACAGATGCATGGAATATAATCTGATTTTCCATATGGACGATTAATCGCCAATAATAAATCCGTAACCTCTCTGCCTAATGGAGTTTTGCGGTAAACAGGCTCCTTACAGATAAATCCATCTAAGTAGATTTGATTTGCTTCTGCACTTGCAGCTAATTCATCTACAATGGAAAATTCTCTGGCAAATACCGATAATACCAATTTATTTTTTCGTTCTTCATGGCGATTGTATGAGCGAAACTCTCCTTCAATATTCACAATGAGACCAACCATACTGTTGTTAACATCAATAAGTCTCTCTGATACCATTACTGGAATAACATCATAACTATTACTTAGACGTGAAATCTTCACATCTACTAAATAGAAACCTTCACCATATAATTCATGGCTATATCTAAAATCGCTTGCGATTTCTCCATTGATAACTGCCTGGTTATTTTCAATAATTCTGTTCATTGTAATCCTTCTTTCTCCGTGTTATAATCACGGTGTAGTATTTTTTGATTAGTCCTGTTTGCTTGCCGGCGGCAGGACTTTTCTGTTTCTTAGTTTCCTAATTATGCGTTGGTTATGTATAATTCTGATTATCCGCTCCATAAATTCCTCTATTCCGATAATCAAGAATAAATACGGAAGAATCATACAGTAAGCCAAACATATTTCTTTAAATAGAAATGCCGTAATTACACTCAGTAATGTAGCTATTATGATGTCGCGAATAAAGACACTATGCATATGTAGCCTCGCAATCTGGCAATATTCCAATCGCTTTCAATCTTTCATAAAGGAACATTCTACCTTTTTGTGTCCATACTGTAAGCGGTTTAGTCCCAATGGTTTGGTCTTTCTTTTTGTATTCACTGGTTTTTGTTTTAACATAACCTTTGCCTTGATGGTCAGCATACAAAATCCATTGATCGCCTACTTTATGCTGAATACATGCATTAGCCAAAACCTTATTGAAAGCTATAGCCGTCATTCCATAATCCTGTGCAATCTGCGTAACTGTCATACAGTCAGTAGAAGAAAGGATTCTATCCACATAATCAACTTTTGGTGTCATTTCAAGAATAACCTTATCCATCTGCTGGACTGTGGTTTCTAGCTCCAAACGCGCCTTTTCGGTCTCAACCAACTTCTCCAAGGCTTCAAGGTATGTAGCAGGGGTAGTCACATCATACTTCCCTGTCTTTCGGATACTTGGGAGCACCTCAGATGTTACCCAATGCTTAAAACGCTTTGCTGACTCTAACTTACTGCCAAAAATCAACGCATATAAACCAGATTCATTAACCACAATCATATTTCTGTTTTGGCTACCGTCATGAATCGCGACATCAGTTCTATCTTCTGCATCAACATGGCGGTTAATATCTCGACTACCGTTTTGGTACCCCAGCTTCTCAGCCACATCTTTCCCTACAAAATAGGTTTCACTATTCAGTTGTACTGTTCGTATCTGCCCGAACTCAGCATTTTCAAAAATCTGTAGTTCGTTCATGTTTCTCCTTTCTGTCTTACTCTAATAATTCTTCAATTCCTACTCCAAAGTAATTAGCAAGAATCTTTAATTTATCTGTCTTGGGTTTTGAAATTCCATTTTTCCAGTCAGATAATGTAGCGGTAGCAATTCCAGTATCTTTCCACACTTGATAATCAGAAATACCCTTTTTATCCCTAAGCGCTGCATACTTCTCATAACTTGGCATAAACACACTCCTTTCCGAGATATTTTATTGACACTATCACGGAAATACGATATAATTCTTTTTGTCGAAAAAATATAAATTGTATTTCCAGTTGGGAAAGAAATCCGCATTGATTAGCTCGGTTTTCTTTTGTAGCTTTACTTTATCACGGTTTTCTTTCTGTGTCAACAGTAAAATACAAAAGTTTTCTTTCTCACTTTATGAAAGGAACAACATATGGATAAAGATAAAAAAATATTAGAAAGAATAATGGCTTATGAGCGTTTTTACGATATATTGAGTGAAAAGGAAATAACTCCATACAAAATTAGTCAACAAACAGGAATTGCTACTTCTACTCTTTCAGATTGGAAAAATGGTAAAAGTATGCCAAAACAAGATAAAATGCAGAAAATTGCTGAAATACTGGATACTACTGTTGAATATTTAACAACAGGAAAGGAACCACAAATAGACTATTTATATAATGATGAAAATGCTGATTTTTTAATAGAAATAACCAAAATGTCTAAAGACAAAAATTTTGTAGATAGAATGAAAAGATACATGTCCTTGCTGGATGCAGATAAGAAATCAATTGATGATATGATTGATTTTATGTACTCCAAAAACAATCAGGGAGAGGCTTAAGCCTCTCCCTCTTCTATTGCATTAATATAGCGATACCAAAAACGCAACCTATCACTACGATTCATGGAAACAAATATCGATATTATCCTGTCTCGATACTCTTCGTTAGTCATTTCGACTACATCTTCTCTTCTGTTCATTGCTTTCACCCCTTTATAATTTTCCTTCCACACCGTGTGGTTATTATAGAACAAATGTTTGCGAAAATCAACTGGTAATTTTTGGTAAATTATTTTTAAACCTTTTCATTTATAGCTTTCCTTTCTATACTGTTATTAACCTCTTTTACACATATATGTCAGCTGATATGTGCATTGTAATAGGGTGAAATCAAAGTGTAAATAGGTCTCAGCGATAGTTAATAAATAGTTTATACTTTCGAGAAAAAAATAAATGTTTGCAACAACTTCACCGGACTAAAGTGCAACTATGCACATATCTACATATAACAATAGAAAAAGGAAGGTATTATAATGATTGACATCGGAAAAAGAATTACTAATCTTTGCGAAGAACGTGATATTAGTATGAACAAATTGGCTAAATTAAGCGATTTGCCACCATCCACAGTTAAAAATATTGTGTATGGTAATTCACAAAATCCTGGCATAGTAACTATTAGTAGCATATGCAAAGGGTTAGACATAACATTAGTAGATTTTTTTACGGAAAAATAACAATTTATCATATAAAAAACTCTATACTAACAGCAATCCATCAACAGTA
>CAZHEM010000045.1:0-18694 GCA_964531725.1 uncultured Acetatifactor sp.
ACACGATGCAGTGCTCATTATAATATACATATGGAGAATACTGGAATCCCCACTGACTGTCATTGATAGTCACTGGAATGATTCGATGATTCTGTCTTGCAGGATGATTCAAACGACCAGCATAGCCTTCATTCTCTCTGCAAAGTAAACATTTTGGATAACCTGCCTGCTTTGCATTCTTCGCAGCTGCAATGGCTTTTGGATCCTTCTCTGGCTTAGACAAATTAATAGTGATGTCCAAGTCACCGTATTCGGTAGAAGTTACCCATTTCATATCCTTACAGATACGATATCTTCTAATGTAATCGGAATCTCTACTGAGCTTGTAATAATAATCGGTTGCTGCTTTCGGAGACACGTTTTCATATAAGTTCTTAAATTCCTTAATTACTTCACTTGGTCTTGGCATCAAAAGTCCCATAATCTTGGTATCAAACAAATCACGGAAACCAACTGTATTTTCTTCTAAAATGCCTTTTTCATAAGCATAATCCATCATGCCACTAAGCACTTCTTCCAAATCATCCTCACGCATAGTAGCATTGGTATCTGTCTCCTCCAACTCGTCTAATTGGAACAATTCCAACAAACGATTGGTAGTATAAATTACATCCTCTGCTGCAACCAATCCAGTCTGCACACCATAAGATACTAACTTTTTAATATATGTATGAATCATCTCTATCTCCATTCTGCAATATACATTGCTATGACAATCTAATGAACTATCATATAGTACGCCCTATCTTACAATACACATGGACCATCACCAATCTCTACTACATAGAAATCAGCTGCATAACCAATCTTTGCTTCATAGGCTTTACCAACCTGATCGATAAAGGTATCAATTGCTTCGTCCTTTACGATACTAACGGTACATCCACCGAATCCAGCACCAGTCATACGAGAACCAATTACGCCCTCAATCTTCCATGCTTCTTCTACCAAAGTATCCAATTCAATACCAGTTACTTCGTAATCATCACGAAGAGATACATGAGAATCATTCATTAATTTACCAAACAACTCTACATCATTTGCCTTAAGAGCTTCTACCGCACGGATCGTTCTTCTATTCTCATATACTGCATGTCTTGCACGTTTTCTACGGTCTTCTGTCTTGATAATTCCATAGAATTTCTCGAAGGTCTCCTCATCCAAATCACCTAAGGTCTTAACCTTTACTCTCTGCTGAAGCTCTGCCAATGCAGTCTCACACTCGCTACGACGCTGATTGTACTTAGAATCTCCAAGACCACGTTTCTTGTTACTGCAAGCAATAACAATCTTTGCATTCTCTAATTTAATAGGTGCATATTCATAAGATAAATCAGCAGTATCCAAGAAAATTGCATGGTCCTTTTTACCCATTGCAATGGCAAACTGATCCATAATTCCGCAGTTTACCTTGTTGAACTTATTCTCTGCAAACTGACCAATCAAAGCCAAATCCTGATTGGTTACATCAAATCCAAAGAAGTCTCTTAAGATAAATCCAGTTAATACTTCTACTGATGCAGAAGATGACAGACCAGAACCATTTGGGATGTTACCATTTAATAAAAGGTCCATACCACAAGGAATCTTCATTCCTTTCTGCTCAAATGCCCACATTACTCCCTTGGGATAGTTGGTCCAGTTAGCTGATTTATGAGGTTTTAAGTCATCCAAAGAAGACTCAATTACGCCCAAATCTTCAAAATTCATAGAATAAAATCTTAACTTATTGTCTTCTCTCTTACGAGCCACACCATAAGTACCAATGGTTAATGCACATGGAAATACATGACCGCCATTGTAGTCAGTGTGCTCACCAATCATGTTTACACGTCCTGGTGCAAAGTAAGCTTTTGCGTCATTGTTATCACCAAATACTTCTGCAAATTTTGCTAAAATAGTCTCTTTCATTTCTATCCTCCAAATCTAAACTTCCCGTTTACGTGTTCTTTCCGTTTCTTTATGCCTCAATGGTACAAAAAAAACTAATGGAATGCTATTCCCATTTGTTTTTTAAACCTGTCAAAATGTTAAATTATTCTTGTTCCTTTAGAAGTTCAGTAATCAAATGTTCTACTTCCTGTAACTGTTCTTTTGTAGTTTCCTTCAAACTCTCCTTACGATACTTAGAGGGAGACATTCCCTTCATAGCATGAAATGCCTTAGTAAATACCAATGCATCACTATATCCACAAGATAACGCAATACTTTCAATCGGGTAATTGGTAGATTCCAATAATTCTCTTGCCTTGGTAATACGAAATGTGGTCAAAAACTGTTGTGGCGACATACCTAAATAATTCTGAAACAAGGTATATAAATAACTACGATTAATGCAAACATATTCTGCCACATCTGTTACCTTTATCGGGTTACAGTAATTACTTTGAATAAAAGACACCGCTTTTTTCACATACTGATTGCCCTTATCCTCTTCTTCCTTTACTACAATACCCGCGCTGTCTGCTAAGATAGATAAGAATACGCCTAACTGACCATTTCTACGAAGGTCATCTGCCACGCCAAAGGTATTATGCTCCATCATATCACGAACAATGGAATACAATTCTTCTGAGCGATTGCAGGAGAAAATAGGATGTCTCTCTGATAATCCCATTGCGCTTAAGTACTCTTCTGCCCTGCTGCCTGCAAATCCAACCCATAGATACGTCCAAGGTTCCTTTTCATCTGCCTGATAAAAAGCAAGCTCGTTAGGCTGAATCAAAAATCCATAGCCTGCTTCCAATCGGTATTCCTTATCATGAAACCGAAAGGTTCCCTTACCGCTTAACACATAATGGATTAAATAATGAGGTTTGGATGCTGGTCCAAAGCTATGTAAGGGCTGTGTCTGAGAACAGCCACAACAGTTCACATACAAACTACCTACTTTATCATTTTTAAAGTCTAACTTAATGGCTTTCTCCACGGATTACCTCATTTCTTTTCCTTAGAAAATCTTGTTGTCAAAATCTGCCTGTACCTTTTCCAAATCAGCACGAATAGATAGCTTCTGAGGACAAGCCTGTTCACACTTACCACATTTTGCGCAATTCTTTGCCTGTGCAGCTTCTCCAATCTCATTCTCCCATTTGCCCTTTACCACATTGTAATCTTGGTAAATGTGGTAATTATTCCATGCTGAGAAATTAGCTGGAATATTCACACCAAAAGGACATGGCATACAATACTTACATCCGGTACAGCCACTCTGCACACGGCTATTGAGAATATCTACTACCTCTCCGATTAATGTCTGTTCTGAATCAGACAGACACTTAAAATTATCAAATGTCTTCAGGTTGTCTTCCACCTGCTCCATGGTAGACATACCACTTAAAATAACTTTCACGTTAGGCATACTTCCCACCCAACGAAGGGCGTAGGATGCAGCAGATGCATCTGGGTCATTTGCATGGAATTTCTTCATAATATCATCTGAGAATTTAGCTAACAATCCACCCTTTACAGGCTCCATAATAATCAGCGGCACATCCTTTTTCACCGTAAGCTCATAGCCACGCATACCTGCCTGAATATTGGCATCCATATAATTAAACTGAATCTGGCAGAAGTCCCAATCCTTGTAATTAATCATCTGTTCAAACACTTCATAACTGTCATGGAAAGAGAATCCCAAATACTTAATCTTACCTGCTGCCTTATATTCTTCTAGCTTCTGAACTCCACCGATTGCAAGCATTTTATCCCAACGCTCTTTATTCATAGCATGCATCAGGTAAAAATCAATGTAATCTGTCTGTAGACGCTCCAATTGATGATTGATAATTCTATCAATATCCTCTAAGGTCTCCACCTGCCAGATTGGCAATTTGGTTGCTATATACAGAGAACTTCTATCATATTTTTTCAATGCCTTACCTACGAAAGGCTCACTGTCTCCATTGTGATAAGGATATGCGGTATCAATATAATTCACGCCTGCTACAATAGCCTTATCCAACATTTTCTCAGCTTCTGGCTCATCAATCTTTCCATCTTCAGTTACAGGGAAGCGCATGCATCCAAAACCTAATAAAGATGTCTCAACTCCCAATTTGTTCATCGCTCTTTTTTCCATAGGGTACCTCACCTTCTCTTATTTTATTAGCTTTCCTTCGCTATCCAGCAACACCCCGAAATCCCTGCTGTACTCATTAATACGGTTCAGAATTCTAGTAGCCTCATCCCCAGTAGCAGGTGTAGGCTGAAAATTATTACGGTCGCTAACCGAACTAACGGAACAAGGAATTACCTGAATTGCTTGATCCTGCTGTTTCACACCATCTACAAAGGTAAAAGTCTGCTGGAAAATCATACAATCCTTATCCGCTGGATTACGATTGGCTCCAAAACAGAAATTACCCAAACTATAAATAATAAATTTTCCTTGGTATTCCTCAATGCCTTGTATTACATGAGGGTGGTGTCCAATGACTAAGTCGGCACCCCAATCAATACACTTTCTTCCTAGCTCTTTCTGATAGTCCTCTGGGTAATTCTCTCGTTCAATTCCCCAATGACAGCAGGTTAAAATCAAGTCT
The DNA here is from genome assembly GCA_964531725.1 of uncultured Acetatifactor sp. Classification (GTDB taxonomy): domain Bacteria; phylum Bacillota; class Clostridia; order Lachnospirales; family Lachnospiraceae; genus Acetatifactor. The sequence continues at coordinate 4,545 of CAZHEM010000045.1, forward strand.
ACTTCTTGTTCTTTCAGCTTGGCAATTCCGTCCTGTAGCAAGGATTCCACACCTGCTCCCCAGCCAATCTCATTCACTGCCACCACGCCAATGCGAATATCTTTTGTCTCATAGATTGCCACATTGTTATCATAGGCATAAGTAATACCCTCCGCCTCAAGGGCCTTTACGGTGTCTCTACTACCTTCTTCACCAAAATCTAAGCGGTGATTGTTCGCCATAGTAGCCACTTCTACGCTTCCGTGAGTTAGCAATCTAGCATACTCTGGGTCTCCCTTAATAAAATAGGTCCTGTCACCATTTCGATTCTCTGAGAAAGTAAAATTACCTTCCAAATTCACAATGGTGCAGTCATCCGTACCGAAAATATCTTGTACATTCTGGAAAAAATATCCCTCATCCTCTGCCTGATCATATACCTGACGAAAAGAGGCATAATAATCTTGCTCTTGATGAGTTCCCAAAGTCACGTCGCCTACTGCTGATATGGTAATGGTAGTTATTTGTTGCTCTACCTCTTGTGATTCTAGCACTTCCTGAGTCTCTTCCACAGCTAAAGTCGGAATATCCTCTCCTTCCAGAGTAACCGCCTGTCCCTTCAAAGCAGCCTCCTGCCCAGCTGTTTCTTCTAATACTTCTTGTGTTGCCTGATTCACATCCACAATGGTATGAGCCGTTGCATCTCCACCATTCCCACATGCACAACATACCCCTGACATCATTGTCATTAATACCATACACCTTATACGCCATCCAAGTCCCCTCATGAACGCTCCAGCCTCCTAATTCTGCACCAACATTCTGCGCTCTACTTGATTATAAATGGTCATTACCAAGAATGCCTCTGCAATCACACCCAAGGTACATAAGGTACTTACAATTCCCTCTGTATACACCATAAAATACACTGTAATCTCTGCTACAATACCAAACCCTATAATCAATCCTCCACAAAAACGATTATATGCTTGTACACTTTTCACCTTAATAGGGCGTTTATTAAAAATCTTGTTTCGCTCCTCTGCGGAGATGGTTCTAACACCTAAGGTCAAACAGCTTAATCCGATAAATACAAATAATATAACTTCCATTTTCCTTCTCTTTTCGTATGATTATTCACCGTAGATTGCGGTGTGTAAAATCTCTTTATTGGCACCAAAATCTACTTCTAGCACCGCCATTCCTCGAATAGATGCATCTTTATAAGTACCTTCCGCAGGAATACTCATCTGTTCCAAATCATATACTGCCAGTTTCGCAGCCTCTCCCGCCAAACGAATGCAATCTAACTTCGTCAAATTAGTGGTTAAATTAGGCATCAAACCATCCACTAATTCCTTTGGATTGGTTAATACCGCTTTTGGTAATCCCTTAATAACCTCTGTTAACACCTTACGTTGTCTCTCGGTTCTACCAAAATCAGTTCCCAGATAACGATTTCTAGTATAAGCAAGAGCTTGTGGTCCATTTAAATGTACCATTCCGCCATCATTTATCTCTAAGTTATCGGTTCCTTGTTCTTTGCCAGTTAAGGCATTATACTCTACCAGATAGCCATTAACATATTCCTGTTCCTGTCTGGTAAGTTCTAGATTCACGCCACCAACTGCATCCACCAAATTAGCAAATGCCTCGAAGTTCACCAATACATAATGATTCACTTCAATATCTAAATTAGTCTCAGTAGTCTCCATTAACAGCTCTGCACCCCCAAATGCATAAGCTGCATTCAGACGGTTGCCGTCATGTCCCGGAATCTCCACATACATATCTCGCAAAAGCGAAGTCATGTACATCTTTTTCGTATTGCTACTGATAGACAACAGAATCATGGCATCGGAACGTCCGTCTTCACCATTCTCACGAGAATCATTACCTATCAACAGAATATTCACTACACCATCTTCTTTTAATGGTGCTAAGGCTAACGATTCTATCTCATGATAATTCATTTTATCATAAACAAGTCCTGCAAGATAATTGATTCCTAGTGCAAATATAGCTAAAACTACTGCTAATTTAAGTAAAAATCTCTTAAAACGGGATTTCTTCTTTTTTCCACGCTTTTCGTCCTTACTTTCAGCCTTTTTAGCTTTCTTATCCTTCTGAGACATCTCTTGATTCACTCTTCCTTTCGATGCATTACTTCCCATGGTTGTCACCTGTGAATTCTGTCTGCTTCCTACAGTTCTTGCCAAATCTGTATTCACTGGCATTCTACGTGCAGCACGTCTCTGTGGGCTGTCCCAATCTTGCTCATCTTCATCATCTTCAAGTTCTTCATATTGCTCATACTCACTTACAATGTTCCGATTAAGCTCTCTCTCAGGTATGCCCTTATGATTTTCACTCAAATCTATGATATCTAACTCTTGATTATCAATCTTGCTACTATTTGCGTTTATCCCTTTACGTTCTGCCTTTGCTGCTGCACGCCATTCTTTGCTATCCCAATCTTCCTCGTAGACTTCCTCCTCCAAATAAGCTTCCAGTCCACGGCGAATTCGCTCCATCTCGTCTATTGATTCCTTACGCATGTTACAAATCCTTTCCATTACAAATTACTACTTTTATCTATACACATAGAAACACAACTTTTCTGATTAATTGTATTTTATGCGCATACTAGGATAGCACAACTTCTCTAAGTAGTCACGCAACACTTTCTAAAGATTTTATGAACTCTTTATTCCAGAACCAAATCCCTTGAAATATTTGAAGAAAGGCTCGTTGGTACTGGTCATGCGTACGCTAAATCTATCATCCTTCCATGCAAAGTCCATGGTCACATGTCCTAGCTCTTCATCTACCACATAACACTCCAAAATAAAATGTCCCATTTTGAACTGTCCTTGACATTCGCAAGCATAACCAGAATTGCAGAAAGATTCCTGCTTTTTTGGTTGCTCATAAGCAAACTGGAATGTAAAATTACCCTCTGGCATCTGGAATTCCACTGTGTTTTCTTCCCAATTGAAAGTGATATTCTCCCAATTCATCTGATTATTCGGATAGAAGGTGTACTTCTCTACGCCAGTTCTTATTTTTCTTTTTTCATTTCCATTGAGTGCATCCGTTTTTTTATCACCGTTCCCATTTAATGTCTCTATCGAAGCAATATACCCCCTTCTCACAACATCACTAGCACTGACATTCTCTCCTGCCACTACAGGATATAATGTCTCATAAAAAGCATCATAAATGCTATGCAATCCTACGGGACTTCCAATTACATCTGCCATGGTTACCATTACCACGTCCGCCTCTGGGAAACAAATTGCCAATTGTCCGCCCATACCGTACATTACAAAGCTATTGTGTCTGCCCATCCAGATATAGTAGCCATATCCCAGCTTCTCATCCAACGGTACATGAGTATCCGTAGGAACCTGCAAGCTTGTAGCCGCCTCCATATAATCCCTAGATATCAATTCTTCTCCATCCAACTGACCCATATGATTACATAAATACGCCACCCTTGCTACATCTTCCATGGTACACATAAGACCACTTCCACCTTGGGATACTCCCACTGGGTCTTTCATTATGTACGCCCCCTTAGAGCAACCAAGCTTATCTAACATCTTCTCCTGCAAATATACTAGCAGTTCTTTCCCTGTTAGCTTCTCCACCAATGCCGCCAAGGTATGGGTTGCAGAAGTATCATAAGAAAATACCGTTCCTGCCACATGGTCTGGTGCCACACGGAAAAAGGATTCTGTCCAATCCTCTCCATCGTATCTTTTAAAGGTAGTAGAACTATAACAAGTACGCATGGTCAGCATATCTTCAATAGTCATTTCTTCACACCATGGATGAGCTCCCTCTTCTGGTAATTTCTCAGGAAAATAATCACAGATTTTATCCTGTAATGTCACTTTACCTTCTTTTACCAACAAACCAATTGCCAATGCCACATAACTCTTGGTAATGGAATACATTCTATGGTTCGTGTCCTTATCATAAGGCGCCCAATACTTCTCTGCACAGATTTGCTTTCCTTTAAGAAGCATATAGCCGTGCATTCTAACCTTCTGTTCCTTTAATCTCTGTTCAAATGCTTCTACCACTTTTGCAGACACACCACATTCTAAAGATTCAACTCTTGTCAATTCTAACATACTTCCACTCCCTCATTTTTATCTTTATTTCGCATACGATTTAATACAATTCCACCTACCAATACTAATGGGAAAATAATAGCCGCTAATACGCCAATCTTCAAATTATCATTTGCCAATCCAGATACTGCACCCACGATAGTAGGTCCAGCCCCACAACCTAAATCTCCTGCCAAAGCAAGATAAGCGAACATCATGGTTCCACCATTGCGAATCTGTGCCGATGCCATACTAAATACCCCAGGCCACATAATTCCTACTGAGAATCCACACAAACCACATCCTAAGAAACCTACTAATGGCCATGGAGACAGGGCAATCAATAAATAGCTTGCAACCGACAGCATTCCGCTACCGATTATAAACTTCTGTAAATCTATCTTCTCTCCATATTTACCATAAATGGTTCTTGCAAGACCCATCATAACCGCAAAAAGCATTGGTCCCGCCAAATCTCCGATGGTCTTAGACACTCCTAATCCTTGCTCTGCAAAGGTAGATGCCCACTGGCTTACAGCCTGCTCACTAGCACCTGCACATACCATCAAAAGCACCATCAACCAGAATAGTCCTTTGGATAATAACTGTTTCATGGTCAATCCCGTCTCGCCCTCTTCAATTAAGCTAGCAATAGGAACCTGTGTGAAAAAGATCGCATTTGCCAATGGAATCAATGCCCAGATACAAGCCATTATCTTCCAGTTGTGAATTCCAGATATAGCGAAAAACACAGTAGATACCACAACTACCATTACATGTCCCCAACAATAGAAGGAGTGTAGTAAACTCATCGCTGCTTCTTTGTTATCACTAGGACAGGCTTCCACGATAGGGCTGATTAATACCTCAAGTAATCCTCCACCCACCGCATAAATAACCACTGCCAGCAATAAGCCTACAAATGGGTCTGGGAACAACTCTGGCAGAAATGCCAAAGACATTAATCCGATTGCTGCAGCAACATGCGCTATTACCACGGATACCTTGTATCCAATTCGGTCTACAAATTTTGGTGCAATCGCATCAATGAACAACTGCATTCCAAAATTAAAGGTAATTAAAAAGGTAATCTTCGTCATAGGAATACTATAGGTACTATGAAAGGTCAAAAACAACAGATTCACAAAATTATTTACAATTGCCTGCACCATGTAACCTACAAAACTGGCATACATGGTATGATTGTAATTCAATTTACTTTTCATCTTATAACTCCAAATCCTTAAAATAATTCTCCGCCTTTGTATCTTCTAAGGTAATCTCTAGCAAATATGCTTTAAGCTCTGGTTCATCCTCTGGAAGCCACGTCAAAATTTCTTTACAAAGTTCTGTGTTCAGACCACTCGCCTGCTTCCAAGCCTTATAATATCGTATGTCCTTCCCACATGGATTCTCTCGCAGTACTTCCATAATCAACGCTTCATTCTGCAAAAGATATTCTTGTAAAAAATGCTCCACACTACTTTCTATTTTAGCAGAATATATCAACCGTTGAAATACCAATAGGACTTTATTTTTGCGCTGAGACAATATGTATTTATCTTTTTGGTCATCTACATCTTCCACATCAAACCAACCGATAAAGGCTGGCACAAATCCATCGTCATTAGGTCTTTTTATGTACTCTGTCAGTTTTTCGTCATACCGCACCAACCATTGCCACTGTCCATCTACATTTCCAGCCTGTTCCAAGTCAAATAACAACTCATCCTCTAGGAATCGTAAGGCATTGGCTAAAAAATACGGAATTCCTTGGTACACATTAGCATCATGGAGAACCACTCGACATAAACCATCACAGCCAAGAAATACTTTTTTGCCAAACACAATCTTCTTGGCCGGAAACGTCAACTCTTGCAGATTCTTCATATGAGCAAAAGCCCAATCTTCTACCTGCACCAAGCTTTTTGGCAATATTAGCTTTTCCACTGACTTACAGCTCAAAAAAGCCTTCGTCCCTATAATGCCCAAAGGCTTGTTGCACACAAGGGCAGGCAAGTGCACTTCCGCTTCCTGTCCCTCGTATTTCTCATAGCGAAAAAGGTCATCTTGTTGAATATCCATCTGCTTCATCATCTTTTCAATAAGCCCCTTCGTACCTGCATCTATCTTTATATCTTATATCCACGTCTAACAACATTTCTACATATATCCATACACTCTACGCTTCATACCATTCATTATCTTACTTCAAGAAAAAACGTATCATCTTTTCATTCCGCTTAGTATAAGGTTGATAACGCATAGACAAGTCTAGACATGTTGCTTTATTCACAACACTTTTCTTGTGAGAAAAGGTATCAAAGCCTGCTTTCCCATGATAAGAACCCATACCACTCTCACCTACACCGCCAAATCCCATATTAGCAGTAGCCAAATGGATGATGGTATCGTTCACACAACCACCACCGAAAATGCAACGACTTAGCATTTTCTTGATTGCCTTTTTATCCTCTGAGAAAAAGTAGAATGCCAACGGATGCTGATGAGTATTCACTACTTGAATGACTTCATCTAAAGTCTGGAAGGTCAATATTGGTAAAATTGGGCCAAATATTTCCTCCTGCATTACGGCGTCTTCCCATGTTACATTATCCATAACCGTAGGAGCAATGCGCAATTCCTCTTTCTCACGCTGACCGCCACAAATGATTTTATCAGTATTCAGCAATCCCAGTAATCGATTATATTGTTTTTCATTGATAATCTTACCATAAGCAGGATTCTGTAACGGTTGTTCCCCATACTGTAGGGTTATTTCCTTTTTGATGGCGGTAATTAGTCGCTCCTTTACGTTTTCCTGACACAACACATAATCTGGTGCCACACAGGTCTGACCACAGTTTAGGAACTTGCCAAATACAATTCTCTTAGCCGCAAGTTCTATCTTGGCGGTAGAATCCACAATACAAGGGCTCTTTCCTCCAAGCTCCAAGGTCACAGGAGTCAAATAGTTGGCTGCGTGGCGCATTACCTCTTTTCCCACTGCCTGACTTCCCGTGAAAAAGATATAATCGAACTTTTCTTCAAATAAACACTGATTCTCTGCACGTCCTCCAGTAATCACTTCCACATATTCTGGGGAAAAACACTTATGAATCAACTTCACAAGCACAGCGCTGGTAGCCGGAGAGTAGGCACTAGGCTTAATCACTGCGGTGTTGCCTGCCGCCAAGGCATCAATTAACGGATCTATGGTTAATAAAAACGGATAATTCCAAGGACTCATAATTAACACATTGCCATAAGGCATAGGTTTTACAACACTTTTAGAGATAAACTGGGCAAGAGGAGTCCTTACCCTTCTCCCACGAGCATATTTCGCCACATACTTTACCATGTGATGAATCTCATCCAAAGCCATCCCAATCTCACACATATATGCTTCCTGACGAGACTTACCCAAATCAGAATGCAACGCATCCAAAATCTCATCTTCCATCTCTAGAATGGTCTCTTTTAGACGCTTAAGCACCTCTATTCTACCTTTCACATCCAAGGTAGCACCTGTATGAAAATAGGCTCTCTGTTTCTCCACAATCTGATGAATCTCATGGCTTTGCATAAAAATACCTCCATAGCTTGTAACTATAGAGGTATTATAACAAAATATTATTTAATTATCAGCTTTTTGTTAAGTATTCCTTGGATTTTTATATTAATATGCACCTATTTATGCATTAGTATTTTGCGCAGTTGAAGATTGCTGCTCTGGTCTCTGAGGCATCTGGCCATTTGGCATTTCCATGCCCTCTGGTGGTTGTGGCATTTCGCCGTTCTGCATACCTTCTGGCAATTCCATTCCTTCTGGCATCTGACCGGGTTCCATGCCTTCTGGCAATTCCATACCCTCTGGCATCTGACCGGATTCCATACCTTCTGGAAGTTCTGGCATCTCTCCATTCTGCATCCCTTCTGGCATCTGGCTCATGTCAGGTCTCTCGCCATTCTGTCCTCCTTGACCACGACCACCGAAGCCTCCTTTTCCGCCACCAAAACCACCTTGGCCGCCACCCATTCCATGGGATGCTCCGTAGATAATGTCTGTCATCTGGATTTCGGTTGTTTCATCACCCATTTTTAATGTATAGGTCTGATCCTTTTCAATTTCAGGACAACTAATTACCACGGAATTGCATTCCTTTTCTGTGGTATAATTTAACAATACATTTCCTGTAGAATCAGTCAGTTCAATGACACTTCCTGCTGGCAAGGTGATAGAAGAAGTGTTCATAATCGAACCCTGTGTAGAGTTACTGCCAAAGTTCATTGCCATTCCACTCATGCCTGTTGCCACAAAAGTACCACCACTAATCTGTCCGTCAATGGCATAATCTAACGCACCATTACCGCTATTGCGAGGTCCCACTACATAAATTTCACCACCAGATACATATAAGTTACCGTTTGAGTCAAGTCCATCACCTTCTGCATTCACATAGAGCACACCACCAGCAATATTCACATAAGCATCTGCATTGGTATCCATCATGCCCCAACCAGTTTCATTGCCACTCTGGTCATTGCCACCTGCTGCATTCAAACCGTCATCACTTGCCGTAATATTGATGTTGCCACCAACTACATCAATAGCGATTGCTTCTAAGCCTTCATAACATTCTGTAATGTTAATATTACCATTCTCAATTAATAGTTTGCTCTCCGCATGAATGGCATCGTCCTGTGCTACAATCTGAAAATTACCATCTGCAATATATACAAATCCCTTTTCTGCATCTTCAGAATTAGATGTATGGATGGCATCCTGTGCTACATTAAGGGTAAAATCACCATTGGCGATTCTTACACTATCTTTTCCTGCCAAACCATGACCACTTACTGTGATGTCATAAGTACCGCTAGTAACTACCAAGTCATCCTTTGACACTACGCCGTGACCATACTCACTGGTAATGCACAATGCACCTTCCCCATTTAAGGTCAAATCCGCCTTAGAGAAAATAACACCATCTACTGCGTTGTCATCAGTCTGCACATATTCCCCATTGTTGGTAAGAGTGTTCTGTGTTCCTGCCACAGTGGTAATAAATACTTTATCAGACTCTTTTACATAGATTGCTGCGCTGTCACTGGAAGCAATGCTTGCACCATTTAATACTAACTGAATCTTTTTATCATCTGCTGTTTCAATGACGATGCTACCATCGTTCAAAGTTCCAGACACCACATAAGTGCCTTCTTCGGTAATGGTAATCTCACTTCCATCAATGGTTACTTTATCTGAACTTGCGCTGGCAGTATCGCCTTGCAAGGTAATTGTTACACTATCAGATTCATCATATCCAATCTCTTTATCTCTATCTGAGAACATCTCACTGGTATCCATAACAGAAGGGCCTGCTGCAATGGTTGCAACACTTCCTTCTCCCTGAGTAACCTGTTCTTCGCCTTTTGTATCTGCCAATGTCTCTGACAACACTTCTGCATTCCCTTGCCCTGCACATCCGCTCATGACACAGGATGCCGCAAGCATCAGACTTAACATATATGCTCTAATCTTCATCTCTGTCCTTCCTCTCTTATTTCTATCTTATTTTTATCTTAATTTCTATTTTTTCTATCTTACCAATCATTTTTATCTATCCGCTAAATTCATCTAAGATACGCTTCTGCCATGCATCCGCAGTTTTACTCTACCTTACATCCACAGTTCTACTCTACCTTGTATCTGCAGTTCTACAATTCAACAACTGCACTCTGCTGTTTTGCCATCACGATTTCAAGATTGCCATTGCGACAGCGAAGCTTATCAATGAATGCTTTTTCCTGTGCGGCATCCTTAAGTACCACACGGTATGTAAGCTTAAAAAGGCTTCCCATATTGGTAGTCTTCACATCCAGAAGCTCGTTTTCCTTGGTAAATTGCTCCATCAAATCATCAAATGCGCCTGTGTAATCAAGATTTTCAGGAATGGTAATGCGCAAGGTCTTTGCTACGCCTTTTTTACTTTCCTGCATATCCGCAAGCTGGGTATACACGCACATCATGCCACCAACAATTACCGCAAACAATGCTGCAAAGGCAAGGTATCCCATACCGCAGATAAGTCCCGCTCCCATTGCAAGGAAGATTGCACCGATTTCCTTCGCAGTTCCTGGCACGGAACGGAAACGAACCAAGCTAAAAGCTCCTGCTACTGCCACACCAGCACCTACGTTACCATTTACCATCATAATAACAACACACACCACTGCTGGCAAGAGCGCCAATGTAATGACAAAGCTCTGTGTATATTTGCTCTTAAAAGCATACATTCCAGCTATCATAGCACCAATCACAAGTGCCACTACCACACATAATATAAAATCAGCTACTGGCACTACCGCCACTGTACTCGAATCAAACACTCCGTTAAATATATTGTTAAGCATATTTTCTTCCTCCTAAATGGTTCTCTTTTTCTTCTTTTGCTACTCTTTGCAACTGTAAATAGGCATTTCCATACTTGGAAAAGGACGTCTTATGTATATGATTTTCTGATAAAAGTTCTGCCAACCACATAGGCATAGCCCCTGCAATCTTAATCTCCATTAGAGAATAGCCATCCTCAATGATAGGTGCTCCATACACTGGCGAACATAAGGAGATATCCTCCGTACGCCATAGAATCTTTTCATCGAATGTAATTCGTAGATTCTTATCCTCTTTGCCACAGAACGACTCCCTTTCATAAGTAAGGAACATGGCAGGCTCCAGATTCTCATAGAACTTGCAAAAGTAATCAATTTCTTCTGTAATCTGGTTCTGTTTCGATAGTGCCTTACCTCTATTTAAGTAATTCATAGCCTCTGCTTCCGTAACACTTACTCTTCTCTTATACACTACGGATTTGTATTTCTTCTTCAATTCAATGAATACGGTACTATCTGTTTTCGCTGTTCCATAGCTTCTCACACGCAGCTTTTCTTTATATACTGGCTTCTCTAAGGAAGTACGAATCAGCTGACTACTTGGTGTATCATAATATATATTGCGAATGCTACTTCTTCCAAAAGCGTCTGGCTCCACATAGGCTTCCATTGCATTCAAAATGATGTCTTTCTGTTCTTTGGTAAGTAAGTACTTCAGCTCGTAACGCTTAAATACATCTTGAAATCCCATACTCTTTCCTCCTGTTCTGAAAGCCATTCTATGCCCTCAACCTAAAATGAACCTTAAGTTTTACCTTAAATTTGTTTTAAGTTTGTGAACAATTTGTGTTTTCCGCACACAAAAAAGCAATGAAAAAACGCTATGGTGCCCCCGCATACCATAGCGTTTCCTCATTCGTTATTCTATTAATCCAAATCCCCCAGAAAGCCTTCTATTAACGTTAGCATATTTTCGGATGTTCTATATATACAAAGCGGTCTATACGACATATTCTCACCTTTTACAGTTATCGAATCAATCTCTTTATCACCTTTATAAAAAATCAAATGATACATAAAGCCCATTCTTAGTCCACAAAATTCACTTCTGCGGAACGTAACAGACTCCATTCTATTACAGAAATCAGTTAAATCCTCCCCTACGACTTCATAGAAGTCTCCCGTTGTGCCATTCCGGATGGTTAATCGGTCAAACTCATCCGGAATAGACCATGTAGCGGTTTTTATTAAAAAATATACCCCAAGAAAAAATATAAGTGCTATAAGAATGACTGTCTTTTTCATTTCCGTTCTTAGCGCACCCTCCCTTCGCCCAGACTACATGCTGTAGTCATTTATGAAATAACACATTCTCTTCCTTTTGTCAACAAACTATATCAGCAATTTAGAAAAGAATGTGCTATTTCATCCTAATGAGGGCAAGATACATATGTATTTCTACTGATTTCATCCCCGTAGCTTACATGATGGCAATTGGTGCACATGGTAGCTTCATAAATAATAATAAGACAACTTCCATCTCTCTTCGCAATATGTCTCTGTGTACTTCCTTTTATGTAATTGTGGTCACAAATGGCATATGTTTGAATATCATTCTGCTGAATTGGATAAATGTTTCCCTGCTCATCTGTAAACTGCAAATCATAGAGAATCTCATATTCCTTCGCATAAAAGCTTATCTTTTGACGCTCTTCCTCTGTGGCATCATCTGGTATGAACACCATATCACAATGCTCTAGTCCTTCTAAATGATGCTCCTCCACATCTTCCATTACTTCCACTACCACATCTTCATAGGCAAATACAGTTAGTGAATTTACGAGCACTAAGCTTGCTACAATACAAGCTGATGCAAATTTTCCCCATAATTTCCCTTTTTCAATGATCACGTTTTCCACTCTTGCTTTCATTTTCAGACCTTTTTTACTCATGGCAAAGCTCCACAACTCATTTCCCGAATCTTTGGTTGCCATATCTATAATCAGCATTCCATACTGGCGTCGCTGTGTCTCGTCTTTATCCTGCATCACTCTGTCGTCACAGGACATTTCGCAGATCGCTTCCAGTTCTTTGCGCATCCACCACACAAAGGGATTATACCAGTGAACAATGGTCACTCCGTACATTAGCATGGACCATAGTACATCTTTCCTCTGGATGTGAGTCAACTCATGGCGTAAGATTAGTTCTTGCTCTTCTCTACTAGCATCGCAAGGATAGAATATTATGGGGTGAAATACTCCCAATGTAAAGGCTCGCTCTCCCAATGGGCTATCCTTAGAGCAACCAAAGCAAAGTACCTTTTTCACACCGTACTCAAGACTTAACCTTTTCCACAATTGGTTTTCATTGGATTCTCTAATTACCCCTTTACAGTGCATTAAGTATTTTTTGTTTCGTAGGTACTGATAATATTTCCTGGCAAATATTCCAACTGCAACCAGTAGCCATAAAGTTAACAAGCATATTTCTTTTTTCAATGTGTCATTCAAAATAATCTGGTCGTCTGCATAGAACACCACTTTCTGCTCTGCAAGAATTTGAACAATCCCTACTTCTCTTGAAAAGGTTTTAGTCATTTTATCTATGATGTATTTATAGCCTTTTTCCAAAAAACCTAGCGGAATCAGGTAATACAAAATGGCCGCTTTTATCAATCTATATTTCCATTGATTCGATAGTCTATCCCCTGCCAGCTTTTTGATGATATAATACAACATAAGCATAACCGTTCCCGACAGGCTCATTGTCAAAATGTAATTCATTACCCCTTATCCTCTTTTTGCATTAATTATGTTATATAATTCCTCTGCATCCTCTTTTGTAATGGCATTTTCTTTGCTGAATGCTGCTACGAATTTACTTAGTTTCCCGTCATACAAGCTATTGATTGCCTCTTTCACCTGATGGAAATTGAATTCCTCTTCCCCCATCAAGGTAGACACATAGCCACCTTCTCTTTTTACAAGCCCTTTTTCCTCTAATCGAGATAAAAAGGTGTTAAGGGTCTGTCGTTTCCACTCTTTTCCTTCTTTTTCACATACTTCTAGTAATTGTGGCTGCTTGATTGGTTCTTCCTGTTTCCACAACAGCTTCATAACTTCCCATTCAGAATCAGAGATATTAATTTTACCTTTCATATGGCAATAGTATCCTTTCCTATAAAACAATACATACTGTAACAAGACTACCTTTTGTCTTCCCATTAATTATGCAACTTTTTGCCCCTTATGTCAATGTAAATGCCATTAGAAAAGCTTGTAATTAGGGCAAAAAAGGTGCAAGCCTTTATCGCTCAATAAAGACTTTGCACCTTAGATATATTGGGTTAATTTAGTTGCTATAAGGAATAAACGGAACTATTTAAATGTTTAAGAAATGATAATTATTTGGTTTCGTTTGGTTCTGTAACTTCTAAGAGAATACTATCAAATTCATTTTCTAAGTCCTCTCTTTTCTCTGGTGGTACAAGTTTTAACAATTTTCTGACGAACACTGTTAATCTATTAATATATCGTAACTGTTTATCTGTCATTGGTTCATTGCTCACTTTCCAACACCGCCTTTCGTTGGTGATATTATACCATAGTGCAAAGCCTTTATTCAATTATCAAGGTACGTTTGATTCAGCTATAT
>CAZHEM010000046.1:0-18677 GCA_964531725.1 uncultured Acetatifactor sp.
TATGACAACGAATCTGTTCAGGAATTGCTGAACTGGGCGAAAAAGATGCTTGAATGGTTTTATAAATGGTCTGAGGTAGTTCTTGACACATGGAACATGATTTTGGGTTTCTTAGAGCAGATGGAGATATCACGACAATGCGCAAAAGCGGTAAAAGAGTTTTCAGTCTGCTTAGAACCTTTGGTAGAAGCGATAGATAACCTTAAAGACTATTGTTTTGACGAGCTGAAGGTAAAATATCCCTTTGTTCGTTCTATTGGCAGGATGTATAGACCGAATTTTAGTCACAGAGTAATTTATCACAGATGCAGGGATAGGTGTTAAGAATGTCATTAGTTGAATTTGCCGAGAAAACAAGTCCAGTGCCGTTAACGGAGTGGCAAAAACAGTTCCTTAAGGCTTGCGAACAGGAGCCAAAAGGTAAGATGTGGTTAATATTTAATGCACCCAGAGTTAGTGGCAGATATATGTTGGCATGCATTATTGAGAAGTTTGAAAAGGAGAATAGACAATGCGTGTAGAAGTTGGAGACAAAGTTCATGTACCAAACGAGAAAAGGCCCTATACGGTGAGAGCAAGGGATGAAAGATATATAATTTGCACAAAACCATTTAATCCAGAGCATACAGTTTTGTATTTCATTGTTGATTTGGTGGATAAGTGGCGTGCTCCAGATGATTGTGTTTTCTGTAGTGGTTATGAAACCGATGAGGATTGTAACGAGAGATTACAAGAGTTACAGAGTGGAGAAATTGGCTTAAGTAGGCGAAGAGGTCTACCATTGGATATTGATATTGAATAAGTTGTAGTTTCGCCCAGAATGTCCCGAACGTCAGCGGCAGTAAGGAGTTGACGGATAGTGGGCGTTTCAGAGAAGAATCTGGCGATTGTAGCAGCCATAAAACAATCAGACTTAAATTCATATAAGGCTTTGCGTGATTTGTTAGATATGGCAAAGGTAATCGCTGACGAAGATGGCGATAATGACCTTGGATATGCTCTGAAACTGACAGATTTCATCAAACGGAAGGTCCCTACCCTGCCAGTATCGGTTGGATTGAATGAACTGTATTGGGAAGCGTTGAAGTTTGAAGCACCGCATCGATTTGAAAGCTATTTGCTGTACATGGAGAAAAATCGTTCTCCTAAAAAGCGATTCTATCAGCCGAGAGCAAAGACCTTGAAGATTGTCGTAGATGACCTGCAAGACCTTGAAGATGGTGTGATAGAGTTCTATGGATTGTCATTACCGCCCCGAGTTGGTAAATCCACGGTCTGCATTTTCTTTCTGTCATGGGTGGCAGGACGGCACCCAGACTTGCACAATGCAATGGGCGGCCATTCAGGTATCCTTGCCAAAGGATTTTATAAAGAGTTCTTAAATCTTGTAACGTCTGTTGAGTATACATACAGCGAGATATTCCCTAATGTTACGCTAGAAAGCAAGTCATCTGATGAGTATACAGTTAACTTGAATTCGCCAGATAGATTTGCAACGCTTACTTGCCGTGGTATCGACGGTACATGGACTGGTGCGGTGGATATTTCTTCTGGTGGTTATTTGTATGTGGATGACCTTATCCGTGACCGTACAGAATCGTTAAGCCCTACTCGTTTGGAGAATAGATACCAGGATTATCTTAACATCATGGTAGACCGTAAAAATGACGGTGCAAAAGAGTTAATGGTGGGCACGAGATGGAACGTAATAGATCCATTGGGAAGAAACGAGGACAAGTTTCAAGGAAATCCTAAGGCAAGGTTCAGAAAGATTCCTGCACTTAACGAAAATGATGAATCTAACTTTGATTATGATTATGGAGTTGGATTCTCAACAGAGTATTATCGAGAACTCCGTGACCGTTTGGATAAAAACGAGTGGATGGCCAAGTATCAACAGAAACCGTTCATTCGTGAAGGGCTTCTGTTCCCAGAAGATGAACTCAATTTTTATAATGGTGTTCTTCCAGATGGAGAGTGCCTTACAGCAGCAGCGTGCGACGTTGCATGGGGTGGCGGAGATAGTTTATCAATGCCGTTTGGAAAAGTATTTGGCAGTAGAGATGACGGACCAATTTATATACCAGATTGGATTTTCAACAAAGGAGATAAGTATACTACAAAGCCATTAGTGGTTGCCAAGACATTACAACATAAGCCGAATATGATTCGAGCAGAAGCTAACAATGGCGGTGATGAATATGCGGAATCAATTGATTCAATGCTTAAGGAGCAAGGCTTTAAGACAAATATTACTTGGGCAAAGGCAAGTAACCAAATGAGTAAACTTGCAAAGATTATTCAGTATGCGCCAGATATTAAGAGAAGGTTTTATTTCCTAAATCCTGAGTTGCAAAGTGAAGAATACAAAGCGGCAATGGAAGAATTAACAACATTTGTTCAAATAGGTAAAAATACTCATGATGATGCTCCAGATGGGTTGGTGCAGTTACTGCAACTAATATCAGGAGAAATGTATGCGAAATGCGAGGCTATGCCTAGACCATATTAGAGGAGTGTATAGAGAAATGATAATCACTAGAGAATTTTTAGCACAGTATGTTTATTTGGACAGTTACATTAAATCAATCCAGAGAAGGTTAAGATATTTTGAAAAACATCCAGTCTCAGCTTCACATGGAGTTGTAAGCGGGTCAATGCAGAATTTTCCATATGCACAATGTCATTTCGTGGTATCTGGTCCTAATGTAAAATCAGATGAGGAGCGTAAGAAGTTAGTGAGTCAGCTTTTGATTGATTTGCAAGGGAATCAGCAGTTATACGAAGATATGAAGCTTGATATAGAAATGTTCATTGAGAGCCTTGATAAGATTGAGGACAAAGCGATATTGAGACTTAAGTACATAGATAAGTGGACTGATGAGCGTATAGGCTCTGAATTAGGATATGATAGAAGTACCATTTCGAAGAAAATCGATAAAATTATCACTGAAAATGAGGTTTCACACAATTCACAATCGTGAAATGTTATTATGATATTGTAAAGAAGTGTATTCAAAGACCTTCACTCCTCAATAGATACCAGCTTTGAGCAATCAAGGCTGGTATTTTTATGTAATAAAGGTAGGTGATAACAGATGAACAGTCTATGGCATAGAAATAGTAAACCTTTTCACGAGGTTTGTCATGGGGCTTACGGAAGAAAAATGATTATAAGCAACAGAACAAGCATTACAACACCAGAGCAAGCTATTGAGGAATTAGAAAAGGCATTACCAATTCATAATCAGAATCGCCGAGAAATGGATTATCTGTATCACTATGTTTCAGGTGATCAACCAATACTGTATCGTCGGAAAGATGTGCGACCAGAGATTAACAACAAAATTGTTGAGAATCATGCATTAGAAATTAATCGTTTCATGATGGCACAGAACTATGGTGAACCAATTCAGTATACCAGCGTGAATGATGACGAAGCAATTTCCAAGGAAATTGATAAACTGAATAGATTCATGAAAACTCGCAGCAAGGATTATCACGATATTGTGCTTGGTGATTTCCAAAGCACTTGTGGAACTGCTTATCGTGAAACTTGGAGTTGTGAAATGGGCGAAGTCGATGATGGAGAGCCAATGTTTGATTTGGAATCTCCTGATCCACGATATAATTTTATAATTTACTCGTCAGCCAAAGGACGTCCTGCATTAATGTCTGTTTCAATCAGGACAGATTCTGAAGGACGGACAGTATATTACTGTACTACGAAGAATTTTGTTTACTACATTCGAGATGGTGAGTATATAGAGGAAAAATCTTCTATTAATGGGCATGGTCGAATCTTGTTGATTGAGTTTCCTAACAATCCAAGGCGTTTATCTGATATCGAGATAGCAATTACGCTTATGGATGCCATAAATGAGGTTCAATCGAATCGCTTAGATGGTGTGGCTCAGTTTGTGCAGGCTTTTATCAAGTTTGTGAATTGTGAGATTGATGAAAAGACGTTTTTGAAAATGTGCAAGATTGGTGCATTGAATGTAAAGACCGTCAATCCATCAATGCCAGCAGATGTGAGCAGTGTTTCTAGTGAACTAAATCAGGAACAGACACAGACCTTAAAGGATGATTTGTACAAAAATATGCTTATCATTGAGGGAATGCCTAGTAGAGAACAAAACACTGGTGGTGATACTGGACAAGCAGTATATCTTCGTAATGGTTGGGATTTCGCAGAACAGCGAGCTAAGATTGATGAGCCAGTTACTAAGAGGTCTGAGCGTGAGTTCCTTAAGGTTGTTTTGAATATCCTCAAGGTTAAACAACAAATTTCTTCTGAGCTTACTATTGCAGATATTGATATCAAGATTACTAGAAATAAGACTGATAACATGCTTGTAAAAGCGCAGGCATTGCAATATATGCTTCAAAGAGGTATTCATCCTAAAATTGCTATACAAACTTGTGACTTGTGGGGCGACCCTGAAAAGGTATATACACAATCTAAGGATTATTTAGATGCTTTGTATCAGACAGCAGCAGAAAAGCAAGCTGAAATGGAAAAAGAGCATCAAAGACAAGTTGCATTATCTAGTGCATCATCGAAAGGTGGTGGTACAAGTGATGGAAGTTAGATGTAAAAACTGTGGAAGACTTCTAGGGAAGTTTCAAGGCACAGGAGAAGTAAAATGCCCTAAAACCAGCTGTAAAGGAAAGAATGTCTTTAATACAGAAACAGGTAAAGTGGTATTTATACCAATGACACATGTAAACTTAAAAGATAGAGCTACTTCAAGTGGATTTACATTCCGCTAGAGTAGTTCTTTTTATATTGCAGGCCCGAGCGTTAGACGGCAGAAACTATGCGGAGCGCACCGTGTTGAAAAAGTGTATGTTTCGAGAAAGAAGGAGTAAGAAAAATGACACGAGAGCAGATTAAAGAACAGTTTCCAGATGCAACAGAAGCGCAGATTACTGCAATTCTTAATATCAATGGAGCTGATATTGAAACTGAAAAGAAAAAAAATGTAGATCCAAAAGAGTTAAAACAGTTGAGAGAAGACTCTGCAGCTTACAAGAAGTTGCAGGAGGCAGATTTGACGGATGCTGAGAAGATTCAAAAAGCATTAAACGATGCTGCAGCATCTAAGGCTGAATTTGATAAAAAGTCTAATCGATTAGATGTTGAAAAGATTCTTGTGGCAGCAGGTTTGAATGAAGAAGATTACAAAGATGTAATTGACGGTCTTGTATCTGAAGATGCAGAGAAATCCAAGGCACTTGCTACTAGCCTCGCATCTATGCTTGGTAAGCAGAAAGAAGCGGCTGTACAGAGAACAAAAGAGGAATTAATGGATGGAACTTTGACACCAGGTGGAGATAAAGGTGGTTCAGGCAATGAAGAAAAAACACCTGACATTGAATTTGCAGAGAAAGCAGTTGAGTCAAAAGCGTCATCTGATAAATCTGCAACAGAAGGATTAAACAGATTCAAATAGGGAGGAAATAAACAATGAAATTTGAAAGAGAAACAATGACAAGTGAAGTCAATATTCTGAAAAGAGCAAATTGTGAAGCTATTCCTATTACAGTTGCTGACTCAGTATTTGCGTCAGCAGACACTGTAGTAAAGGCAGGAACTCCATTGGGAGCTGATGGAACTATTGCAAACAATGCGTCTTGTGTAGGATTGCTTTTGCATGATGTGTACAAAAATAATCCAAATGGAGCATTGCTTAAAAAGGCATATGTAGATACTACAAAAATCAAAGAAAGTTACGGAAGTGATATCTCAGCTGAGGCCATTGCTGCTGTACCTATGATTGTGTTTGAATAAGGAGGTAAAAAAGGATGAAAATTACAGATGTTTTCAGCGCAAAATCATTAGCATTTCGTATCACTAAAAACGCATCGTTATTAGAAAGCTACTTAGGATTAACTTTATTCCCTATCAAAAAGAAACTTGGGTTGGATTTAAAATGGTTAATTGGTAGCCTTGGCTTGCCAATTTCATTATCACCAGCAGAGTTTGATACACAGGATACCATTCGTGCAAGAAATGATATCTCAAAGGAAGAGACCGAAATGGCATTATTCCGTGAGAGTATGAAGGTTTCTGAGCGTGATGAGCAGGAGATTATGAGAGTGCAGGAAACTAGTGACCCTTATGCACAGCAGGTTGTAGATCATATTTACAGAGATGCAGATGTGCTAGTGGAAGGTGCATATGTAGTACCTGAGCGTATGATTATGCAGTTATTGGCACCAACAGTAGATGGTTCACCTAGAATCAACATTGCTGCCAATGGTGTTACATATACATACAATTATGATCCAGACGCAAAGTATCAGAAAGAGAACTATGCCAAGGTATCTGTTTCTTGGTCAGATACTGATAATGCTATCCCATTAACAGATGTACAAACTGCACTTGATGTAGTTTATAAAGCTACAGGTGTGAAGCCAACCAATCTGTTAGTATCTGCAAAAACTATGGGTTATTTGGTTGCAAATAAGCAGGTGAGAAGTGCTATTTTGGCACAGAATACTACTGCAAATATCTTTATGACCAAGAAATTGGTTAAACAGATTTTCCTTGAGGTATTAGGCGTTTCTGTTATTGAATATGGTAAAATGTTTAGAACAGAAGCAGGCGTTCCTACTCAGTTTTATCCAGATGATTTTGCAACATTATTCCCAGATGGTGCATTGGGTAACACATGGTTTGGTACAACTCCTGAGGAAAGAACACTCATGGGAAATTCGGAAGCTAATGTTTCTTTAGTAGATGGTACTGGTATTACTGTAACAGTAACCGAGAAAGCTGGTCCACCTGTAGAAACTATTACAACTGTGTCTGAAATTGTATTACCTTCTTACGAGAGAATGTATGAAACATTTGCATTAAACCTTGTAGCTGGTGCGTAGGAGGTAGCATATGAAATTTAAGACCAATGTAATTCATAAAGGAACATTTTATCCTGCTGGTACAGAAGTGCCAGTAGGAAATTCTATTAAAGTTGAAACAACTAATCATGTACCAGATGGTGTATTAGATACCAACGCAGATGGCAGTGTAAATGCCTATGATGCAGAAGGTAATGTTGTAGGTACTGTAGACGCTGAAACTGTTGCAGAGTTGCAGGAACAGGCAGGCGAATCTTTGCAAGAAGAGGACAAGCCAAAGCGTGGCAGAAAGCCAAAGGAAGAGTAGGTGATTGAGGATGGATGCGTTGCATAAAGAGATTTTAGTTGATTTGGAAACTGAATTAGGTTTGCTTGATTTAGAAACCGAAGAAGTTTTGGTTGGGAGAGAGCAAGACGCAGCGTGTCTGTCTTCTAAAGTAAAAAATGCAATCCGTGAAGTGCGAGGAAAGCGTAATTATCCAGAGCATTTTACGGACGAACAGATTAAAAAAGATTTGGGAAAGTATTATTCAAATATACGTGAGCTTGCGTTGTACGATTATAACCAATTTGGTGCTGAAGGTCAGCTGACCATGAACGAAAATGGAGTAAATCGTACATGGAAGAATAGAAGCGATTGTTTGATAGGCGTGTTTGCCTATTGTGGATAGAAGATTGTGCGTGACCATTTTGTTGAGATTAACAATATGGTTGCAGGGCGGCACTCGATAGAGGTGGAGGGTAGAGTGCTAAATATTTATTGGAAAATATCTCCTTTTGTCGTACAATGATGACGAAAGGGGTGTGATTATAGTGTACGAAAGACACAATATATTATTTGAACCAAATGAGAGCGACATATTATGGAAATACATGAGTTTGCCTAAGTTTTTAAATCTATTGAATGGTAAATTGTATTTTAACAGGATAGATAGTTTCGAAGATGTATTTGAAGCAACATTTCCTAAATATAATGAACTGCATCGTGATGAAGTATATGGTGGCAAATGTCCTATCCCGCAACAATCATTTGATGATGTTGTTTTTCATGCGCAAAGGAATACATATGTTTCTTGCTTCCACAAAAATGAATATGAGTCTGCTTTTATGTGGAAGTTATATGCAGGAGAGAATGGCGTAGCATTTGTAACGTCCTTTAAGCGTTTGAGGGAGTCATTCTGCAATGAAAGAAATCGTATTTATATTAGTGATGTGAAGTATATAGATTATGAAAATGAATATTTACCCGAGGGCAATCTTTTTTATTTGAGTATTCATAAAAGAAAAAGTTTTTCACATGAAAACGAAGTGAGATGTATATATTTGAGTGATGCATCAAACGCAGATAAGCCAACGGGAATGCTTATGGCAGTTGACCTAAAAAAACTCATAGAAAAGGTTTATATTTCTCCTTATGCTCCTGCATATATGAGAGATGATATAGAAAATATATTGCGTAGCAAGGGAATAGACGCGGAAGTGATATATTCTCCATTGTATACGATAAAATGATGTTTGCAGGGGGCATATTTTATGCGTTCATTAAAAAAGAATCAGCAAAAACTATGGTACAGCACCTATGCTGACCAGATAACTATATATGAGCGAGACGAGAATGGCGAAATCGTCTACAATGAAATCGATGGTGAGAAGTTCCCGAAGATTATTGCAGAGAAGACAGGATATAACAGTCCTGTCTCTTTTTGTGCCAATATTTCGGCAGCAAAAGGCAGTTCGGATTCAGAGGTATTTGGAGTGTCCTTAGATTATACCAAGACCATTTCCACAACTGATATGACCTTGCCGATTTCAGAAACGTCTCTAATTTGGTTTGAGACAGAACCAGTAATCAATGAAGATGGTATGGTTGATGACAATTCGGCAGACTATGCGGTCGTAGCAGTTGCTCGTTCACTGAACAATGTTGTGTATGCCATTAAAAAGAGAGCGAAGAGTAGTAATTATAAATCATTGGAAGAAGGACAAGTATATGCCTAAGATTTCATTTGGGTTGAGTGCTAGTGAGGTGCAGAACGCCATAAAAGAAATAAAAGCCTATCAGAATGATCTTAATCGTAAATGTGAGGAATTATGCCGTAGATTGACTGCAGAGGGCTTTTTGATAGTACAATCATATATTGGCGATAGTGGATTTGGAAAGTATATTCATTTGGATTCTGAAATTGCTCCTGAGCAAGCTGGTTGTAAAGCAATCTTCTACATGGAAGACACCACGAAGATTAAGAGTGATTGGCAGACTAAGGATGGTGTACGAAGTGCTGAGGTTTCGCCAAGTTTAATGCTTGAGTTTGGTAGTGGTCAAAAAGCACAAAATCCAGCAAATATAACAGGCGTTGGTACTGGTACATTTCCTAATGGTAAGCATGGTAATGAACCTGGTTGGTATTACATGGATTTGGATGGTGTATGGCATTATTCGACTGGTATATCTCCACGAATGCCGATGTACTATACCGCACAGGAACTTAGAGGAAAGATTGTTGCAATAGCAAGGGAAGTTTTTGAATAAAGGAGAGAAAATCAATGAAGAAATTATTTATTAGTCAGCCCATGAAAGATAAAACCAATGAGGAGATTATTGCAGAAAGAGAAAAGGCAATTCAGAGTGCAAGGGAGCATTTGGGAGAAGATGTTGAGGTAATAGACAGCTTCTTTAAGGATGCACCGCATGATGCAAAACCATTGTGGTTTTTAGGTAAGTCATTGGAGTTGTTATCTTCCGCAGATGTTGCTTATTTTGTAAAGGGATGGTCTGGATATAGGGGATGCATAATTGAGAATAAATGTGCATTGGAGTATGGAATTACTGTAATAGGCTCTAAGTTTTAAGGAGTAAGTACATGGCAGGATTTGATTGGAACCAATTTTATACGTTATTTAAGGCGAAAATGAGTGGTGTTTGTACCGTAGGGCGGTACACAATCCCTAAATCGCCGACATATCCGTATACAGATGTTGCTTTAGCAGATAATCCAAGTGGTGGATATGACCTACTGATGAATGAAGGTAATCAAAGTCCACTGATTGAATTAAATGTGTATTGCAATAACTATGATGATGCCAAATGCTACGAAGTAAGTATGCAAGCTAAAGCAATTATGGAATCATATGGTTTTCAGTGTAAAGTAGGACCAAGGAAGATAGATAATTCAGATCCTGCAGTAGCACGTTGGGTTAGTCGATACCAAAGAGTATTTGGCAATGGGGATAGGCTGAGTAATTTACATTGAATGGTATGGACATAAGTGTCCTTAGCAGATAGATCATTTTAACAGACAGCTAAAAGGCTGTTATTTTTATGCAATTAAGGAGGAATAAAAGATATGGATTTGACCACAATTGGAGTAAAAGTTGGTTACGCAGTTGAAACAGCAAAAGGAACCAAGCCTACTGCTTTTAAATGGTTGCAGAGATGTAAAGCGATTGCTGGTATTAACCTTTCTAATGAGACAATTGATGTAACTGCATTAGAAGATTTAGTTAGACAGTATGCAGCAGGTATCACAGATACTGGTGGAGGATGGCCTCTTACTTTTGGCTTAAATAATGATGTAGTTGATGCATTAACTTCCATGAGAGAGGAGAGCTTAACTGGTAAAAAATCAGATTTAGCAACATGGTTTGTAGTATGGTTCCCATACTTAGATGAATCTTTCTATGTAATTGCTGAACCAGGAATGATTCCTATGCCAGATATTAGCGTTGGTAGCGCGGCAGAAATTCAAGTGCCATGTACTATTAATGAGTACAAGGGCTTAGATGAGGCCATTGAGCCAGTTGCTACAACAGCATGAAGTGAAACAATTACTGATGCTGAAATAGAAGAAGAGTAACAATTAAGGGCGGAGAAATCTGCCCTTATAATTTTGTGGAGGAATAGAATGAAGACAATTGAGATTAGTGGTAAGAAGTATGACTTAGAATTTTCATTTGGTGCAGCGGATGAAAAAGAACTTGTTCAGAGCTTATTCAAAGTGGTTTCAGGTGCATATTTTTTTGATAATAGTAATGAAAATACTACTATGGCAGCAGCAATGATTAATGGTACATCAGAGATGGTGGCAGATTTACCTTGCATCTGTAAGCACGGTTTTTATGCAGGATTAAAAGAACACAATGCAGATATTACATATGAGGAATCATTGGAATTAATGAAAACCTATATGAAAGAAAATAAATTAAGTTTCAATGCATTATTCCAGTTACTTAAAGAGGTAATGGAGGAAGATGGTTTTTTCGACTTGACAGGAATCACAGAGATGATGGAAGTGATGAATCAGGAAGAGGAGCAGGAGAAAGCTGTGAAGCAGCCCAAGACACCTCAGGATCATCTCAAGAAATCAACTGGCACGAAATAATTTGGAAGAATTATTTCGTCAGAGCCACAGCACTAGGTATATCATATGAAACCTTTCTCCATCTGAATCCTTGTAAGCTGGAATTATATGAACAAGGATTAGAAATTAAGCGCAAATTGCGTGATGAAGAAATGTGGATTATGGGCATATATGTACAACGAGCAGTTGGTGTAGCAGTAGAACATTGTTTGAATGGGCGAAAAGCAACGTCAGAGTACTTTAAAGAGCCTATATTTAGTCAAACTCAGAAGCGTGATTCAGAAAGTGAACAAGAGTTTACAGAAGAACAGAAAAAGCAAGCCCAAGAGAAATTACTTATGCAGTTAAAGATTATGATGAGCAACTTCAATACCTCAAAAGAATCTTGACATTTTTAGAATATATAGCCATACTTAGAATATAGGTATGGTTATATATCTTAAAGGGGTGATTGAATGGATTGCATTAATTGTGAAAAAGAATTAGATTTTTTTCAGGAAGTTTGTCCTTATTGTGGTGAGAGGCAATATGATGATGAGATAGAACAAGGACGTAAAATGATTTCTTCAAAGAGAGAAAAATTTGAATTCTCCAATGAAGAAGTATTAGCCTTGGGTTTATACCCTAATGATGAAGGATATAAAATGAGTTTAATCTCGCAAATAGTTGGAAGATAATAATTGGCATCTAGCGTAAGGCTAGGTGCTTTTTTCTTTTGCCAGAATGTCTGTGAACGTCCGTGCAAAGCATAGATAGGTGGTGACAGGCATTATGGGAGCTGAGATTGATAGATTAGAGGTCAAAATAGAGACTAAGGCAACTAAAGTAAATAATGACTTAGATGATCTTGTTGCAAAACTAGGAAGAGTATCTAGTGCATTATCTAATGTGAACAATCGGGGACTATCAAGTCTTTCTGATGGTGTTGCGAAGTTTGGTCAGGCATCAGCACAACTTGCCAATGTAAAGACCACTGATTTTAATAGACTAGCGAAGAATATTGGCAAATTATCAAACCTTAACACCAAGCAACTTTATGGGGCATCTCATGCGATGCGTACCCTTGCGAATTCTATGAATAGCTTTAAGAGTGTTTCTGCGAATAGTGCAGGTGTTATTGAGTTTGCTGGTAGTATTGGAAAACTAGGTAGTGCAAATGTACAACGTGCAATTACCAATTTACCTCAGTTAGCAACAGAACTGAATAAGTTTATGACAGTAATGGCTAATGCGCCTGTTGTGTCAAGAAACATTGTTAACATGACCGCTGCATTAGCAAAATTAGCATCTCAAGGTAGTAAAGTAGGAAGTGCCACAAAAAGTATTAATAAGTCTCTTGTATCATATGGAAATTATGCCACTAGTGCAGAAAAGAAAACTAAAAGTTTAGCTTCTGCACTAGGAAAATTATACGCTAATTTCTGGTGGATTAAAAGAATTGCAACTGAGGTTTGGAAATCTACAGAATCCTCAATGGATTTCTTAGAGACTGTAAACTACTTTGAAGTTGCAATGCGTGATATCGGTGATAGCGCAGCATCAAAATGGCAAGAAAATGGATACGCGTCAGCTGAGGTATATGCTGAATCGTTCTCAGAGCGTGCAAAAGAACTCACAGAGAAGATGACTGGCTATTCTGTTGATGCAAATGGTAATGCGTCTTATTTGGGTGCTAAGAGCCTTGGAATGGATCCAGATACAGTAATGCAGTACCAGGCAACTTTTGCGCAAGTGTCAGCTTCCATTGGTGTAGCTGAAGAGTCTGCATTGAAATTCTCAAAAGCACTTACTATGCTTGGTGCCGATTGGGCATCTTTGCGAAATCTAAGTTTTGAGCAAGGATGGGAGAAATTTGCATCTGCACTTGCAGGACAAAGCCGTGCGGTACGTTCTCTTGGTATTGATATTACTAATGCTACATTGCAGGAATATGCTTACAAATATGGCTTAGAGGAAGCTGTTTCAGAAATGAATCAAGCTACCAAAGCACAATTGCGTTTATTGGCTATCTTAGACCAATCTACGGTAGCATTTGGCGATTTGGCAAATACAATCTCAAGTCCATCAAACCAGTTACGTATGCTTCAGCAGAATGCGAGTAACTTGGCACGTACCATTGGTAATTTATTTCTCCCAGTATTACAGAAAGCTTTGCCATATATTAATGGTATGGTTATCGCTTTGCAGAACTTGTTCTCGTGGATTGGAAACTTACTCGGTATTGAATTCGATTCTGTCAATTCTTCAATGGGTGGTATGTCTGATGAGATGTACGACCTAGTAGATGGTGCGGAAGACTATTCTGATGCATTGGATGATGCAAATGATTCTGCTAAGAAATTAAAGAATAGTTTACAGAGTTGGCATGAGATAAACAATATTTCAACTCAAGATGATTCTTCTGCAAAAGGTGGAGTAAGTGCGGGTGGTGGTAGCGCTTTGTTGGATGACGCTATTTCAGATGCACTTTCTGATTATGAAAATCAGTGGAATGAAGCTTTTGCAAATATGGAAAATAAGGCACAAGAATTTGCTGAGAAAGTAAGTAGATTCTTTGGGCAGGTATATCAGAAAGCGGAACCATTAAGAAAGGCTCTTGAAAAAATGATCTCGCCACTTGCTAAGATAGGTGGAGGTGTTGGTAAAGGATTTCTGCAGGTGTTTAAAACACTTGCAAGTATTTTATCGAATGCAATGGTGGTATCGCTAACAAGAATTGCAACAGGAATCGAAGCAATCGCCAAAGTGACTTCTGCTGAGACGTGGGAAGCTTTAGGAATTGCGATTGGCGGTTTTGTGGTGGCATTGCTGACATTCAAATCTTTCTTGGCAATAAGTGGGAAAATTACTTCTGCGATCACCGGATTAAACGTTACTTTAGCATTATTGGAAGCTCATCCATATGCGGCCGTTGCATCTGCGATTATCGGTTTGGTGACTGCATTTATTAGTTTAGATAATATGTTTATTGAAAAAACTAATAAGAGATGGGATACTACGGAAATAGAGTTATATGGTGATACTATAGAGAATTTGAAAGGTAAGTCTACAGTATTTTGTGAAGAAGCAATAGCTGCATTTAATAAAAGACAAGAAAGTATTTCGACGATAGCATCGGAAGAAATACCTTATTTGGAAAGCCTTGCTGCAAAATATATGATTTTATCTGAAAAAACTGCGCTAACAGGATCTGAACAGACGGAGCTTAATTTGGTTACGCAGACTATGTTGGACAAGTTGCCAGAATTACAAAATTATTATGATGAAGCTACAGGTAAGTTAGATATTACTAGAGAAGCTTTATCAAAATTAATAGAAGAGAAAAAGAAAGAATTAATGCTCAATGCATTAAGTGAGCATTGGGCAGAAAACTTAAAAGCGCAGGTGGAAGCACAGAAGAATCTTAAAGATGCAACAGAAAAATTGTCAACAGCACAGGGAAATCTGAATGCAGAGTATGAAAAAATGGATAGCTATAGGAATCAATTTAGTGATCCTAGCATGGTAAACTTACAAGATTATCAAGAAAATATTGCTGCATTTAGTGAGCAGGTAGACAGTCTTTCAAAAGATGTACTTGCGTATGCTGATGCGCTAGAAACATTAGAAGGCGAAAGCAAAACTTATGAAACAATGTACACTGAGTGGATAAATGCGACAAGTGACTTATCAACGGACTTTGCTACACTTGGAGAAGAAACTGGAAAAGCGTATGCGGAAGGTATTGATAATACAGCAAATGTAAGCGTTGAAGCTGCAAGAGATATGGCAACTGCAGCATTAGACGAAGTGAATTCCTTGTATGATGATATGTATAGCGCTGGAGAATATGCTATGCAAGGCTTTTCAGATGGTCTTGAAAGTGTTACTCCAGAAATAACAGCTCAAGTTGATGCTGTTGCTACTAATGTCCAAGACACATTGAAGAAAGCACTAGAGATACATAGTCCATCAAGAGTTATGTTTGAACTTGGTGAGTATACAATGGAAGGTTATCAGTTAGGCCTTGAAAGCTTATATGATAACTTAGATAAATCTTTTGGAAGATATACGGCTAATACTGTAGAGCAGCTTAAATTAGATTTGAATGCACCATCTGCTTACAGTGCTGCAATTCAAAATACTAATGCGTTGGATATGGGGTATTTAACAAATGCCGATTATTCAACAGATATGTCTGAAACGAACTATTTGCTTCGAGAAATTTTAAATTCATCGGGTGTTGGTGACATTGTGGTGTCAATAGGTGATACGGAAGTCTTTAGAGCTTTAAGAAAGAAGAATAGAGAAGAAGCACAAGCAGGACATTTTCACTTTGTGACCTCAGGTTGAAATAACTCCTGCATTATGATATTCTAAATATTATTATAGTGTGGGAGGGAAATTGTAATGGCTTTAATTAGTTGTCCTGAGTGTTCAAAAGAGATCTCAGATTCTGCAAAGCAATGTCCTAATTGTGGGTACAAACTACATAAAAATGTTGATTCGAACAATGTGAAAGGAATGACATTTCTTATTAGCATAGTTCTTGTTGTTGTTTTGGTGGTTGGAGCTATATTTTTTGTAACCGCGCCAAAGCTTGGCAAAGAGCCAAAAAGCATATGTGAATCTACAATGAATATAATTGATTTGTACTTGGGTGGTGAAATTTCAAGTGATGATTTTGAGGAACGCTTGGAAAAACTACAAAAAGAAGCTGATGTGTATGTAGAAACAGAAGAATGTACCAATAAAGAAAGAGACGCACTTTTTAAGATGCAACGCATATCATTGATAATTACCTCTGATACAGAACTAGAAGAAATAAGAGATTATTTGGAGGAATGTATTAGATAAGATATTTTTCGACAAACGTTTACGTTGACAAATTTTGTAGTGGTGGGTACAATCTGATTAACTTAATAGAAAAGTGCATAGCAGATAGC
Organism: uncultured Acetatifactor sp.; assembly: GCA_964531725.1. GTDB lineage: Bacteria > Bacillota > Clostridia > Lachnospirales > Lachnospiraceae > Acetatifactor. Next base: position 16,151 of record CAZHEM010000046.1, read on the forward strand.
TCACGGAGCCTTGACCTGTTATGCAACCCAGTAGATAAGACTGGAGTACATCTAGCGCATGGCGCCTTGACGATGTAGAGAGGAATAATATCCTCTTTATTTCGTTGGGGCGTTTTTTATTACCAAAGATAGCGAATTCCAAAATACAAAAGGTTACAGAACTGAACTAAATCAAATAACCAATATGGAGGAATGAGTTATGTTAGTGGAAATCACGAAAATCAACAAAGAAGAGGTAACTGTAGTAACAAGTCTTGATGTGGCTGAGACTTTTGGAAAAGAACATAGGAGAGTTCTGCAAGATATTAGGGAGCTTGAATGTAGCGAAGATTTTAATCAGCACAATTTCGTGCTCATCTCTTATAAAGATAGTATGAACAGAAATAAACCTATGTATTACATGACACGAGACGGATTTACATTGCTAGTTATGGGTTACACTGGCGAAAAGGCAATGAAATTCAAAGAAGCATACATTCGTCAGTTCAATGCTATGGAAAAAGTCCTCATCGGCAAGATGAAGGAAAGAGAAAAAGGTATCGCTGTTCGACAGGCTCTTACTAATGCATTGCAACAGTCGCAGGAAAATGAACGTATGCATGGTCACGCGTATTCCACTTATACGGATATTGTCTACAAGGTAGTATTTGGTAAGACTGCAAAGCAACTTAGAGATGAGTATGGTATTACCAAGAAGGATTCTCTAAGAGATTGTTTCAGTAAAGAAGAGCTTGAGAGAGTTCAGTCTATAGAAATGATTGTAAGTGGTCTTGTAAATTGTGGTTGGGGATATAATGACGTAAAAAGTTTTATTATGGATCAATCAACGAAATTGATTCTGGCATGATATGTGATAAATTAATTAAATTTTTACTAAAAAAAGTGTTGAGGAGTGCTTGTTGTTATGATAAAATAATAGGACAACTTCATAAGCAATTGACGTTGCGATGAGATAGAAATATCCTTGTTGGCTTCCGCAAAAAGACACAAGGGTATTTCTATGTGGTAATTATCAGTATGAACGTGAGTAGGTTAATGAGGAATACGCCGAAATCGATTAGTAATGATATTGTTTGTCTGCAATCATTTTGAAAGTCATTTTTTTGATAATAGAAACGTACTTTTTTCTTCATAGTGGTACCTCCATAATCGTGAGGTGCTTATGAAGTTTGTCCTGCCATGTATACTAACACTATAGGGAGGAGAAATCAATTCGTATTATTGCATCAAAATAGCCTTCGTTTTATGTGAAATAGAGAGAAAAAAATTATTTAATAAGTAAACTATTGCAAAAAGGGACTAGTGCACATATACTCTCCTAGTTAGGGCAATCTAAATGATATAATTAATTAGATATACAATTTAAGAATGTAATTGAAAATAAAATACAATACGAGACTTTGAGCACCTATATACTAGGTGTTTTTTTATTTGCATATACAGTATTTAGTGAAAAGCACTTACCTTCGGGTAGGTGCTTTTCTTATGACCTAAAGTGAGGTGGAAGCATGGCATACAGCGGCTTTCTACTGAAGATGAACGGTATAACCATACCGCATAAATACATGAAGCAAGATAGCTATAATGTGACTGTGAATACGCAAGACCTTGATAGCTTTCAAGATGCCAATGGAGTTCTGCACAGAAATGTGTTGGACCATTCACAGATAAAAATTGAATGGAATTTCCCTTTTACAACTAATACTCATTTGCAAGAGCTATTAGGTACATTTCGTGGCATTTGGGGAACGTCAAAGGAAAGAAAAACAGAATGCGTTGTATACGTGCCAGAGTGGGATGATTACCATACTGGCACTTTTTATATGCCAGACATGACGTTTAAAATACACAGTATTGAAGGTAATGTGATTAAGTATCGAGAGGTCAGAATGGCACTTATCGAATATTAGGCGGTGATTATGGCTGATTTTAAAGAATTATTTTGGCAAGATTCAATGCCAAAGCAACTAAATGTTGTACATAGCAGTGGGAGTTTTGGAAATAGTGATATTTACTTAGAGAGCATGGAGATAAATGAGAGCTTGTGTTCGAGCGATACACTGCGATTTGGGTGCTGTGAATCTAGTCAATTTAAAGTAAGAATTTTAAATAATGTCGTTCCTCTCATAGGAAAAGAATTGGAAGTATCAGAGATTCTAAATGGAAATTCTGACACTTCTTTTTTATTTGGCACATACAAGGTGAACTCTGATAAACCAACCGCAGATAGAAAGTATCGAGATCTCGTAGCCTATGATGCCATGTATGACATTATCAATGCAGATGTGGCAGCATGGTTTAACTCAGTACTTCCAAATTCAGACAGTACACTTACGCTTAAAGAGTTCCGTACAAAGTTCTTGACCTACTTTGGTATCGAGCAAGAGGATGTAACACTTATCAATGATGACATGATCGTGGAGAAGACCATCGAACCGTCTGAACTAAGTGGAAAAGATGTTATAACGGCAATATGTGAGATTAATGGTTGCTTTGGGCATATAGGACGAGATGGAAAGTTCCAGTA
>CAZHEM010000047.1:0-18535 GCA_964531725.1 uncultured Acetatifactor sp.
AAAATATACTGAATTGCTTCTTCGTCACTTGCAAGGTCAGGCGCAAATCCACCTTCATCACCAACCGAAGTAGCAAGTCCCTTTTCTTTTAAAAGCCCAGCCAATGCATGAAATACCTCTGTGCACCAACGAAGAGCTTCTTTGAAGCTATCAGCCCCAACTGGCATAATCATGAATTCCTGCACATCAACCGTATTGGCTGCATGAGCACCACCATTTAAAATGTTCATCATAGGAACAGGAAGTCGATTACCACTAATGCCACCTAAGAAACGATACAATGGCATCTCCATAGCAGTTGCAGCTGCTCTTGCGGTAGCAATGGATACAGCTAGGATTGCATTCGCACCAAGTTTCGATTTATCCTTGGTTCCATCCGCTTCAATCATTGCCTTATCTACCGCATAAATATCAGATGCATCCAAACCAACAATTGCATCATTGATTACGGTATTGATATTTTCGACTGCCTTAGTAACACCCTTGCCTAGATATCTGGATTTATCTCCATCTCTTAACTCTAATGCTTCAAACTCACCTGTGGAAGCACCACTTGGAGCAGTTCCTCTTGCAACGGTTCCATCTACTAAGGTAACCTCAGCCTCCACAGTTGGATTGCCTCTTGAATCCAAAATTTCTCTTCCAATAACCTTTTCAATTTGTAAGTAATTCACAGCATAATCTCCTTTCAAAACAGTACTTTTTTGAAGACTATGCCCAAATTATCCAAAGTTATACCACTTTTTACTAAATCGCCTTAACTAAGGTCGGATTAAACACTGTTCTAACTAATTAATCGAATAACGCATCATTATCTGGCCATCCATATCCTTCCACAAGAACTCGCCATTCTCTATAATCATATACCCATGATGGCTACCTTCCTTAGGAATAGATACTGAACCAGGATTCATATATAAGAAGTTCTCATGTTCCACACACTTAGGCACATGAGTATGTCCACATAGTAAAATATCCCCCTTATTCAACAATGGTGGATTCTCTTCCCCAAAATGATGTCCATGGGTTGCATAAACTATCCTTTTATCTATGCATAAAATACAATATTCAGCCATAATAGGAAAGTCCAAGACCATCTGGTCGACTTCCGTATCGCAATTTCCACATACGCATAACAGTTGTTTTTTTCTCATATTCAACATTTCTATCACTGCCTTAGGCTGATAATCCTTCGGCAAATCATTTCTAGGTCCATGATATAAAATATCTCCTAGCAATAACAGTTTATCTGCCCCTTCACGGTCAAAAGCTTCTAACATCTGTCTACAATAATATTCTGAACCATGTATATCTGACGCTATCATCCACTTCATATTCTCATTTCCTCTCTTTTACTTCATGCATTAATAGCACACAATTCTCCAGCTATATACTAAATACGCTTTAATCGCATACCACTTCTCCTTGCACCCCTACCGCCGAATACTTCTTGGTATAGTTTACCACAATTCCTATAGAAAACACACGAATAATTATTCCTCTCATTTGAATAATTATAATTTTTTCAAAAAATGTATTGACACCACTCTGTTCATACTGTATATATAACATATGAACAGTTCATGTACGTCTGTATTTATTATGCAGGCACTAGAAAGGTAAGTGAATCAAATGAAAATATTACAAAATTCAAATATACCGATCTATCAACAGATTGCAACACAGTTACAAGAGGAAATTCTGTCTGGGAAGCTAAAAACAGGGGATTACCTACCTTCTATCAGAGGCCTTGCCAAAGACCTTCGTGTTAGTGTAATCACGACTATGAAGGCTTATGAAGAATTAGAACGTCAAGGTTTGGTTACCGCAGTACAGGGAAAAGGCTATTATGTGAATGCCCAAGACAATGAAATGCTAAAAGAACAGCATCTACGCAAATTGGAGGAGCACTTAACCAATGCCATTGCTGCCGCAAAAGTGGCTGGCATCTCAGAATCAGAATTTATGCAAATTTTGCAGTTGCTTTTAACTGCTGGAGAAGACTAATTTTATTTGTAGAATTGAGGGTAACATGAAAACAGAATCTATCTTATCAATCAACACGCTAACAAAAAATTACAAAGGTTTTCAGTTAGAGGTTCCAAGCTTGGAACTCCCCAAAGGCTTTGCCATTGCCCTAATCGGCGAAAACGGTGCTGGAAAAAGTACCCTTTTAAACATTCTAGCTGGCATCCTTCTTGATTACAAAGGTGATATTTCCTATTTTGATGGTCAACAAGACAATACCTATATCAAAGAAAATATTGGTTATACCAGCCCTAATAATTATTTTCTTCCGAATTGGACGATTTCCTCCATTGCACAGGTCAACAAGCTTCTTTTCACACAGTTTAGTGAGCAACGTTACCAGCAGCTATGCCAGGAGCTAGGGCTTACCGATACCAGTAAGAAAATTCGAAAATTATCAGATGGTATGCGCATGAAGACCACCCTTGCTTCCGTATTTGCACGCAAGACCAGCCTGCTTTTATTAGATGAGCCTGCCTCTCCCTTAGATCCTCTCATGCGAGACAAACTTTGTTCTATGATTCGCGAATATCTGGATACTGGAGATGGGGAAAAAAGTGTTCTTTTTTCCACTCACAATATTGCAGACATGGAGAATGTTACAGACTATGCCATTATTATGGAAAAGGGCACTGTTGTAGAACAAGGCTTTGTAGATGATTTGAAAGAAAAATATGTGTGTATAAAAGGTGAGCTTTCCCAATTGGACACCGCTAAGCCATACATAATCGGTCTAACCACTTCCCCTTTTGGTTATGAAGGCTTGTGTTTAGCTGAGAATTTAGATAAGCTTGCAGGTCTGGATATTGCAGTGGAAAATCCAACTCTTTCACAGATTAGCGTTGGAATCATGAAGCAATACACAACCATGACCATTTAGGAGGTTTCTATGAAAAAATACATACATGGCTTTATACTTTTTGCCTCCACTAAATGGATACGGTTCACCGTTTGTATCCTGTATCCAGCATGCGCACTAATCCTTTCGCTACTTATGAGCAAGGAATTTATTCCTCTTCTCCTTTCCCTTATGGGAACGTTAAGCTTACTAGGAGGAGTTGAACATCTCATTAGCCACGAACTGTTTGGTGGCATTGCACATAAAGATACACAACGCTTGGAATATATCAAGACCTCTCCTTATGGCATGCCTCTCCTAAAAAGCGGAATCACTGCCGACTTTTTACGAAGAACGCTTACCATTGGAGTCATTTTGGCAATATGCTACACTAAACGCCTTCCATGGCCTAGTTTGTGCCTTTTCATTTTTGGCTCATTATTTTTGTTGGAAGTTACACTACTATGTTGTCGCTTCACTACCCAATTTCAATGGATTATAGGTAGCATTAGTGTTTTATATATATTCTACACAGGACTGGTCACCTTGGTCACCTACTATATCTGCCCTATCAACATCGCTTTTCTTACCATAGCCTGTTGGCTGGGAATTTCTTACCTTGGGCGATACATTATATTAAGAAATATAAGGAGGTCTTTCTATGCTTAAGGATATAACAACCACCTTGCGCCTTATGAAATATTCACATAATCGAATTTCTTACATACTTTTAGCCGTCCTGTTTTTACTAATTGGAATTGTAATGATTAGCGTGGCCCCAACCAATGTAGGCTCCTTTGTTACCTTTATTGCATTAGCGTTATTAATGCCACTACAAAGCATTTATGATTTTCTCTTTAGTGGTTTTATTAAGTCCTCGCCCCTTAGTCGCAAAATGGAGTTAAGCGTATGTAATATAGTAGCTTCTCTCATTGGACTTATTAGTTATATAGTAGCCATTGGCTATTCTGTATTTTTAGTTACCTCTCGGGGATATAGCGAAGCAACGTTTGTACCTAACATTATTTTTTCTGGATTAGCAGTAGCATCCGTACTGATGTATTTTTCTTCTTGCTTTAAATATTTTTTAGCAAGCAGTATCTTATTCGGCATTTTTTACTTGGTAATTTCTTTTACTAAGAATCTGGATATTCTAGTAGAACATGCCCATATTACCATTCAACAAGCCACACTCTTAGGATTGTTATTTACTTGCATAGGAATTATCATATCCTGTATCATTAGAGTGCTTGTATATAAAAAAGCAATATCGCAAAAGGCTATTGGTTCTAGCCTTCGCAAACACATGCAATAGGAGGATTCAATATTATGAACAACTTTTGGAAAAAGACAGGATGGACCTGCCTAACATTTTTACCCCTTATCGTGAATGTTTTAATTCAAATAGTAATGGGGGCTCTCTTCTCAACTGTATTCTCTGTTATCGGCGTTATGCAGGGAATGGATGCTATCGAAGCAACGGAATATGTAATGGAACAGCTAAAAAACTATGGTGGTATCCTAGTACTTTCTTGCCACGTCCTTTTCTTAATTATATTCCCTCTTTGGTATAAATTCGGTTGTGGCAAACCAAGACCAAAGGTAGTAAATCCATTACCTATCCTTACAGGAAAATGCCTACTAGTAACCGTTATTCTTTCCTTTGGTTTATGTCTTTTCGCACAAGCATTTGTATTCCTCGGTACTTTCGTTGCACCTAAGGCAATCGAAAACTATATGGAATTAGTAGAAGCTGCTGGACTTGGCGTTGATCCATTTACCATCTTAGCAAGCGTTATTCTCGCCCCAATTGGCGAAGAAATTATCTGCCGTGGTATTACATTCCATTATGCAAAAAAAGTGGTTGCAGATATGCAGAACCGTCGTGTGGCATTCTGGATTGCCAATACATTACAGGCATTGGCATTCGGTATTATGCACATGAATTGGGTTCAGGGTACATATGCCTTTATCCTAGGTCTTGGTATCGGCTGGTTACGTGAGCGTTACAATAGCCTGTATCCTGCAATCCTTGCACATGCAATTGTCAACTTCACATCAACCTTCCTTCTGGAACATATTCTTGCACCTGTACCTGAGACCTGCCCTGCAGCAGTTATTCTCATGGTTGTAAGTATTACCATTACAGCAGTTGCCGTTGTATTAGAGTTAAAATTAGGAGCCAAAGAATCTGCGTAAGCAGGTTCTTCGGCTCCTTGCCGTTTTAATCCATTATTCTACACTAGCATATACCTGTTCTATTTTCTCTCGACTAGCTAAGAATACGTCCACAATTACAGGATCAAAATCTGTTCCTCGCCCTTCTTGTATAATCTGAAAGCATTTATCAAGTGGCATTGGATCTCTATAACACCGTTTCTCTGACAAGGCATCAAACACATCTGCCACAGCCATTATTCTGGCACACAGTGGAATCTGAGTTTCTTTCAATCCACAGGGATAGCCCTTACCATTCCATTTTTCATGATGATACATAGCTACTTCATATGCCATATTGCTATAAGCTGGATTTCTTAAGTTCGCAAATGTCTCCTTAATAATCTGTCCACCATGAACAGCATGGGACTTCATAATCGCATATTCTTCATCCGTAAGTTTTCCTGGTTTTTGTAAAATAGCATCTGGTATGGCAATCTTTCCCACATCATGCATAGGAGCTGCCATCTTCAGATTCTTAATATAATCCTTGGTTAATATTTTCTTGTAGAACCCACTTTGGCGCAATTCTCTGGCTAACAATTCTGCATACATACTTGTTCTTCGTATATGTCCACCAGTATTATTGTCTCGACTCTCTACCATAGTGGCAAATCCCATAACCATCTCATGATGATAACGTGCCAACTCATTAAATGCCGGATTTTCTTGATGAATATATGCTCCCAATATAATAACGGTTGTAGCAAGGCAACTTATTAAGGCATCTGGATGAAACATCTGATATCCACAACAGACAATTTGCATAATCAAATAGATTGCAATGCTTGACCTCTTATGAACTTCTATATATCTCCACCGTTTCCAAAAGCTTACCTCTGTTAAAGTAATATAAATTGCCGCCATTATATAACAAGTGTACACCGCAACACCCATTGAATAATTGCTCAGCTCTCCCTGTCGATATTCCACAGAATCAATGGTAAACAACAATACCAACAGATTGATTACTAGTGGGGTATACAATATAACCTTTTTCTTAACTGTCTTAGGAAATCCATCTGTAATCACAAGCACATACAAAAATCCCAAAAAGATAAAAGTATCTACCATTCCTAAAAAGAATAAATGCAACCAATCATTTACTGCCATAGAAATAGTATCCAAATGATTAACGGTATATGCCGTAGCACCGTCAAAAATCAATTCAAGAATACCACATATTAGCAAACCATCAAAAACGATTGGTTTACGCCGTGTTTTCATGCGAAAAACATCTCTATAATAGCAAAACGCAATATAGAGTACTATCGCCAGACAACATACTTGTAGTTTACAATATTCCATGGTACATACACCATTACCTTTCGTATAAGGATAACACTATCGTTCTACTCCTTATATCTCAAATTTTTTAACCATTTCATTCAATACTTGAGATTGTGCTGCAAGTTCCTCCGAAGTAGCGGAACTCTCCTCTGCCATTGCAGAACTATCCTGAATGCCTTCTGATATTTCTTCAATACCTAAACGAATCTGATCCATATTATCAGCTTGATCACTTGCATTCTCTGCATTAATCTTAATCAATTCGTTCACACGATCAATGGCATTAACCGTCTCCTGTAAGGAAGATACAACCTCTTCCGCTATGGTATTACCTTTCTTAATTTCTTCTATTGACTGTCCTATTAATTCTCTTGTACTACTAGCTGCCTTGGCACTTTCCTCTGCAAGTTTTCCTATCTCACTAGCCACTACTGCAAAGCCTCTTCCCGCTTCTCCGGCACGCGCAGCCTCAATGGACGCATTTAAGGACAAAAGATTCGTTTGATCTGCAATCTCTTCAATAGCCTGAATAATACCCACAACCTGATTAGACGTTTCGCGAATATTGGTCATAGCATTCATCATATGGTTCATCTGTTCCTGACTATCAATCATCATAGAGGTAACGCGTTCTGTTTCACGTGCAGATTCTTCTGCACTTTCACGACTCTGTTGTACCTGTTCTAAGACGGTAGTGGATGCCGCTACCAATTCCTCTACTGCTGCTGCCTGATCACCTGCTGTCTCCGCAAGATTCTGGGATGCTGTTGCCAATTCGCTAGCACCATCAGATACTTGAGCAGCACTGTTATTAATTCCTTCCATAACCTCTCTCATAGAAGATGAAATATGCAATAATGCCACCTTCAATTTCTGGAATTCACCCACATAGTCATTTTTTAATTCAATTCGTAATTTGCCTTGTGCCATTTGTTGCAGTACGTCTGCAATCTCATCAATATAAACAATATATTCTTTTAAACGCGCCACGGTAGCTTCAATGGACTGCCCCAATTCACCTATTTCATTTTCAGCAGTTATCATAAGGTCAACATCCAAATCACCTGCTGCCAGCTTTAATGCGGTATCATTTAACTCGTGTATTGGTTTAGTAATCTTTAGTGATGTTTTTCTAATACTTACAATAATTACAACAATACCTACAACGAATACCACGCAGATTCCGAGAATCATCTGTATTAAAGCAGAGTAATACTCACTTACAGGAAGGTTACTAACTACCATACAGCCTGTATTTCCAATTGGTGCAGTATATCCATATTTTTTAACTCCACCAATTTTATATTGCATAAATTGCGCTTCTTTATTATTGATTGCATTTACTACATTTTCTGTAATTCCAATTTCACTTACATTCTTCTGAATCAATGATTCATCTGGTGCATAGATCACATTACCTGCAGCAGAGAATAAAACCACATATCCTTGCTTACCTATGGTATATTCCGTCATTACCTTACTAACATGCGCAAGAGAAATATCCAAGCCTGCCACACCTAATACTTCTCCATTATTTGGAGCATACACTGGTGATACGGTACTAATAATCATGTTGCCTGTACTTGCATCCACATAGGGCTCTGTTAATATAGTCTCTCCAGTCTGTGTACAATACGACCATGCACGATCATAAAATTCCCAACCTTCTCCTGAGGTAAATTCATCTGACTGAGTTACCATATTAGCATCAATATCTGCAATCCATGCCGCCATAATATTTTCTTTATCAGTTCCTGCAATATTCACCATATTTTGAAAAACAGTAGCATATCCATCTTGCTTGATTAAACTATCGCCACTTTTGGTATCTAGTAATAATTTCTGTATCTGAGGATTAACAGCCATTTGCTCTGCAACCTTCATATATGGGTCAAAATAATCTGCTAACTGGTTCGCTGCTGACTCAGATTCCAAGGTTAATTCTGTCTCCTTTGATGACATAATTGAAGCACGTATCATAAAAATAGAAACAAACGCTACAATCAAAAATACTAACAATATGTATTTTCCTACCTGTAGCATGATTTCATCTGCAATTTTTTTCTTGTTTTGTAACTTTTTACCTGTTGTCTTTGCCATAAGCCACCATCTCCTCCATTTCTGTAATCAAACTTCTGCTCTCATAATTGTATAGACTTTTTGCATCTATTACTTTAATTATACAGTCACTACTCATTTTTTCAAGTTTTTTTTGCACTTTTCTCTCCTCTTAAATATAGGCTAGTATACTATCCGCCACACATAGCGCCCCCCAGCCAACTCTCTCATTAGGATACTCACTTTCCCCACGAATCGGTCTGGCTCCCGCACGCAAATACGCCTTCAATTTCTCTCCATACAGGAACCTATCATTACCTCGTACAATACCCCATTCCATCAGTAACGCAGCACTGCCAGCTACAATGGGTGTTGCAAAAGATGTTCCTGTTACCGACTCATATCCTCCGCCCACTCTGGGAGCTTGGATATTCACGCCTGGAGCTACTATGTCTGGTTTTACAAAAGCAATCCCCTGTGGATTTGTGTTTCTACGACCTTCTTCATAGCGATACACGTATCCTCTTCCTGAAAAATCCGCATAACTTTGCTGAATGGAGTCATATGCACCAGCAGTGATAGCACGCATGGAAGTAGATGGAATCGTCAAGGTTACATCGGAAGTGGCCAGATAGAATCCTGTCCCTTCATTGCGCACCACATAACTGGGCAAATAAAAACGATATTCTCCTGTCACCACATCTACAGGAAGTAACTCCAACTTCCAGATACCATCGTTAATATAGGTGTTCTGTGGAATAAAATCTATAAACACTTCTTGATTCACAGAATAGGGCTGTGGAACTCCCACATAACATAGTAGCAGTGTTTGCTCCAAGGTCTTACGCACAGTCTCCAATTCCCCAAGATCCAATAACAGTTCTTCTCCACCTGGAGACTCTATGCGCAGACGAAATTGGTCATTGAAATGCTTCCATAGCTGTATGCTTAAACTCCTTTCATAAAGTGACACAGCTAACTCAATGGTAGTTGGCTCTAATGCCACACCTGCGGTATGACCATTGGATGTCCCTTCATTGCCACTACCTACTACAATAGATGTGCGGCCAATCTCCGACACATTATCTAGAAAGCGCTCCAATAACGAATTCCCTCTATGATCGCCATAGGTATTACCAAAGCTTAGATTAATTACCAATGGCATATTCAAATCCACCGCCCTGTTTACTGCATAATTTACTCCTCGCATCAGCTGTGTGGTTCTCGGGAAGCCCCCCTCCATGGGGTTACCCAGCTTAACAATCAAAAGTTCCGCCTGCGGTGCCACACCTATAGTAGTTCCTGCTGCAATACCTGCTACTGCGGTTCCATGACCCGAGATATCGCGCTGTGGGACTACTTGCAGCCCCGCCTGTTCATTTAACAACTGCCTCCCCTGCAGAAATCCATTGTCATCCACTGCAGACGGATTCCCTTGTGTTCTCGCTATATTCAACGCCTCATTAATCATCTCGCGAGTATACAGCACGCCCTCCCGATATCCTTCTGGTGGTAGCAATCCCCTTTCTTCATTGGGCACCGCTGTCTGATCCCACAATTCCAAAATACGCGTATTCCCATCTCCGTCTTGAAATTCCTCCGAAAAATAATCAATACCACTATCTAAAATCGCAATCAATACACCACTACCAGTTAGATTTAGTTCACCCAAAGTCACTTGTGCAATACAGGATGTATCTCTAGGTCGAATATCCATATTTCCTTCTCCTTCTGCACCCTGCATGAATAAGACTCTTATCATCAACATATCAACACTTATTATTTTCCACGCAGATGCAAAAAGGATGTGCAATTGCTTACACATCCTTTTTCTTTCCTTATTCACACTATATGTTTCTTTTATTCAAACTGTGCACGATATAACTGATGATAGAAGCCTTTCCTCTCCATCAATTCTGTATGAGTACCCTGTTCCACAATTTCCCCATGGTTCACCACCAGAATCTCATCCGCATTCTGAATAGTTGACAAACGATGAGCTATCACAAAGCAAGTCTTATTCTCCATCAGTTTACGCATTGCCTTCTGTATCTGCTGTTCCGTTCTAGTATCCACATTAGAGGTTGCCTCATCCAGAATCAACATTTTGGAATCTAACAGCATGGCTCTAGCAATGGTCAGTAGCTGCTTCTGACCTTTGGAAATATTGGTTCCATCATCTGTCAAAACGGTATTATAGCCCTCTGGAAGACGCTTAATATAAGAATGAATCCTAGCAGCTTTTGCCACTTCTATAACTTCTTCCATTGTTGCGTTTTCCTTACCATAGGCAATGTTTTCAAAGATAGTGCCTTGAAACAGCCAAGTGTCCTGTAATACCATCGCATAAGATTTGCGTAGACTAGCTCTGGTAATATCCTGTACATCCATATTTTCTACTGTAAGCTTACCCTCATCTATATCATAGAAACGCATTAATAGATTTATTAAGGTTGTCTTACCTGCACCAGTTGGCCCCACAATCGCCACTAACTTACCCGGTCTGGCATGAAGGTTAAGCCCTTTGATAATCTTACACTCTTCTGAATAACCAAAGCTAACCGCTTCCAGCTTTACATCCCCTTGAACCTCATCTAATACCTGTGCTCCAGATTTATCCGCTGGTTCAGGTAACTCGTCCATCATAGCAAATACTCTCTCTGCTGCCGCCAAAGCAGACTGCAATTCACTGACAATATTGGCTGCTTCATTGATAGGTCCCGAAAACTTACGAGAATATAAGATAAAAGAGGAGATATTACCCACACTCATCTGTCCTGCTAAGAACAATAAGGCACCAAATACACTAACCAACGATAGAGACAAGTTGTTAATAAAATTCACCGTCGGTCCCACTACGCTAGCATAATACTCTGCCCTATAATATGCCTCTACTGCCTCTTCATTTTTCTTATCAAACTTAGCAATGGTATTGTTCTCTTGATGATATGCCTTCAAAGTCTTCTGCCCTGATATCATCTCTTCCACAAAACCATTCAACTCTCCCAATTTCTTAGAACGCAGGCGAAACATCGGTCTGGTTTTGCCTGTAATTATCTTTGTCAGCACCATAGATAGCGGCACAGTAAATACGAAAATAATCATTAGTTTAGGTGAAATTACAATCATCATCACCAGTGCACCAATTACAGTAATAATGGTGGTCAAAATCTGAATCAAATCATTCGACAGTGATGTATTTACCGTATCAATGTCATAAGATAGCCGACTAATAATATCTCCCGTCTGATGAGTATCAAAATAGCCAACTGGCAAATCCATCAACCGGTGAAACACATCTTTTCGCATGGAATATACCACTTTACGGCTAATATGAATCATTAACACCGCTAAAATGTACGATAGCACAGAGGATATTACATAAAACAGCACCATCCACCCTGCATAATAAAATACTCTGTTAAAGTCTACCTTCCCTTCCCCCAGCTCAATTGCATCAATGGCATAGCCTGAAAGCATAGGGCCAACCAAGGATAACAAGTTACTCCCAATGGTTAAAAGTAATGCCACCAGAAGCAAATATTTATATTTCATCATATAAACAGCCAATCGCAAAATCGTTCCTTTACGGTTCTTTGGCTTTTCAAATTTTCCGTCTCTTTTTCCTGCCATTTCAACATCCTCTCATCTGCATGAAAAGCACTACTTGGTCTGCGTTTTTTGCAGACCTAGTAGTGCTTTTCATGCTGTTACTGCATTTGGGAATCTGCAATTTCCCTATAAATATCGCAATTTTCCATTAATTCCTCGTGGGTACCGTATCCCAACATCTGTCCTTCCTCTAATACCATAATGTAATCTGCATGCATAACCGAACTAACACGTTGTGCAATAATAATGGTGGTAGTATCTGCAAAATGCTCTCCTAATTCCTTGCGAAGCATTGCATCTGTCTTATAATCCAATGCACTTGAGGAATCATCCAAAATCAAAATCTCTGGATGAGCTGCCAATGCTCTAGCAATTAGAATACGTTGCTTCTGTCCTCCACTTAAATTCGCCCCACGGATATTCACATGATTCTCATAGCCTCTGCCTTTTTCTTCCACAAATTCCTTAGCTTTGGCATGCACAATGGCATCTCGTAAGGATTCGTCTGAAAGTTCTCGCCCTAAGTCAACATTTCCCATAATGGTATCCTCAAACAATACATCATTTTGGAATACCACACCGAATTTACCACGCAATTCTCCAGTTGGAATGCTTCGTATATCTTGCCCTCCAATGGTAATACTCCCTTGGTCTACATCATAATAACGCAATAGTAATTGGGCTATGGTACTTTTTCCCGCACCCGTAGCTCCGATAATGCCTAAAGTCTCCCCTTTATTCAAGGCAAAACTAATGTCACTGATATTTTCCTCTTTTTTGTTATAAGAAAAAGACACCTTATCAAAACGTATATAAGCCTCTTCTCCTTCTATCTTTTCACAAACAGCAATCAACATATCTTCTGGCGAATCTACTACTTCCATAATACGATTGGCCGACGCTACTGCTTTGGATATTACAACAAACATTTTGGAAATATTCATCATAGCATTTAGTATAATGGTGAAATAAGTCAGAAATGCCAATACTTTTCCTACCTCTGACAAACCACCATTGACACGATAAGCACCTACGATTACCACCATAACCAAACCTAGATTCAGAAAAAGATTCATACTCGGATTTACCACCGCCATGGTAATACCTACTTTCTTCTCTCGTTGCACCACCTCTTGGTTAATGGCATCATATTTTTTCTTCTCATAATCAGTTCTGGAAAGGGCTTTAATTACGCGAATTCCTGCCACATCCTCACGAATGAGACGCACAAACCAATCCACTGCCTGTTGCAATCCAGCATACATTGGAATACTCTTCTTGGATACATACACTGTAATTCCTGTAATAATCGGCATTACCGATACTAGCACCAAGGTCAACACAGGGTCCAAGGTCAATGTAACAAGAATACCACCCACCACTAAAATAGGTGCACGCACACCTAACCTCTGTACTCGTCCCAACATCTGATGCACATTATATGTATCTGTGGTTAATCTGGATATTAAGGATGGTTTGGTAAAACCATCTGTCTGAGCATTGGATAACCACATAATTCTACTGAACAAATCATGGCGTACTGTCTCCGTGGTATCCCTTGCTACCTTGGATGCCATACGATTAGCAATAACATTAAAAGTCAATGCCATCACAGAACAAAGCAACATAATAAATCCCCAGAAAAATATTTGCCTCTCATCTCTTCTGGGAATGATCACATCTATCATATGTGCCAATATCCATGGCAGGCACAAATCCATAATCGTTCCTATGAACTTAATCACAAATCCTATGCCCATTCGTCCATAATAGGGCTTTAAATACCAACATAACAGCTTTTTCATCGTATTCACACTTTCATTATTTCATCATATACTCCCTATATTACAATAAATGAAAAGGAATTGCACCTTATGCCTAATGAAAAATTAGAAAATTTGCTAAATCTTTCCTTACAAGCCTCTACCCGAGAACGAGAAAACTCCCAAGTTCTCTCAGTAGGCTTCACGCCTTCCACAAGAACTTGGGAGCTGATTGTCAAATACCATGGTTCTCTGGAATCACTACAATCAGAGCTTATCCAGATTGAACCATTAATCCTAGGCTATGCAATTGTTACTATCCGTGAAGATTTGATTGAAAGCTTCGCCAGCCTAGATGAAGTGGAATTCATTGAGATTCCCAAATCTCTATATTTCCAGAATCCACAGCCATAATCACATGCTCCAAAGCCATTCTCACATCTCTACACCGTATATACATTCCCTGTATTATTGCGAATAAATGCTTCGCCAAACTGTGCTTTCATATATGCCTTACCATCCTCACCAGTACAATGAGATACAGCAATCTGCTGAATTCCCATTTCCCGCAAGGCAGATGCAGTCTCTCTCAAACGCACCACATCTGCTTCCACCAGATGTGTTCCACCTAACACACCATAGATTGGCACATTGATTCTTTCTTGAATCGTCTTAAGAATATTCACAACACCTACATGAGAACATCCTACCACTACCACCAGTCCCTTACTAGTAAGTAATCCTAATGCCACCTCATCTACAAAGGAATCACAAACATACTCTTCTCCCCTTACAAATCGCTGATTGGGTAATTCATAGGTTGTCTGGGATGCAAAATTGCGAAATAGGATTACATTATCCTCTAAATAGGTTACGTCAGCTTCTACTTCTGTAAGCTCAAAAGGATATTGCAGTAATTGCTTTTTGGTAAATGGATTCCCATTGTATTTATACATTCCTGTATCAAGCTTTTTATACTTATTTA
This sequence comes from uncultured Acetatifactor sp., assembly GCA_964531725.1. Taxonomy (GTDB): domain Bacteria; phylum Bacillota; class Clostridia; order Lachnospirales; family Lachnospiraceae; genus Acetatifactor. Next base: position 14,792 of record CAZHEM010000047.1, read on the forward strand.
CAAAAAAGTCCTTGCCCACATACAAGGGGAGTGGATTGGAAAGTCCTTCTCCTAGACGCTCCATACCGCCACTATGGTCATAATGTCCATGGCTTACGATACAATAATCTACTGCGGTTACATCAATCCCCATTTTATTGGCATTATCCAAGAAGGCCACAGTCTGTCCCGTATCAAAAAGAATTCTTTTCCCTTGGAATTCTATGTATAGAGACAAACCGTGTTCACAAGTCAAGTTTCCTTGATTATCTTCTTCATTTTCAATTAAAGTTGTTATCTTTAGTTCCATGATTACCACCCTCATTTTATCCGAAATTACTTGGATTCCATAAAATACAATCTTGAACCAAAATCTTGGAAATATCTCACTTCCTCATTATACCCATTGGATGCAAATGCCTGTTTTAATTTCACCCCAGAATACATTAATGTATCACCGTAAGCATAAATATCCTCTGTCTCTCCATCCATTTTCACGAATTTCGCAATAATATTATGGGTAAGAGAGTCTTGCTTAATATGAACAGGAGATACCGTATTTACTAAGTCTCCAAAATTACGAATATCATATTTCAGGGCACGATTGTAGAAATGATAGTGCAAGCCTTCTAACAACCCCTTAGGTCTATAATATTCAAATAATGTATTTGGCACCACCAAACGCTGCATCAGCATTCCCACTGCCTGTTTCTGGTCACGAGATACGCAAGTCCATTCACATACATTGGACGCTTCATTTTGTAGACAGCTTCCCATATTACCAGAACCATTGGCAATTCCTCTACCACGGTAGAAGGTACCATATTGTAACAGTTCTCGCCATTCCTTATAGAGTTCAATCTGGGCTTTAATAGCAGCCAAATCTTCCTTCTTCATATCGCAGAAGTTACACTCATAGCCTAATACACCAAATGCAGCCACATGGAAACGACTCTCTAGTGGTGTATTGCGCAAGGTCTGATGATTTGGACATGCCGATACATGGGCGCTCACTGTAGACATTGGGTAACCATAACTATAGTTGTGTTGCATCTCACTACGGCACAAAGCATCCGTGTTATCACTTGCCCATATCTGTGGAAAATAACACAAAATACCAAGATCGAATCGATTGCCACCTGCCGAACAGCCTTCAAACAAAATGTGTGGAAATCGTTTCGTCAGTTCTTCCATACAACGATACAGACCCAATTGATAACGATGGAAGACTTCTCCCTGATTTTCTGCTGGTAAGTTTTGCGAAAAACGGTCCGAGAAGATACGATTCATATCCCATTTTACATAAGAAATCTCTGCCGAAGAGAATAATTTGCTCATCTCTTCAATGATATATTCTTGCACCTGTGTATTGGTCAAGTCTAAAATACGCTGGTTACGTCCTTCAGAATGTGGTTTACCGGGAATCTCTAGCACCCATTCTGGATGACTGCGGTACAGATTACTATTTACATTTACCATCTCAGGCTCTACCCAGATACCAAAGTCTAGACCTAATTCTTTTACCTTCTTAGCAAGACCAGTTACTCCATTAGGAAGTTTTTTGGGATTATAATCCCAATCACCTAGCGATTGGGTATCGTCATTACGAGTTCCAAACCAACCATCGTCCATAACGAATAGCTCCACTCCCAAATCCTTACCTGCCTTCGCCAATTGCAAAAGTTTACGCTCGTTAATATCAAAATAAGAAGCTTCCCAGCTATTCAATAGTACTGGACGTACTTTTTTCTTCCATTCTCCACGCACAATATGTTCACGCACAAAGGCATGCATATGCTGGCTCATTCCATTAAAGCCCTTTCTAGAAAAAGTCATTACTGCTTCTGGAGCTTCAAAGCTTTCCGAAGGGGCAATTACATAGCAAAAACTCTGAGGATTGATTCCACTGACTAACCTAGTCTTACCATGTCCATTCACTTCTATTGCCTCATAATGGTTACCACTGTATATTAAGTTAAAACCATAGCATTCCCCTTCGTCCTCTGTAGTCTTTTCATTAGACACCATAACAAACGGATTAGCACGATTGGATGAAGTACCTGCATAGGAAGCATTCACATGTTTCCCGGCCACAATTTTCGTATCATTACGCTTCATCTCTCTTCCCCAAGAACCGTTAAAGGTAGTAAACAGGTAACCAGAAGTAGGCCAATCCACCTGCATACTCATTAGGCGCATAAGCTTTATGGTAGCATTACTTCGATTCACCAATTTAGCAGTTCTGGTAATCACATCACAATCCTCATACACATAATAATGAAGCTGTAATTCCAAATCATACTGTGTATCTGCCAGAATAATGCACAAATGCTCTACCTGGTTCTTCTCATCATAGGAACCTGGTAAAGTGTCAAAGACCTCCTTACCAGTGGTAATTTCCGCAGATTGGAACTTGAAATCGCTGGTGATACTACCATCTTCATGTACTACTTCAATAAAAGGCTCCCTAATGTCTCCTTTTCCATAGGCAGACATCTCAAGACATATATTTTCCAGAGATAAGTTATTATGTTCCCCATCATAGGTACTGGTATTTCCGGGTGCAAAGGCACATTTTTCCACAAGACATTCCACTTCACTACTTGCTGTCAGTGTAATTCTTCTTCCATAGTGCAAATGCTCCAGACAACCGATATCCTTCATACGAAATACATAGGACGTATGAATGGTTGATAGTGCAAACACATTATCCAACTTCTGAATCATAAGTTTCTTCCTTTCCCAATATTACTTCTGCGTTAGTTCCTTCATTTTCTCATCTGTGAGAATATAGTTTTTGTAGAAATAGATAATTCCAATAACTAATAGAATCATTGGCAATACAGTCATGGTTAAACGAAGTCCCAATACCGAACCATCTGCTGCCTGGTTCATAGCATCTGTTGCCTCTGAGGTATCATTGCTTAAATTACATACATTCAAACAAATAGAAGCAATCATTACAGCTACTCCTGAGGCTAATTTTACCACAAAAGTCTGCATTGAGAAAATAACACTCTCATCTCTACGATTATTTTTTACCACACCATAATCTACTGTATTAGCAAGGAATATAGTGGTTAATACCGATAAAATTCCATTGGCACTAAAAATAAAGAACCCTGGAATAAACAATAAATAAATATTGCTCATATCCAAAAACGCCATGGTCAACAATACTACAAATCCCAAAATTGCCATACCTGTTCCAATATAGAATACCTTAATTGCACTGAAAAACTTACGCAATAGAGGGAATAATAACATCATAGCAAGAATCTGCATTGCTCCACCAAAAATATTAAACTTGGTATAAGCATCTCTCCATGCATCCCCACCAAAATCGTATTTAAAGAAATAGATTACCAAGTTAGAAGTGGTATAAATAGCCGTATTCAACAATACAATGGTAATTACTACCGCCATGGCCTGATCATTCTGTAACAAAGCCTGAAACATCTGCTTTACACTTGGTGCTTCTACTTCTACGGTAGATTTTTCCTTGATAGCAATACAGGTAACCAAAATAAAGAGGAAGAAAAGTACTCCGTAGATTAGAGCAACCCATTTAAAACCTTCTCTTTCGTTGCCACCACCAAACCAAAATACACATTGTACCGTAAGTACTGTTGCCAACGCAGAGCCTACACCTGCGCAAGAACGTGCCAAAGTAGATAAGCTTTCACGTTCTTTACCACTCTCAGTGAATGCAGGAATCATAGACCAATATGGAATATCCATCATAGTATAGGTCACACCCCACAT
>CAZHEM010000048.1:0-7519 GCA_964531725.1 uncultured Acetatifactor sp.
GCAGTTTCTTCCTTTGTCTTAATTTAAAATATTTGATTACTCATATCATGTATAAATAAATGTTATATCTTATTGATTTTCCATCATAAAAAACCACCAAAAGCAAATAAGCTTTTGGTGGCACTAATACCATAAAAATATATAATAATCCTATATCCCCAATTGCCCATTTACACGAATGCTATTTCCCAGATAGCATAGTAAAATATTAACACATTTCGACAATAAAGGCAATTTATCTTTTTTATTTGTATTCGCCCCTATCTCCTCTTGAACTCCTTCCTCAGCTTCGCAATCCCCACCATTTTCTCATGCTTCAGCCCCTTCGCCCAAGCGCTCTCCTTTTGCAGATTGCAATACATTCTCCACCTTTCTTCCGACAGTTCTCCGCTCTCCAATGCCGTCTTCACCGCACAGCCTGGTTCACTCTTATGTCCACAATCTGAGAATCTACAACTACTCACCAGCTCTGCAATATCCTCGAAGGTGCTATCTACTGCCTCCTCTACATCGCACATACCCAGTTCGCGCATGCCAGGAGTGTCGATTAGGTATACACCGTCCAACTCTATCATCTGACGATGGGTGGTGGTGTGGCGGCCTTTTGAATCGCTTCCTCGAATCTCGCTGACATGCATGATTTCTGCTCCAGCAAGAGTGTTGACCAGAGTAGATTTACCTGCACCGGAGGAACCAAGCAATGCAATGGTGTTTCCAGGCAGGAAGTATTGGCGAATCTGGTCCAAACCTTCTCCCGTATAGGAACTGACTGCGATGACATCCATGGTCTGATTGATGGTCCGCACCTTTTCTATGTACTCCGCCACATCATCCACCAGGTCTGCTTTGGTGAGAATTGCCACAGGAATGCCTCCCCCAGCAGTTGTAATAGCCGCATATCTGGCTATTCGATTCAAATTGAAATTATGGTTCAGAGAAGTAATGATGAACACATAATCATAGTTGGCGATAACTGGCTGTTCCTTCATAGTCTTCACATAGCCGTCTCCATGACCACTTCTATCAGGTCTTACAAAATAGCTTTTTCTAGGCTCAATCTCTTGTATACGGGCACTTCCGTAGGCATCCACGGTAAACTGCACCCAATCTCCTACCACAGGAATGTCTCCTGTCTCACGTACTTTTCCAGCTAAATGTGCCGCATATTCCATCTCTTTATTTTTTACATAAAAAATATCTCTCTGTATGCTTACGATACGTCCGTTTAGTAATAATTCATTCTGATTCATATTGGTATATCCTTTCATCAATTCGTCTAATAAATGAATAAGTATAGGGGCTAAAATGTTTGGTCCAAAATCCAAGTGCAGTAGGGTTGACGGTCTCATAATCCACACTCAGGTAGTTTCTGCCCTCCTTAATGCACATTTCTACCATTGCGTCAAGAAGCTGCTTTGCCACACCCGTAGCACGATATTTTTCCCTAACATATGCGCCACAAATATTGCTTACTTCTGCTTTTTCAGTTACAAAGGTCTCTGCTTCATCATCCAACGCCATATAGCCAATGATTATGCCATCTTTCCTTGCTGCGAGGACTCTTATCTGGTCATTGGACAACCATTTCTCTGCTTGCCCCTTTCTAGTAGGAAAAAGGCATGGGCTCTGGGCTAGATGGTTAGCCAAGTGTTCATACAATTCCCGAATCTCCCACTTATCTTTTCCTCTTAGTTCTTCAATGACATTCCTCACCTGCATATCAATGCGTACCTTTCTCGATAAGTCCAGGGTCTTATCAGTATCGTCATCCTGCAACACCCTCACTATCTCATTAGCACATCCATATTTCTTCAAATCTACCATTGCATCCGAGCATCGAATTCCGAAACTATTCAGACACAGTGCTTTGTTTACCACTTCATCATTGGCGTAGCGACTGATTGCTATAGTAAAAATCTGTTCTTTCACTAGTTCTTCCGCAACCTCAGCTAGCAGAATTGTCGCCACCTTTCCTCTGTCTTTTCCACCAAAAGCACTGGCCGCCAACGGTGAAAACACGCCCTTTGCGCTTCCATGAAATCCATTCCATGGTCCATAAAAAGCAATAAAGCCCATCAATGTGTCGCCTTGATACAATGCCTTTCCATAGGGTGCATTGCTAGCTTGGGCAATGCCTTCACGCATTCGCTCTTCCAATTCAGCATCCAATGGTGGTATGTTTTCGTTGTTTTTACACTCTTCCACATACTCTTGACGGCAAAGTATAAAAGCATCTTCCATATTCATTTTCTTAATTTCTGCTATTTGATACATTTCTTATCATCCTTTCTCTCCTCAGAGAATACAAATCATAGAAAGCCGCTTGAAAACTCTTCTCCTGCATTGGTGCCATAGGACAAGGCTATTCCCAAAAAAGGGTACAAAAATAGCCAAGGACACGATTCCTTGGCTTAACAACATTTCAATCTCGATAAGCAATTACTCAAAAATCACTTATCCCTACAAATCACCATAAAAGATCGTGGTACCAAAATGACACCACGACTAATGCACATCTATTATCTGCAATTCTCCGAGGCAATCATTATCGTTATGTAGTTATTCATATCAATTCTCTTTAATTCTGTCATAATTGATTACCTCCTTTTTCCTTATTTTAGCCTTGACTTAACGTACAAGTCAGCTACTACCTCATAGTAACACTCGTTTCCCTCTATGTCAACAAAACTTATATTGCACAACCTTTGCAAGATGAAACTGCCTTCTTATTTTTCTGATTTTTGTGTTTTTTGACAATATTGGCAAACATTTTCCAAAAAAATATGTTATAATTGTATATACTTGTAACTGTCGTTTGTACTGGGGATACACATATGAGAAAAAATAAGGCGATTTACATTCAGATATTATTCTTTTTCCTATTTGTCATAGTGACTGTCTTCTTCATGCCTTTAGCTAGTAGCAATCATTGGAAACAATTACGTGATTGCGCTGTCTACGAGGGTGGCTGGAAGGTGGATTCTGCCACGGATTATGCTTATTACTATACTCTTCCTACCTTTTATTATCCCGAAGGCGGCGGGCAGGACATTTGGATAAACAAGGAGCTGATAAACATCTCTGATGGCGATTGCATTGGTTTCTTTTCTTTTGAACAGCAGGTAGATATTTTGTTAGATGGTGAGAAGGTGTATTCTTTTATGCCACCTTCTTACATGAAAAGTCAGACTCCCGGTAACAAGTGGAATTTCCTTCCGGTGAATGCTTCTGATAATGGCAAACGCCTATCCATACATATTCATCAATGTTATTCCAAAGGACGCGTTACTATCCCAACCATTTATTTTGGCACGCAGTCAGGTATTACGCTGAATTATATATCCCAAGAGAATCCTCGCATTTATCTAAGCATTGCCACGTTATTTGTGGGATGCTTGCTGGGACTTTTCCATCTATTCAAACGTAATAGCACTTATGTAGGCGATGCTCTGAAATGGCTTGCATTCTTTGCAATATTTAGAGGACTTTGGAGCTATATTGAAAGTAATACCTACTCTTTCTTTATACCTAGACTTCTAATTGTCAGCCAAATATCGTACATGAGTCTTAAGCTAGCTGTTGTGGTTTATTTGCAATTTTTAAACCAAACATTTCACGATGGTAAGAATAAAGTATTGCATGTTTTAACGGTTTGTTCTTTTGGCGAATTTTTCGTTACATTCCTGTTGCAGTATTTAGGAATTGCCGATTTTGCCAATACAGTATTTATTACCCATGCTATCATGCTAGTGGCTGGAGTGTATACCTGCATTAACATAACACTAACTCTTCGCAACTATCGCAGAAATTCCTCTTGGGTAACTGCCACAAGACGCTATAGCTATATTGCACAGTTACTCTGTGCTTTGATTGTAGTATTTTCTTCCATCATTGATATGATTCGTTACTATACTACCAACTCACCAGACGTAGCATGTTTTAGTCGAGTTGGCGACTTTTTCTATGTAATAATCATGTCTTTGGCTCTGTTCATGGATTTTGTCTATTTATTAAAAATGGGGCAAAAGGCTGCCATCATTCGCGAAGAGGCTTCTTTGGATGCTATTACCAAGTTGAACAACCGTGCAAGTTTTGAGCGTGACATTTCCAGAGGAAATAAGAGACTTTGGATTAACCGTAGTATCGTTCTCTTGGATTTGAATAATTTGAAATTATTCAACGACACCAAAGGCCACGACATCGGAGATTACTATATTGTTACCGCAAGCCAAATCATCCATAACGTTTTTTCACCCTTTGGCTCGGTATATCGTATTGGTGGTGATGAATTCTGTGTTATTGCAAGAAATCTGACTTTGGAGCAGTTTCTTGTACTGCGTGATACCATGGAGGCACAGATTCGCGACAAAAATACTCACGATGATACATTACAGATGGCAATCGCCTCTGGATATGCAGCTTTCGATGATAGTAAAGACAAAGACCTTCATGATACCATGAAGAGAGCGGATGCAGAGATGTATTGCAGAAAGCAGGAATTGAAAAAAAACTAATCTAGAATATCATATTATATGTAAAAACCCTGGCAGAAGAAACACTATTCCAACAATTAGCTATCATTCTAATATTTGGAAACTGTTTCTCCTACCAGGGTCTTTTTATCCAACTAGCCTTATTCCTTCCAACAGTTTATAAATGTTTAAATTCCATGCGGCATCACTTTAACGCTACCTTGTAAAGCTTCCAACTCCGCATATGCCTTTTTCAATCCCAATGCCAATATCACCGTCAATACTGCTGCCGCAAAGAATACAACATAAATGCACTCTCTCATTCCTTCAAGCAAAGCTCCATAAATTGCTTGACCAATTGGAGATGCACACATACTAATACATGACACACAGGAAATCACTTTTCCCACCAGGTTCAATGGAACAATGATTTGCAAATAAGACATCAACTGAATAGAGAATAGCGTTGCTAATAGTAGCATAACAAAGCAACTCAGTAAAATCACAATATATGCAACCATCGGTGGAATTGGTAGCAACATTGCCAATCCAATAGGAATCAGGGTCAATGCATCGTAAAATAACAGCAGATAACCATTTCTTGCTTTCATCTTACCAGTCAACACACCTGCACCCATTCCACCACAAATAGAACCAAGAGCCATCACACCTTCTGCATATCCATACAATTGATTGGCTGTCTCTCTATCAAAATCCAGCATCTGTGTTACAAGGACTGGAAGTCCAATAATAACAAGAGCACATAAAATCATGTTAATTGCGCCACTGGCAATGGAAAATTTAATAATCAAAGGCTGTTCCTTCGTCATATAATGAAAGCTTTCCCTTAAATCTCCTAAACCAATTGCAAAAATATTGCCTTGCGCTATTTTTTTCTCATAGGGAATATGTATAAATATCTCCATAATGGCGGATAGCAAGAAACACACACCACTTACATACAAAATAGGCATGATTCCATAAAATCCAAATAACGCACCGCCGATAACAGGACCAATCAAACCAGCAAATGAGCTCACCAAATTAATAACAGCATTGCCTTGCATAATATGTTCTTCCGATAATAATGCCGGAATACTAGCCTGCACCGCCGGTTGATATGCCCCTTGAATACCATACAAAAGAAATAGCGTCCCTAGTAGCAATGTCACCAAGTTCATCCTACCAAACAATAGAATAACGCCTAAAATAAGGATTGCCGTCGCAAAATCCAGCACCACCATAATATTGCGTTTATTTACACGATCAGCAAAAATACCTCCAATCGGACACAATACAATCATCGGTATAAATGCACATGCACTTACCACTCCAAACAACGTCGCCGAACCTGTTTCATTCAGCAAATACAACGGTAACGCAAATCTTAAAATAGCATTTCCAAATAGTGATATAATCTGTCCCAACACAACCATCAAAAAATTACGATTCCACATCTTATCCTCGTCCCTCGTTACTGTTCTTCCAGTAACTTCCTTTCTCGCAAATTTGTTTTGTTCTTGAATCGTTTTTGAGTATATATCACTATTTTTTACTTTTCTATAGGTCAGAAGCATGTGGTAATGATAGGTGAGTAAGTGGTCAATATGGAGAGGTGAAGGGTAAAACAGATTATATCTGTCATCTTACAACCGAAGAATGACTATAAATATAAAATTCCTCTTGGCTCGGCATCCATCTCTTTTCCTTGAGTGGGAATGTCGCATCGAATGCCTCTACCGCAGCAATATCCTCACAACAATCAGCAGCGGTACTTGGAATGTACATCCATTTTCTTCCATCAAGGGCGCCGGGTACAAGCTCACAAACAAGAAGAGCCGTCGGAAAATTTCCGTCAACAATGAAGCTAACATTTTTCTTTTTGCAACTTACAAATCCACGGCTTACATAGTTCCCAGGATTACCGAAGTTAATGTTCACATCGTAACCCATTTTACGTGCCACATCAAAGGAATGCTCAATCAGCATCTTACCAAGCTTCTGTCTCTGATATTCAGGTGCCACGCAAAGGGGACCAAAAGAAAGGATTTCTTTTCTGTCGCCTTTTTCATCTTCAAGCCATGCTTTTGTATACATAATATTGCCAATAATTTTGCCGTCTTTTTCCGCCACAAAGGCAAGCGATGGAATAAAATCCGAATGGGTTCGCATCTGATGAACATAATAATGCTCGTCAGCTCCCGGCTTATAAACATTCCAGAAGGCATCACGAGTAAGCTCTTCTACTGCTCTGTAATCTTTTTCTGTTTCTAAACGTATTGTTATATTATTCATTTTCGCATCCTTTCATAATACTTCCACGTCATTCGTGTCATCACATTGCACTATTTTTCTTCGTATAGGTGAAAAGCAACATGCCTTTTACCACTAACAATAAAAATGCTACGGTTATAGCATATGCCTCCCTCGTTAATGCCAGAAATAATACCATTAAAATATTAAGTCCTATGGAAACATCTGTCACAATTTTACTTCCCTTTTGAATTTTGCATTTTGTTAGTAGCATTTTTATCATCCCTACCACCAAAAGCAAAATATACATGCTCCAATATATTACGCGATTAAACTGCGTTGTCTGTTCGTATGCAAACAAATTAACCGAATAAATGTAACCGTCAACTGCATTTGGGTATAGCGGTAATGCAATCAGCAAAAAGGAAAACAAGTCTACCATTCCCAACGCGAAATCACACAGACTGCGAATATTAGATTCATTTTCTTTTTCTGCAATAGAAAGCAACTTTTCTCCCGATAACAACTCATCTATTGTTACGGAAAAGTACTTGGATATTTCTTTTAGGGAATCAATACTTGGATACCCTCGTCCCGATTCCCATTTTGAGATAGCAGTTCTAGATACATACAAAGCTTCTGCCAATTCTTCTTGGGTAAGCCCTCTCTGTTTTCTTAGTTCCTGTAGTTTTTCATGAAATTCCACGCTCAAATCTCCCTTTCGCTTTGGCCTTTATCCCACAATAAAACAATACCTTTATAAATAGAAAATAAGCCAACACTAAGAATAACAG
>CAZHEM010000048.1:7529-18275 GCA_964531725.1 uncultured Acetatifactor sp.
TCCTACTACCATAAAGATAGAGAAAGTGCTTGCCAAAATACAAATCACTTTTTGAGCCATCGCATTTTTTACTCTACGATTTGCTTGAAAAACAAGTGTTGGCATAACACTTAACACCAGGAGTGTTGTGGATGACGGATACGAAGCTTCCATAAAGCCTTCAATAAGTATAGGCCTATAGTTAATCGGAATCATCTCAAAAATAAGATAACCAAATATTACAAGCACATAATATACTCCCAAAAGTATGATATCTACATCCACTTTGAATAAGCTTTTTCTTTTTACCAACTGAGCAAAACCAATCCCACCGAATAGCATACAAATAAATATCGGAACCAGTCCCATCCAATCAGTAATGTGATAGATTGTCATATGTACACCTGTCCACCTATGAAACCTTGTATTAAATGTGGCAAATCCGATATCCGTTCCCTGTTGTCCCACCGGCTGTACATCAACTATCTGTATTAATAGTGTCCAAATAGCAAATGTAGCAACAAACATCATTCCTAGTAATAGTACTTTTTTCTCTTTTCTTTTCATCCTTCTATGTCCTTTCGTTTTTCAATTGCCCTTAGGCTTCTTCAAAAGTAGCAAAAGACATAGAAAATCGAAAGAATCCCAACGTCACATACGTGATACGAATCGTGTCATACTTGGATTTTACTTCTTTCATCTGCCCTGATTTTCCTCGATCCATTTGTGAATACTAGTGTAGTTCAAATCCCCCAAACCATTATTGGCGCAAGCACGGAACAATTCATACACCAAATTTGTTACCGGAGTAAATCCTTCCAATTCATTGGCGGCATCCACAAATAATCCCACGTCTTTTTTCATGAGATTTAGGCGAAATCCAGGAGTATGATCTCCACTCATCATAAATTTGGTAACGTTCCTATCAAATACAAAGCTTTGCCCACTACTCTGACTAACCACATTTTTCAATACCTCATCATCAACGCCAAGCTTTCTGGACATGCACAAAACTTCTGCCGCCACAGCGGTATTTCCTGCATTAAGCATTTGATTTAATAACTTTACATTTGAAGCAGTTCCCACTGCACCTGTATAGATAATATTTTTTCCCATTGCTTCCAGCACCGGTCGCACCGAATCAAAAGTACTCTCTTCGCATCCAGTCATAATTGTAAGAGTACCATTACGGCACCTGCCACTCCACCACTCACTGGTGCATCCACGAATTTAAGATTCTTGTCAGTAGCTTTAGCCGCTTCATTTACAAGCTCCTTTGTAGTTCCCTTGGCAGATGTCATATCAATAAACGTAAGACCTTCTTTCGCATTCGCAATGAGACCATCCTCAGAAAGATAAAGCTCCTTAATCTCCTTATCTGCCGGAACAATGGTAATTACCATATCACATTGCTTTGCCATTTCCTTATAATTTTCTATTGCAAATGCTCCTTCCTGCAGCATCTGAGCTTGGCTATCACTGTTTCCGGAATGTACATATACTTCAAAACCAGCTTTGCAAAGATTTTTTGCCATAGGAAGTCCCATTTTACCAAGACCTATAAATCCAATTTTCATTTTCCGCTCTCCCATCCTTAAATGCTTCTTACTGTTTTACTCATATCTGCCTCAACCATGTAAATATTGAGGCTACCTTCCTTATCGGATGAAAACATGATGTGCTTTCCGTCTGGAGTAAATACCGGATGTGAATGGGCATGCTTGCGCCCAGAAGTTCCATGGTAGCACAAAAGATTCGTATTTGCTTTGTGATAATTTCTGTCATATTCAATCAAAGCAATATACTTATTGCTGTCCTTCATATCTGTCGAAAGCATAGCTCTATCGCCAACCGCATAGGTTTCATCAAAGTTAACATTTATGTGTTCAGGTCTCAAATACGGATAATAGAAACGTTCCTCATTCTTGCCATCAAAATCCACAAGAATATCCGCATTCATAAAATATTCCATATCCGGCTTGTATCGATACGAATACTGGGCACCAATTCTGCCTTTGGCTGTTGTAAATTCATGCCCTACACGTTCCAAATGCTTTTGCTGTAAAACAAGTGGTGACACCTGGGTTGTAGACACTTTTACTGTCCACATGCGTTGCACCAAATCCCATGGGCCATCATGACAAAATACCATATAATCACCATCATCCGGCTTAAAACTGGTATGGGTAATTCTGTCGTGACCACCAGTTACAACATCACCTTTTCGCTTCTCCATATCGTATCGAATAACCAAACTGCTTGGTTGCTTAAAAAATCGCTCCCTAGATCCCGGTGCCGAGCCAGAGAACGAGTCTGTAAACTGACTTGTTATCAACGGAACTTCCTCAACCACTGTAAAGCCAATGTATCTTCCGTCATCTGTAGCTGTTAAACTATGAAAATTATATAGAAAAGGAATTTTCATCAATTCTTCTGATTCCAAGGTTGATAAATCCACACATTTCAAATACTCATTGCTATAATAATATGCTTTTTTACCATCCTTGGAGAGCATTGCATGAGCACCATGTCCCATTTTAATGGCTTCTCCCTGAGTAACCTGAAGAGCTTCCCCTTTTTCAATATCAAGCAAAAACAATTCTCCAAAGCCAATCTTTCCAATAGCTGGTGCATCTGGATTGGATATCACAGATGTGTGGGTAAAATCTGACACAAATATGGTGTATTTGCCATCCGCACTAAACTGAGGAGTTGTAAAATATGGTCTGTCATACAACGCCTTATTATCTGTGATTCTAACAACTTCTACCCCGGTTATAGGATCCTTTTCAGAACTCATGTTGAATTGATATCTGTTTCCTTTCATTTGCTTAACCCCCTACTTTCCAAGTTTTATATAAAACTAAATTGTTTTAGGACGAACACCCAAATAAAGATAGTAATAATGGACAGTCCTGTAGTAAATACAACAATTTCTCCTGCAAGCTCACCATCTCCTCCCATTTGCTGAGCCATGGTATAGGACGATACCGCAGTAGGTGCACCTGCCATTAACAAAATTGGTACCAATACTTCATTACGGAATCCCAACAAAATGGCTGCTATTACCATGAATAAAGGACTTATTATCAGTTTTCCTGCAACAGATACGATTAACTGTTTGATGTCTCCCTTAACCTTACTAAACCTGAATTCTCCACCTAGTGCCATAAGCGCCAATGGCGTTGCAATCTTTCCAAAATCCACTACTGTTTTTTCCACTGGATATGGTAACTCAATTTTCAATAGATAAAAGACAACACCTAACGCTGAAGCAATAATCAACGGATTGGTGGCAATGCCAATCAGCATTTTTTTGATACTAGGCTTTCCCCCTCGAAATACCTCCAGCGTAATAACGGCTAGTACATTGAAAATTGGAACAACTACCCCCATCAAAAGAGAGGTGGTGCCAATCTTGTCTTCTCCACATAGGGAAATTACAACCGGCAGACCAAATAATACGAAATTACTTCGAAACATAGCCTGCACCATAACTCCTCGCTTGGCATTCTCCTTCTCAAACAAAGGAACAACAACCATCAATAACAGGAACCAAATCAGTATCGCTACTACCGCAAAGAGCATTGCTTTTGGTTCAAATGCGGCTGACAAATCTGCAGAGTAAATACTATAAAACAAATATACTGGCAAGAATACCTTGAAAACTAGTTTGTTTATGGTCTTCAACGTAGCTCCATCATACATTCCAAGTCTTCTTAATACATATCCTAATGCCATGGATAAAAATAACGGTAAAACAACGTTCAATGAAATAATCAGATTTTCCATAGGCGTCACCTTTCTTTGTATTATTTAACTTGCATACCTTTTTCACATTTGTATGAAAATTACATATATCTACTATAAAATTTTACACGAATTATCAAGTAAGTTCAACAGTTCACAAACACTTGACTAGTAATTCAAAAATTCTCCTTGTATATGTTTGGCTGTTGTTCTTTTATTAGATTATGCAATTCCTCGTTATGAAATATTAGTATGAACCTTGTTCTTGTCTCAAGGATTTTAGACTTAACATATAGATTATACATTTTTCTTGCTTCTATATGCTCAAATTAGGCTAAATATGGACGACTCAACCGATAGAATTATATATTTCATTATTTCTAGATGATAAAATCGACTGTTGTGGGAATGAAATTTGATATTTTCAAGGTATGTGATAGATTTTTGACAGATAGATTCCTGTATTTTTCATATTCTAGATGATACATAGTCTTTTGAGAAAGTAATTTCGACAGATAGATTTTGTTTTTTGATTGTTTCTAGATGTTTAAATAGACTTCTTTTTACAATTTTATATGTGCAAAGGAATTGTTTCCAAATAACGCCTTTCTACATTCCCATGAAGAGCTCCATACTCTATCATTTCATCCCATGTTTCTTCTCTTTTTAAGGATATTTCAAACCATCTACCTTTTAATACAACAAGTAATCTTTCACTGCTAAAAGCATGGCAATACCATGTTTCTTTAATATGTTGTTTCAACATATCCACTACATCTGTGATTTCATTCTCTGCAACTTGGTACTCGTTTATATGCCATACTGGATATTCATCTTCAGACACATTTTCAATACGCTGTGAAATAAAATATTCCTCAAGTTTTTCAAGAATTTCTCTATCATCAATACTTTCTTCTATAATGCCCAGCCTAAACATATTCATCTTATCCTCTCTTCTATTCTGTCCAATTCATTTCCCCATCGGAAATTCCCATTTTTCGGCATTCATTGCACACATAATCTTTTTCCGTCTGATTGCCAATCTGGTATTTCAATACTTTATCTTTAAATACAATATATTTCTCGTTTCCTGCCTTAAAATCAACAAACCAGTTTCCACCCTTATCCGGGTCAGAAATCATTACCTTAGCAATTTGCTCCGGAAAATCTTTTTTGTCACTGGTAAAAAAGAGAACCGTCCAATATTTTGGCTTTCCACCAGTATTCCATAATTCAATCTTATGTACATTCAGTAAGTCAATAATGGCATCATCTGTGACACTTTCTTTAATCAATACTCCCTCATATACATTCTGCTTTTTTCCTTGAATTGCGTTATTTCCACAACTATGTACTTCTTTCACTTCGCTTAGTGCCAATTCATCTTTTAATAGCACATCCATAGAAACATGAAATAGTTCTCCCAAGATTAACAACTTTTCCGTTTCTGGCAACGCAATATCCGCTTCCCACTTAGATATGGATTGTCTACTTACATTACATTTTGACGCAAGTTCTTCTTGGGTCATTCCATTTGCTTTACGCAATTCTATAATTTTTTCCGATAGCTTCATAAAAGATTACCTCCTGAAATTATTGATTTTATTGTAGATAATCTTTAGCCGATTTACCACCAATTTTAAAGTGCTATTTCGCAACCAAAAGTTGACATAAACTTAATCCGTGATATATTGACATCACCTAATAAAAACTAACGCCGCCTACACCTCTATCAGCAAAGATTCTCCCTTAGAATAATCTCCGCTTGTCCATTCCCATCGCTCCGAAAGTTCTATTTTTCCGTTCTTCTTCACAGTCGGCACACTATGGCACTTTCCCGTCTTCACCTGCATATCTCGGTTCATATGATGATACACAAAGTCAAGTTCACCATTGTCCAAAACACAACCAATCAAAGAACCTCTTAATATATCTCCACCACTATATTCAGCCCATAAAAGACTTCCATTCTGATGATACGAAAATACTGTCTGGTCACTAACTTCACCGTTTTCTGAATTCATTCTAGGGATAAACTTTCTACCATCATAGTTCATTTTTGAAGAAGTCTTGTGTAGTTCTTTCTCCATATTTACATATCAATCCACTGGATAAACGCTGTCTTATCTGAACTGTTATATCCCGCATTTCTATAAAAATTCAAGGTGCTTTCTTCCTTGGAACCAGTAAGCAGCATCATCTTATAGCAATTGTTATCTTTAGCAATCTGCTGTGCATAATTTAAACATGCTGTAGCATATCCTTTTTTTCGATAATCTCCGTGCGTCACCACATTCTCCACAAACGCATATGGACGCACATTTCTTGTAAGATTAGAGATGATTACACATACACAAGATGCCACCACCTTATCATCCACTTCGCAAACAATAAGATGGTGATTTGTGTCATTTATAATATTTTCCCATGTGTTTCGTAAATGCTCTGTATCTTCTGGAATACTTTCCTCGTGTAAATACAGATATAACTGCAATATTTCATCTAAATCGTTATACTTTGCTTCTCTAATCATACCACTATCACCCATCTAAATTTTTACGCCACTCTTCTGCTCTTCGTAAAATACTTTCTATTAATGTACTTTTTCCCGCCGTATATGCCTGTCTGTTCTCTGGGTATGTATTCGCCAATCTCTCTTTTAAATCAGAATATTCCTTAGCTTTTTCTTCATGAGCATTCAGGTAATCACGCATATTTACATAGTCGTTCCATGCTTTTTCTCCCCAAATTACTACATGAATAAAATGTGTTTGGATATCGTTGTCGGCATCTCCGCATACATATAAATGCTGTCCCGGATGATCTTCTCTTCGGTACACAATGCCGTTTGCCATTAGTTCCTCGTTATGAATCATCATTCTGTCAAAACTATCCACCCCTACAACTATATCAATGATGGGTTTAGCACAAATACTTTTTATAGAAGTACTTCCAATATGCTGTACATCTACAACATCAGCCTTTAATATATTCTTTAATTTACCAATAATCTCTTGCGCAGCTATATCCCATTCCATTCTGTGTGGACACACTGCAACAGTTCCTCTTTTTAGACCAATTAACATTTTTACATCACAATCTCACTATCAAAATACTTTTCCTGAAAATGAATCTGCTCCTTAATTTTTTCTTTTGTAAAAGTCATCCCTGCAGGTGCAACAACCCATTTCTCTTCTACATCATCATTTCTATGTACAACTGCAATAACTGTTCCTGTGAATTTATCTACTGCTTCATTCACACCTAATATATAAGCATCCTGTTCTTCTCCATCCGGTGCCATAATATCTTCCACATAACCATAATTAATCAGATAATACAAATCCTTATGTTCAGGGTGATAACTTCCCAAGGGTCTATCAACAGTTACGGTTACGGTTCTTCCAATAGCAGAATTCATTTCTATGTACACTTTCTTGAAGTTTTCCTGCAAGTCATCTGCACCATTCAAAACAATCTGCTTGCATTGTAACAGTTTCTGCCACTCATCATGCTTTGCCTTGCTTCTCATGTTGACACTACCAGTGTCATATTTTCTTGCCCACTCAATGAACTCTATATGATGCGTATACATATCACCGCCTGGCATAATTCTGTCACCGATTTTTTGCTTTTCTCTAATCTTTAATCTTTCAATTCTAATGTCAGTATCTGTAACTAGTCTGATTGCTAATGTAAACAGCGGAATTAATTCATCTCCCCAATCTACCAGCGAACCCGAAATCACCACATTTTCATTTTCTAAAATGTCTTTTTTCATCAGAGCAATCCGCTCTTCCTTACTTCTTTTCATAGTATATGGAGGATTGATTGGAAGCCAAAAATAATCATCAGTATTCATAAATTTATAACTTAATTCTTCACTGATTTTTCTTCCCAATGTAGAAGTTCCCGAACCAGCTGCTCCATAAATGTGTATTATATTCTTCATTTGTGTCCCCTGTATCTTCTTCGCTATTATATAATCAACGCTAACATATGACTAATGTGCATCCAATGAATTTTCGTATTCATTCCAATAGCGATTTTTGTAACCGTATGCAATTATACTCATCTGCGAATCACTTAGGAGCCTTCAAAAAACTTTTATCAATACTTCCTATTTCTTCTTCAAGTGATTTTTTCATATTTTTAAACATTTTTCTCATATGCTTATTTAATTCTTCATTTGCAGTTTCAGAATTGTAAGTTGATAACTTTCCCAATTCTATGTAGACAAATTCTATCAATTCTTTAACCAATTTATAGCACTCTTTTTCTTCTCTTGGGTTGAAGAAATCTTCACCCTTAACCGTAACTATACTTTCAAACAACTTAACATATACAAATAAAACTAAAACCTTAACCACATAATAATTATCTCGCTTATTATACGTAAACATACCAATTTCATCTAAATAATACGGAATGACAGAATAATTACAATGGGCATAATTACATAAAAATGCGTAAAAATCATAAAAATAACTCTTGTCTTTTCCCAATTTAAAATCTGAAGGATTTCTTTGCATATATTCTACCACTTCTTTAGTATCGCGATATCTAGCCACTCCATCTTCATAAATCACTTTATACATAGAAATTTGTTGCGGTATAAATATAAAATCCTCCAATAATTTTTTATCATATTCATTAACAATATACCTACTGGCCAAATATCCCTCAAATGTGGTCCTTAGTAGAATTAACACATCTTCAACATTTCCCATTTTCAGCAAAGCTCTTATAGACTCCAACGTTTTGATACTTTTTGTAAAGACAAAATATTGAAAATCATCGATATATGCATCGCTTTTCTCTCCACTAATAGCTGTAGATACCATTCCGTACTGAAAACATGAGTAATCCACAAACTTTTTCCCATGAAGCAATAGTCTATTAATTAGCTTATTACTGTACTCTTCATATGTCATGTATAGTCCCTTTCTTAATCTGATAGAAATAACTTTGGATATATAACATCAAAATCCCTTTCTACTATGATTTAGGTTTTTCTATTTCATCCTAACCACATTGACTAAGATGTGGTTAGGATATATGCACTTACGAATAATACTTTTGATTTTTACTTGATGCTTTTTCTGGCAACGTCATCTTCAAGATGCCCTGCTCCAACATTGGTGCTATATATTTTCTTCTAATACTCGTCCTACTTTCAATTCCAAAATAATCCATGATTTCTTGAACGGACCTCGGCTCTTTACAGAAGTCAATTATCATCTTGTTCATATCCTGACCATTTTGGTTAGGATGATGGTCAGGATGCTGACCAGCATCTCTCAGCAATGCCAAATACTTATCACAAGCCTTACACAGCACCATAATTCCCGACTCATTTATCTCATACTCCGGCAAAGGACCATCGTACAATCCACATGCTTCTTTAATCTTCTCAAATCCTCTTCCCCATGCTTCAATCATACCGCTTTTAAAGAAAACATTTGCCAATTTCGGATTATATGGCTTAGATGAATGCTTCATAAAAAGCTTGTCCGTAGAATCCAAATTAGGCGGCATCTCGCCATCGTTCCAAATGTAAATCTTATCCTCGTAAACGCTAATCTGAATAGGATTGCAGCTGCTATAATCCTTATGCACAATTGCGTTCAGAAGAATTTCACGGAAAGCATCCTTATGGAACATGAACTGTTCCACTCTCTGGATTCCCTCATAAGCAATAAGTGCTTTCATATATTTTGTATAAACCAAATCAACAGTCTTATCTACCTGCTCAATCAATGGACCATGTACTTCATCCTGATACACCAAATCCGAATCTGACTTGCCAAAATAACCGATTTTAATATAGGAACCGGTTACCCACTTCTCAGGATCTTTATAAAATGCCAACATAGCTGCTCTTATCAAATATCCATCTTCATCAATAAGGTGCAGGTTATCCATCAAAATAGCATCTTCAACACTTACTTCTTCATTGGTTAATCTGCCTCTTTTAACTGCCTTTTCCTTAAACAGCTGTATCGCATCTTGCTTCAAATCAGCTACAGACAGTTTGGGCAGCGGAACACCATCCCATGTTCTTCCCTGCGTTTTTAACAATGCTCTCTCCAATTCCTTTCCGGTGATTTCGCGCATGGTACTTCCGGAACGATAATAATATTTTCCACGGAAACTGATTAAAGACGGATATTTATCAACAACAATCTGCAAATATTCCAATTCGCCTTCATACAAAAGGTTCACGTCCGCAATGATTCCCATTGTATCCGTGATTTTATTAGGAATTCTCTCTAACAAATCCCTTGCATTATCAATTCCTACAACCTTACCATTGTCATCAGTACCTATGTACATTGTTCCACCATACGCATTCGCATATCCACAAATCCATTTTAAATATTCGTCCTGCCAAGCTTCTTTCCATTCTACAGATTGATTTTCTCTTTCGTTCATTCCAGCACCAACTTTCCACACTGTCACTTGTGATTTCTCTCACCAATGGCGCGAGATTTATCCAAATCTTACATCAATAATATTACGCAATAATAAAAAAACTACAAAAGCATGGCTTCTGTAGCACATTATTTTCCCTATGTTACCCAAAGCCCCTTTTACTATTCAAGTTATTCCCCAACAACTTGAAAATATTTTATCATAGTTCAAGAATATTCTCAACTTTTCATTTTTTGACTTAGCAATTTTGTCACTTATATTCCAACAACATCTAAATTCTATATTACATGATTCCACAAGGGACTGAGCGCAGTCCTGCCACTCGCCTTATTAACTCGCTGCGCTCCTTAATAAGTAGCGTGCCATGCCTTCAAATAGTCTGAAAAAACAAAAAACACCGCGTCACAAGTAAACTTGCACTCGGTGTTCTTCATTATCTTCTGAATGTTCCACACTTCCAGCGGTCTCTTATAGATTCGATACTCGAATCTATAAGCATCGTTCGAATAAAAGCCTTCGGCTTTTATTCAAACTCGCCAAAATCATTTCCGCATTAAACAAATCTGTTTAGGAGTTTTCGCA
>CAZHEM010000049.1:0-4075 GCA_964531725.1 uncultured Acetatifactor sp.
GCGAAGGTTATCATCTGTAATAACCTGTCTTGGCTTGCCACCATGATTCGCTGCCTCACCAAGATACTCCTTTAAACAAAAAAGAACTGAGAGCAGAAATCCTCTTAGGACTTCACGCTCTCAGTTCTCTTTTCCTACCTATAACACCTATAATACCAATTTTACCAACTTAGATTCTACTTAATATAAATCATCCTCTGACTTATAATTCAAAATCTTTTCATTTAATTCAACGCCAAATTCCTTACCAATCTGGCGAAGGTTATCATCTGTAATAACCTGTCTTGGCTTGCCACCATGATTCGCTGCCAATGCAATCGATGCAATCTGTGCAGCTTTTTCAATGGTATGCATCAGACCAAATGCAGTATCAAAGTCAGGACCAGACACAAACAATCCATGGAATGCCCAGACAGCCGCCTCATACTGTTCCATCTGTACACAAGTAGCCTTCGCAATGTCAGAACCACCTGGAACCATCCAAGGCACTACACCAACACCACCAGGGAATACGACACAACATTCCGTTGCACTCTTCCAAAGCATTCTAGTAAATGGTTCCGCCTCTAATGGCAACACATAAGTCATAGCAATCACATAAGGAGTATGTGCGTGATAAATAACTCGGTTCTCTCCATTGGTTACTCTTTTTCTTACAGAATGGTTCATAAAGTGTGTAGGGAATTCACTGGTAGGCTTACCACCTTTTTCCAGTCCCCATACAATACGGTAACTATCACCAGCTTCATTAATCTCTACAATACAGATATTGTTCTGCGGACGGAAATTAACGTTCTGCAAGAACTTACCGCTACCAGTTGAAATGAAGTATTCGCCCTTTAAGTTATCGGCCTGAACACCCATTTCTACCCACTCACCAGGTACTTCTTTAAAATAGCGACGGCACTCTTCTACCTCTTCTGGCTTCATACGGTAAGTAAGATTACCACCATTTCGCTCATGCCAGCCTTGGCGAACACCATCATTGCACATATGAATATATTCGTCGATTATCTTAACACCAAAAATATCGTTCATAGCACTGCCTCCATATCTCATGTATACTTCACAAATATAAATCGTTTCTTAATCTATATTCGAGACACCTGAAAAATGTCCGTCCCTTATGCTACCACATTATTTTCTCTTAGACAATACCTCGTCTTCGTATTTTGCAACCTCGCCGTAGAAGTCATCATCAGATACAACACCGCACTGTCTGCAGTATTCAGCCCATACATCACCAAATGGATAGGTCTTGATTGCTTCCTGCATAACCATAAGCTCAGTCATTCTGTTCTCATCCTGAAGCTCTTTCAATTTTGCATTAGGAGTACACATCGCGCTTAATAACGCTTTCTGCCAGCTACGGAAACCAACTGCCCATGCAGATACACGGTTGATACTTGCATCAAAATAATCAAGAGCCATGTATACGCGGTCAAGCGCATCACTGCGAACGATTTCTTTTGCCATCTCTTTGGTCTCATCATCAAAGAGTACTACATGGTCACTATCCCAACGGATTGGTCTTGTAATATGAAGAGCAATCTCAGGGAAGAAGCAAAGGAGTGCTGGAATCTTATCAGACACTACTTCTGTTGGATGATAATGTCCATTATCCATAAGTGGCAAGCATCCTTCATGAGTTGCAGCAAAAGTTAATGCGAATTCTGCACTACCTGCTGTATAAGCTTCTACACCGATACCAAATACCTTAGACTCTACACAAGGTTTTACCAAGTTTTTGTCATAAGGCTGTGCAAGGATTGCTTCGATTGACTCTTTGTATCTCATTCTAGGTCCCATACGGTCTGCTGGGATATCCTTGAAACCATCACCAGTCCAGATATTCATTACACAAGGGATACCAGTCTCTTTTGCAAAGTACTCAGAGATACGGATACATGCTTTACCATGCTCAATCCAGAAGTCTCTGGTTTCTTTATCTGGGCTTGATAAGGTCAAACCATCTTTTACTTTATCGTGTGAGAAGAAGGTTGGGTTGAAATCAATACCCATATTTCTCTCTTTTGCAAACTCTACCCATTTTGCAAAATGCTTTGGTTCAATTTTATCACGGTCTACAAATTCGCCTTCTTCAAAAATTGCGTAGCAAGCATGAAGGTTTAATTTCTTCTTACCTGGCATTAAGCTTAATGCTTTGTCTAAATCCTGCATTAATTCTTCTGGAGTTCTAGCTTTTCCTGGATAATTACCAGTGGTCTGAATACCACCAGTTAAAGGACCATCATGGTCAAAACCAGTTACGTCATCACCTTGCCAACAATGAAGAGATACTGGAGCCTCCATTAATTTCTTGATTACTGCGTCTGTGTCAACGCCAACTTTCGCATAAATTTCTTTTGCTGATGCATATCTTTCCTGCATTGTCATAATTTTACCCTCTCTTATTTCATATTTATTATTGTGTAATGTTCGGTTTATCTTATTGCCTTACGGTTCAGTTAATTATTCTCCGCGCTCATTCTATCCATTAATAGAATATCTTACTTATACTCAGCGATAGGAAAAGAACGGAATACACACTCTCTTGCCTGTGTGAGATTCTCTAACTCGCCACCTGCAATCATCTGTGCCACAAGGTTACCAACTGCTGTTGCTTCGGTAGGTCCAGCATATACTGGAACACCAGTTGCCTTCGCTGTTAATCGATTCAAGTAATCTGCATTAGCACCGCCACCTACAATATGTATCTCTTCGTAATGCTTACCTGTAATCTCTTCAATCTCACCGATGGTCTTGGCATAGCACTGGGCTAAGCTGTTGTAGATTACTGCTGCTACTTCTGCCAAATCCTGTGGAACCTGTTGACCACTTTCTTCACATGCAGCCTGTACTTCCTTGGTCATATTCTTAGGTGCCATGAAACGATCGTCATTACAATCTACTATAGAAGGAATGGTACACTTGGAAGCCATCTCACAGATCTCTCCGAATCCAAGTTCTCCACCAATTTCCTTTTTCACAGACTGAATCATCCACAAGCCCATAATGTTTTTCAGATAACGGAAACGATAATCATATCCGCCTTCATTAGTGAGATTGTTCTTCTTGCTCTCCATAGAGCAGTTCGCGCACCTTAGTTCTGTTCCCATCAGTGACCATGTACCAGAACTGATATATAAGGTATCTTCCTGATTGCTAGGTACTGCCATAACTGCCGAACCAGTGTCGTGAGTTGCTGGAAGAACCACCTTACAATTAAAGCCAACCTCTTCCTGTACTTCTTTTGTCAAATCACCAAGCACCTTGCCAGGTAAAGTCATCTGCTGAAAAATCTCCTTTGGATAACCAAGGCTTTCAATCATTTCCATATCCCAATCTTTGGTAGTTGGATTTACCAACTGACCTGTAGTAGCGTTGGTATATTCCTGTGCTGCCACTCCACAAAGCATATAATGGAAATAATCTGGAATCATCAAAAGCTTTTTCGCTTTTGCAAGCTGCTCAGGCTTCTTTACTTTTAATGCCATTAACTGATAGATGGTGTTGAACATCTGCTTCTGGATACCAGTTCTAGCATAAAGTTCATCCTCTGGAATCACTTTATATACTTCCTCATCCATGCCTTTTGTTCTACCATCTCTATACGCAACTGCATTGCCGATTCGCTGATTGTTCTCATCAAGTAATACGAAATCTACACCCCATGTATCTATTCCTACGCTAGCTGGCACTTTCCCTAGCTGCGCACATTTCTTCATACCTGCCTTAATCTCAGCGAAAAGTTGGTCCACATCCCACACAAGCTCTCCATCCTTCTCCACCATACCGTTTGGAAAACGATGTACTTCTTCTAACTTAATCTGCCCATCTTCCATATGAGCCAGAATATGTCTACCACTGGATGCACCAATATCAATTGCCAAATAATATTGACTCATGCTGTAACGCTCCCTTCTCTCTGTACATAGTACTAACTTTACTATTGTACTTATATGATAGCTTTTTTATAAGCACAAAAAAAGACACCTTTTGTTCAAAAAAGTGTCCTTATTTGCCATTCTATATTTTCTTCATCGCATCCCGATACACCCACACAAAATATACC
>CAZHEM010000049.1:4175-18178 GCA_964531725.1 uncultured Acetatifactor sp.
ATACCCGCTTCCACAACCACAGCTTCTGTTGTAAATAATCCTAAGAAGGCTTCACCGAATACTACTAGCGCCACACCCATTACCAATCCTGCACCAAAGGAATATGCCAAGCTGATAAAATAACTTTTCAGCACACGTTCCTTTTTCTTAGCACCATAGTTCTGGCTCATAAAGGTGCCACATGCTACATAAAACGCTGCCATAACATCATAGACTAAAGCGTCTGCATTAGCAGCTGCCGAATTACCTTCCACCATTGTGGCACTAAAAGAATTTACCCCCACCTGCACAAACAGATTTGCAATCTGAAAAATTGCGTTTTGCATTCCAGCAGGGAATCCTAAGGTAGCAATCGCCATCAGCTTAGACTTATAAATGCGCAAATCTTTGATGGAAAGTCCGTAGTCTTCCTTGCACACCATAAGATTACCTACCACTAAAGTTGCAGAAATATACTGTGAAATTACGCTGGCAAGTGCTACACCTTCCACATCCATACCACACACAATGACAAAAAATAGATTCAACACTACATTAATCGCTCCTGCAATGGCCAGATACACCAATGGACGCTTAGTATCTCCTGCTGCACTGAACACCGCGTTACCAAAATTGTACAATGCAAGAGCTGGCATTCCTAAGAAATAAATTGCCAAATAACGATTAGCACCATCTATCAATTCTTCTTTGGTATTCAATAACACCAAAATATCTTCTGTAAAAATCACTCCAACAGCCAGTAACACCACACCTACCACGAAACTAACCAAGGCCGCTGTATGTACTGTCTCTTTCACATCCTTAGTGCTTTTCGCACCAATATGAAGTGCCACCAACACATTAATGCCACCTGAAATACCAATTAGTATTCCAGTAAAAAGTGCCACTAACGTAGCAGTGGACCCAACTGCACCAAGTGCCTCTGAGCCCGCAAATCTTCCCACCACTGCAATATCTGCCATATTAAACAACACTTGCAATACGTTAGATATCATTAATGGTATACTAAACAATAATATCTTTTTCCACAAGGAACCATCTGTTAAATCTTGCTTATTCTCTTGCATTTTAATTATTCTCCTGCACGCGGTATTTACGAGGCGTCACCCCATACTTCTTCTGAAAGATACGGTGAAAATAGCTAATATTGTCATAGCCAACCGCCATAGCTACATCCATAACCGACATACTTGTAGTAGTCAGCAGATATGCCGCCTGATTCAAACGTTTTGCCTGCACCAAATCCGTATAAGTTTTGCCTGTACGCTTCTTAATCTCCTTAGATAGCCAATACATATCATAATGTAAGTTCTTTGCAAGCTCTGCCAATTCCCCATCACGATAATGCTCCTCAATATAACTCAAGACAGAGATAATCAGCATCTGCTGTTCACCACCCTCATTGGTCTCCAGCTTATCCATATAATTCATCAACTGTAGGAACAAAAGTCCCATAGTAACTTGATTAATACTTCGTTTGTTTGGCTGTTTATTCCAAATAGTCCAAATCAAATTCTCCAACAGATTCTGAACAGGTACGATATCTGCTACTTTAAAATGCAGAAAATCTGCTCCATTACTTTCCCCACGTAAGCAATCAATAACAAAATCACGCAACAAATTCTCCTCGGTCTCCATCATCTTAAGTCCGAAATCAAAGAATTCCGGCAAAATAATAAAATTCACCGCAATATCATCTTCCCCAGCTGGATAGATTTCCTGTATTGCCTGCTGATTTAAAAATAATAACTCTCCCTGATTTAAAATTACGTCTTCCCCATTAATCACATGATGAGTACTTCCCGAACACATATAGATTAATTCAATATAATTATGGGAATGTTTGGGGAAATGCACAAATCTAGTATGCGTGCGCACCTGTATCATCTTACCAGCTTCCAACAATTTCTTAGCATCAATTACATCCGTCTGAGCAGACATATAAATATTCTTTTCAATCTCCTGTTGTCCTGCTAAAATTCGTTCTTCCTCTGGCGTAATTTTCTTAAGTTCTCGCAGTAGCTCTTCTGTCATTCTTTATTACCTTTCTCAATGCTTATCCAAGCACCAATTCATCTCGTTGCGTCGTCCCCTTATCGCAATACTCTCTGCATATTCTCCTTAATTCGTTTTTCCAAACGTGCATATTGTTCTCGCTCTTCTACGCTAAAGCCTTGGAACCTTGCATTGTCATAATCCAGTTGAGCCGTTGCCAACTGTTCGTAAATTCCTTCTGCTTCTGGCAAAAGGGAAATAGATAGGCTTCTATCCGCAATTTTTCTACTATGAACTTCTTCCAATTCAATATAGCCCTTAGCAACCAATCTTTGTAAAGTTATATTCAATCCTCTCCTAGAGATATTGGTTAAATCAGCCAGTTCTTTTCGATCTCTTACTATGCGTGGCTCACTGATATATAAAAGCAGACGTGCCTCTCGCATAGTTAAATCGCATTTTAGGGCAATTGGCTCCAAATAGTGCTCTAATAATTTACGATCACGATAGATTTCCATCATAGCACTATCTTCTACCATTCCCTCAGAATAAACGGTTGCACGTTCTGTACCCAGCCTTGCAGTTCCTGGCATACTTACAGGTGCTACCACACCATCACTTGCCGCATCTATGAAAAAACGATATACCTGTAGTCGTTTCTTATCATACTCTTCTTCATCAAATACATTCTTAAAGAAATTGTTATAATACTCAAACACAGACAATTTCATCTTTACCGTATTAGAAATACTCGCTCCCTGACTTACCAAAGAGCCCTTGGTCTTGACATAGTAATAAATCGGAGCATTCAAAGCATAAAACTTTTGGGCATGACAGATGTATTCCAGATTAAACATAAAATCTTCACACCAGCTTATCTTACCATCCATACGCAAATGATACTTCTCCACAATATCTCTGCGATATAGCTTATTCCATAACACGCCATAGTAAAAATCTGCTGGATTCTCCATCATATGAGCAGCGAATTCCTCCCTGCTAAGCACGCCATCTTCTTCAATGTCGCCTTTGATAGACACTCGCTCTCCTACCACACGATAAAAGTCTGCAATTACCAAATCGCAGTCATTCTCTATGGCTGCACGCACGAAAAGTTTCGTAGCATCGGAGGTAATCCAATCATCACTATCTAAAAATTGCAAATAAGTTCCTCTCGCTCTATCAATACAACAATTCCTAGAATCTGAAACTCCTGAATTTTCCTTGTGAATTACGATTACACGGGAATCTTTTGCTACATATTCATCCAAAATAGCAGATGTACCATCGCTACTTCCATCATCCGCTATTAGCAATTCAAAATCTGTATATTCCTGATTCAGAATACTATCTATGCATCTATTTATGTACTTTTCTGCATTATACACTGGAACAATAATACTTACTGTTGGGTTCATATCATCGCCTCTTTGCTCATTATTCTCTATTCCTATAGAAGTCGCATAAATGTTATGTAAAATTCCACTGTTTTCAACAATGTTTCTATTGGAATACGCTCATCATTTCCATGAATCATGCCACGTTCTTCCTTGGACAATCTCATTGCAGAAAAACGATAAACTCTATCCGTAATTCTGCAATAATGGCGCGAATCACTACATGCCATCATTAAATATGGAGATACAATTGCTTCTGGCCACGTTTTACGAACTGCTAGTCTCAAAGTCTCCCACGCATCACAATCGGTATCTGAATAAATAGATGGGTTCATTCCATTTACCAATTCTGGGGTAATCTTTTCATTCTTCATTACCTTTTGTAAATATGCTGTTGCACTATCAATGGTATCCGTGCCTAGTAGTCTCATATTAATACCAAAACTTGCCTTTGGTGGCAACACATTATATGCCTTGCTTCCTTCCATTCTAGTAACCGCTACAGTGGTACGCATCAGTGCATTTAATTCTCCACCACTCATCTTACATACCATATCAAGCACAGGCTTAAAACACCACATATTAGCAAAAATCATACGATATAAAAAGTTAGAATGACGCCCTAGTGTATCAAACATTTCTTCTACTGGCTTAGTTAGCTGACTCTTAAATGGCTTTTTCTCAATGCGGGTAACTGCTTCACATAACTGCCCTAAAATGGTATGTACCGGCGGTGCTGATGCATGACCGCCTTGGCTATCCATGTGGAAATTCATATTCACACTTCCCTTTTCACCAATTCCAATCAATGCACATTCTGCTGTCACACCTGGGAATACTTTTTCTACTACCGCACCACCTTCGTCTAATACTAAGGCTGGTTTTACTCCCTGTTGTTCTAAATAAGCTACAATATCTGCGCAGCTTCCACCATCAATTTCCTCTTCACCAGAAAAGGAGAAATACAAATCATTCTTTGGTACAAAACCTTCCGCTAACAGCTGCTCTGCTGCCTCTAAGACACCACATAAAGTTCCTTTGGTATCCAGTGTTCCACGTCCCCAAATCATATCATCTTCAATCAAACCTTCAAAGGCAGGCTTTGTCCAACCATCTTCCTCAATGGGAACCACATCATAATGTGCCATACAAACACTGGGCTCCTGATCAGACTGACCCTTAAGCTTATAAAGAAGTCCCGTTTTGCCAACCTTGGTAAAGGAACATTTCTCATGCACCAAAGGAAAACGCTCCTGCAACAGTTCCTCAAATTTTGCAAATTCAGCTCTATCCACAAGACTTTCATCACGATTAGAGACAGTTTTACAACGAATCATATCCACCATATCCTGTACAATCTTATCGCGATTTAAAGTATATTGTTCTATTTCTACTGCCACTTCTTTCTTAGGCACAAAAAGAAGTGTCCGTACAATCACCACTGCCACAAAAACAATTACAGCACCTAATATCAACCAACCTAACATTTTAAATCCATCCCTTCTTATAGAGAATACGTCCTGCACCTAAAGCAATCAATACACCTACTGGTACCAATACTCCTACAGAGCTTGCCAACGAAGGAATTGCCAAGAAAATACATACCATAAATACCAATGGTGCAATAGACAATTTCCAATTCTTGCTGATATATACCACAGCCAATCCACCAAATAAAGATGGCAAAATGTTATCGAAAGCTGGAGCTAACACTGGTGAATTCAAAATTGGAGCAAGTACTGACAAAGCAGCCACACCTGCTACAATAATCAACGTGGTTACAATAGAGCTGGTTGCAATTGCAATGGTAGAGATTACTTCCCCTTCCTCACTATTTGCCTTCACTCCTGCATTTTCCATAGCATTTAATGCACTTGGTGCCTTGATACTAGTTAAATTACCCGTTACAAATGCTAAAAAAGTTCCGCCTGTACCAAGCATTGGCGTATAGGTAATTACTTCAATACAACCAACTGTCCAATAAATAGGCGCAACACCTAACAATCCTTTTAACACCGCAGTCATAGATGGCCATGCATTGTAATAAACGCAAATCGCCACTGGCACCATTAATACAACAACTGCTGCCGTCCATATCCATAGCTTACCATATTGATATGTCTTTTCCATATATTTGCTATTCATCTTACGTTCCTTACCTTTCTTACGCTTGTCACGAAGTTTCACATCAATTCTACTTGTAAAGTCAATGCTATTTTAGCCAATAATCATTGGCGTTATCACACACGCGAAAATCATAGCCCCTACCATACTAATGGATAATGCATAAGTTTCTAACCATTTCCACTTAAACACCTTCATCAACAAGCCACAAAGTAGCATAAGTCCCGCTGATACCAGCAACACAAATAACGGAATAAATCCCTTCAAACCACTTCTTACATCAGCAAAAACCATACCTAAGAAAGCTGAAATCATTCCAAGAAACATAGATGTCATGAAGATATCTCCCCATTTCTGATCCTTGTTCTGAATTTTCATCATACCACCCTGAATCCTCTTCATCAAAATCGGTGGTAAAATAATACTTGGCAGGATTCCTAATGTCATTACCCAAGCAATTGCTGAATAAATGGTTGGGTCTGTAATACTTTCTGACAAGGAAATTCCAAGCGCATTGGCTGTGGAAGTAGCTGCCGGAAGCTCATAGGTAATCGCACCAATAACACTCATACGAATCCATGGAAGTGGTATACCTAAGAACTTAGAAAGAGTAATCACTCCTAACAAAATTGACACTGCTGGTGCAATGGTAAAAATCACCGTTGAATAAATGGTTTTATTCAACACCTTTTTATCCATTCCCAACTCCTTTCCTCTGCGATATGCACGCACTAAGAAAAATATCGATTGTGCCAACACAAAAATAACTACAAGTATTGCCAGCAAATACAAAAATCCACTATTTACATGAAACTGCATCTCATTTTCTCCTTTGTACTACTTTATACCTTTTTTGATAATTTTTCTAAACATGCCCCTACTTGTTCAAGTATTTTTCTAATCAACCAACATACTGCCCATAACCCACTTGCAGATATGGCCACATTTACAATCGTGGTTATGTTAATCAGTAAATCACTATATTTTTCTGACATATTTATCATAATAAAATGACCCACATATTCTTGAACGCAATATAGTTCTAAGGATATTGCTCCAAAAAAACTAAAAAATCTTAGAATCAATTTTCCCAATTCTTTCATGTGCAAATCTACCACTTGAAACAATTTAGCTAACATAAATGTCCCAGAGATTGCAATTAAAAAATTAGGCAAACAACAATCAGAGATTGGAACCAACAAAAAATAGTTCTCAAAATTAGTCACATATGCAAGATACAGCCCCGTAATAAATGCGATTATGCACACAAACCAAGCTAGACCTGAGAATACCACTTCCCGCTGTCTCATAATCCCCCCCACCAATATTCCTACTACAAAAACAGGAATACGGTTAGTAAAACCGTATAAATCTTCACGAATTACAGCATCTCCCCAAATAGATAATAGCAGCCATATCAACAATACAGCACCTGTAAATAAATACTTATTTGAGGATTTTTCAAACAAACGATAATAAAATGGAAATAAAAGATATAACGTAAGTATTGCAGGCACATACCACAAAAAACTATATATATCTCTTGTATAGAAATTTATGGCAAATACATTTCTAAAAAAAGTGGAACCATCCCATCCTTGTCGCACTGCAAGGATTACCGCCATCACCAAAAAAGGAATAAATACTCTCTGTAACCTTCTCTTATAGAAAGAAAATACACTTCCTTTTGAAATGGCATATACCAACCCTATACCAGATAAAAAGAGAAAGAAGTCGACACCACAGAATCCTATCGTTTTTATATAAACCTCCACAGCATAGGTTTTCCAGTGTCCTTCCATAATAGGAATCCATTCGTGGAAAAAAAGAATCCACAAAGCTGCAATCCCCATAATAGCCCCTCGGTATTTATTAACTAACTGAAATGTACTTTTCTTCTCCATTTTTTCTCCTTAAGTCTAAAACATTACCTTATTTCTTCTTTCTCGGTAATACAAAATAACCAATTATCACTAAGAAAAACAAAGCTAGCCCCATCCAAAAGGCCAGTACCACAGGCTCTTCTTCTGAAAACAAATCGTAGTATCCTTTTAAATAAATCGCAACAATAATAATAGGCAGAATATAGGTCATATATCCTTTTAACCATTTAGGAAATTTCAGTCCTTTTCCCGTGTTAGCCTCTGCAATAAAGTTGTCCCATCCCCAACCATGACGTTGCGTACAGAATAAAATATATACTAAAGACCCTAATGGCAATACATTATTGGACACTAAGAAATCTTCCAAGTCCATAATCGTACTTCCCTCACCCAATGGCTGTATGGAAGACCAGATATTAAATCCAAAAATACATGGCAATATCAAAATGGTAACAAGAACGATATTCACTAATACAGCCTTCTGTCTGCTCCAACCCCAGAGATCCATTCCAAAGGACACAATATTCTCAAACACTGCAACAACCGTTGTCAATGCTGCAAAGGTCAAAAACAAGAAGAACAACGTCCCCCAGATACGACCTCCTATCATCTGACAAAACACCTTAGGCAATGTAATAAAAATCAAAGATGGACCTGCATCTGGCTGAATTCCATATGCAAAACATGCTGGAATAACAATTAACCCAGACATAGTCGCTACAAAGGTATCTAATACGGTAATACTAACGGTCTCTCCTGTAAGCGAACGTTCCTTATCCATATAGCTACCAAAAATACTCATAGCTCCCATACCAATACTCAAAGTAAAAAATGCCTGCGACATGGCAGCAAATACTACATTACCTAAACCAATCTCTTGGATTGCTTTAAAATTTGGCACTAAATAAAACTTAATACCTGCTGATGCGCCTGGTAAGCGTACCGAATTGAGCACTAACACAATAATCAACACCAACAAGCAAGTCATCATAACCTTTGTAATCTTCTCTATTCCTTTTTGTACTCCCAAAGCACAAATTCCGAAAGATATTACAATTGTAATAATCGACCAAAAAAGCACTGTTCCTGGAGATGCCAACATTTCATTAAACTTGTCAGTGATCACCTGTGCATCCATTCCATGATTACTGAACTCGCCCCTTGCCATTCTATAACAGTAATACAACATCCAACCAGCTACTGCCACATAGAACATCATCAGTAAATAATTAGCAATCATTCCCACATATCCAAATCCATGCCATTTATTACCTTCCTTTTCCAAATCACGAAAAGAAGATGCTACACCTTTTCTACTGCCTCTTCCTATGGCAAACTCACATACCATAATAGGCAATCCCATACCAATTAAAAACAATAAATAGATTAATATAAACGCAGCTCCACCATACTGTCCACACATATATGGGAACTTCCATACATTCCCCAGACCAATGGCGCATCCTGCGGATACCAGAATGAACCCTAATCTTGAACCAAATTTTTCTCTACTATTTGACATTTTGCTATACCTTTCTCTGCTTTTTCAATAAAAAAAGGATACCATAATCACATAGGCTAAGCAAGCAAAAAGCACCTATAGAGCGTACACTCTATAGATGCCTTCTACCCTTTTACTTATGAAAGCGATTCTTCCCAATCGACTTTATTTATTCTTCTTGCACTCAGGTCTCTTAGACTGATATAAAAGAGCATCACATGCTGGTGGCCAACCAGTATTCTTCTTATCTGCCTCTACTTCTGCTGCCTTTTTAATGACCTTCCATACATTTTTCTTTTCTTTCATTGCTATACCTCCTGCTTGGTGATTTTGGCTAAGCTAACTAGAATAGAACAAACCATTACCGCAGATATGGCGCTGGCAATATATTCTTCTCTTATCTGTAACATATGCATTAATAAAATTAGCCCACTCTCTAGAACTAGTACTCTCCTTACACGCAATCGATACTGCGCCAATTCTTCTGTGCTGAAATCTACATTTGGGTGATTAACAGGTGCCCATATGAGGATTATCGCTATCCCTATCCCCAAAGCACACCACATTACCAAAGAGCATTTTACCAAAAGTGGAATTCCCCATTCCATCATTGCTACATATATAGCAAAAGAACTTACAAAACAGCGTAGTTCCGTAGATGCGTGGTATCCCCCAGTTCTCCCTCGTAACAGAAAGAGAAAGCTTAGGAACAAGACAGTCGGAATTACTTTTCCGATACAAAATGCCACAACAAAGAATACAGTATAATTTATCAACTTACTTAGTAAGCGTTCCAAACCATATTGATACAATTCTTGTTCTGACTCTTCTATCAGATTATATACTAACAGTCTCCCTGCTAGAAATCCGGCAATCTTCCCCATATATTACACGCTACTTCTTTCCAAAAGCTTGTCCTATATCAGCTTTCATCACATATATAGCATATTTCTTTTTATCTGATAATGGGGTTTGCATGAATCGGCAATTTTTCGCACGAAACGGCAAAATGAGCAGGTTTTAAACCTGCCCATCAATCATAATACTGTATGTAAACCAACCATTTTCACACTTACATTCACCATCCGCCTTGTACTTGCGAAGTATTTCCCGAATATTGTGCATACCTATTCCATGTTGATATTTATCTGCTTTAGTAGTCTCAGCTATATGGTTTTTAATGACCACATTTTCCTCTACCGTATTGCTAATTACCATGATATATTTGTTCTTTTTCTGCACTAATTGGAATTTTACCGTTCTCTCGTCTGGGTTCACTATCTTCTTACAAGCCTCTAGCGCATTATCTAACAAATTAGAGAGCAGAATAACAGTATCTTCCTCCTGCAATGGAAAATTTTCTAATCTATCCAGTTTCATAACGAAAGTAATCTGTTCCTTCAACGCCTGTCGATACTTCTGATTCACAATAATATCAATAATGTTATTGCCTGTCTTCACTGGATTGTCATCCATGAACATTGTAGATTGAATACGATTCACATACGCCTTAGCATCTGGTGCACTCGTATTTTCCAACAGTCCCTGTATGCAGCCTATATGATTCTTGAACTCATGTACATACTTACGTTGCTCTCTGTATGACTCTTCCATACTCTCATACAACTTTAACTGTCCTCGGATTTTCTCCTGAGATAGACGATATTCTTGATTATCTCGTTCCTTATTCACAATATCCCACATTGTATAATAAAACATAACATTCATAACCATTAATCCTAAGGGCACAGCTAATACAGTTACATCTTTCTGACTACCATCTACCCATATCAAAATTAATCCAATGAGGGTTAATCCACTAAACATCAAAAATCGTAACCAGCCTCGATTATCCAATACTCCAAATGCTCTATCTTTAGAAAATCTTCTATGTAACCATGCGAATAGCAAAAATTCAATAATCTTGGTTATAATTGTTATTACTGTTGCATAAGCACTACTATAACTTGATTCATTTAATCTCCATGTCAACAAATTATCCCACAACAACAGAAAAATAGAATCCCATACTATGTTTAAACTCATATACCCTGTAGCACATAAAAATATTTTCCATATACTTCCCTGAAAGCGCATTGCCATAAATATGGTATATGCCAACAAACCTATTAATATTTTTAGTGCTAACTGATTATGAAAGGCAAGAACATATACGACCTTTATTCCGCAATATACAGTCCATGATACAACCGCTTGAATGCTTTTCCACTTCTCCTTTCTTTCACAAAATATATTAATGAATATATCACATATAACCGTTTCCATATACGCAAACAGTATTGTACGAACTACTTCCACCTTACATATCCCCCATTATCTTGATGTATTCTTCTCGTATCTTCTGATACTTATCTCGTGGAATCGGCAAGGATTCCCCAGTTTCCAGCCATACCTTATAGCGTTCCACATTCTCTACCATCTTCATATTCACCAAATAGCTTTTGTGAATTCTACAGAAACCATGTTTAGCCAACTTCTGCTCTATCTCACTTAAATTGCCACTCTTTTCATAAACAGGTTTCTTCTCACTGACTAAGTGATAACACATCTTATGCTGAAAACTTTCTACATATATAATATCCTTAATGCGCAGGGATTTCTTTTCGTCCAATACCTGTCCACCACCAATGGTAATATTCAATCTTGCATCATCCTTCTTCATTCTCTGTAGAAGTGAAGGAATACATTCCCGCATCATATCCTCCAGATTATCCTTTAACAAGAAACGAAAGGCTTCCACTTGATATCCCATCAGCACATAATCCATGTATGCTGTTACAAATACCAGATAAATATCTGGATACTTCATTTTTACTTGGTGTGCTACATCCACACCATTTTGGTCTTGCATATTAATATCTAAAAACAGAATGTGGCACTGTGCAAGATATGCTTCCTCATCCAATAATTCCTTGCCCGAGGAAAATGTTGTAATCTCTATCTCGCCAGCGCCAACCTTGGTCAAATTCTCTCTAGTGTACTTCTCAATCTGATCTAAATAGTATGCCTCATCATCGCAAATTGCAATTTTTAACATCTGTATTACTCCAATCAGCATTTTATCCTAATCTCAGAATAACGCCATTGTAGCACACATTTTCCATATATTGGAAGGTTGTTTTTGTTCAATATAGCATTCCTAAATTTTCCATGTAATATCACTGTTTTATTCTAGATTTGCTGCACATTTCCCACACTTTCAATGACTCCATCATAGTCCAATGTCCTTGTAGTAACACATACCTTCACTCTTTTCCCTGTAATAGATTATTGAATACAAAACATCTTTTGTGTTCTTTTATCCAATAAAATGTTTATTTTCTCCAATTATGTCAATGATATCATAGAAAGGATGGTGTTATTATATGGATTATTCAAATCAAAATGACAACTTCAAAAGTCTTAAAAGCCTCTACGATGATGGCAACATTCCTCAGGTGGACTTGCCACAGAATAAAAATGTACCTGAGCCAACGGAACCACTTCCAGAATCTAGTAGACCTCGTAAAGACGGACCGGGCGGAGACTGATGGGTAACACCATCAATCTCCGCCCGCTTCTTTTATAAGTGATATCTTAAATCCTGTCTTAAGGTTTCTTCAATATCAATGAGACGATTACATATATCCTTTGCTTTTTTGTCTGCTGCCTTATACAGATTCAGATAGCGATACAATGACTTAATTCCCATGTTGCAACCATCGGTAATCAAGTCTGCCACAGTCTTATCACTGTTATCCATAGTCATTTTCATGTTAGTCTTCATCCATGACATTCCCTTTGCCATTGCATTAGGTTCTTTTTCGGAAGCACCATGCTCAGCAAGCAAGCCTTCAATTTCACTTTCCAATTCCTTATGCTTTGCTTTACTTGATCTAAGTAACTGTTTTAATCCATCATCACTTACCTTCTCTAATACCTCGTCAATAGACTCTACTGCCATCTTGGTGCCAGCATCGCATTCTTTTAACAATTTGATTGTGTCTAAACTTTCCATACATTTTCCTCGCAATCTGCCATCTCTAGTTGATAGCTTTTTGCTTTAGTATTCCAGCCACCTCTCAAAATATACTCCCCACGCCATTATTTCCAATGATTCTCAATTTCTTGACGAATAATCTCTACATATCGTTTTGCCTTTTGAATGTCATTATGAATGGTATATACATCTCGCTGTGTAATTTCCATTTTACATCCCTTTGCCGCGTGCAAGCTTTTACGAATATGCTCACGTACC
Source organism: uncultured Acetatifactor sp. (assembly GCA_964531725.1). Classification (GTDB taxonomy): domain Bacteria; phylum Bacillota; class Clostridia; order Lachnospirales; family Lachnospiraceae; genus Acetatifactor. Next base: position 17,334 of record CAZHEM010000049.1, read on the forward strand.
GCTTCCTCATCCAAAACAGCATTCACACCTAGAAAATTAGGACTAGGCTTTCTATGGTAGATAACTTTACTTCCTTGCAAACGCTCTCCCATGAATTCCTCATTACACCATGGCGAAATAGATACCTTGCGTAGATTGGTCAACTTACTAATACATTTATCCCAAATAGGATCTACCGGTTCACAACATCCATAGGACAACAATCCATATTGCTCCGATATTTTTTTATAGCATGGGAAAATAAATTCCTCATACATGTCAGGAGAGATTCCTACTGTCTCCTGAGAATCCATAAATCCCCACACATCTTTGGTGGTAAATGGACGTTTCTGCCATTCCTCATATCCGGGCAATTCCTTGTTAAAGCTCCAAGTTCCCTGACCTACACTTTCAAAACCTACCGTAGGCATAATAAGACGCTTTTCCTCTAACATTCTGTAATATGCCAAGGTATCATCCGCAATACGATTCATCATTTCTTTGAATAAATCAGGATAATCATACATGGCAAACATCATATTTTCCATGCTCATAAAATGCACCAGCATCTGTGTTGGCACGCTATAGAGACAATCCATCTGAACTCGTACTGGAAGGATGTCCCCAATTGCTTCTTCAATGGCTTGACGTTTTTTCTCTGTGGACTCCATATCTACGCCAAAATCGGTATTCTGTAACTTATCATAATCCTCCTCCAAGTCTTCTACTATGGATTGGAAATGATGGCCCACACTTTTATTTCCTGCTGCATCTGTAGTATTATCAATCTTGATTTTGATGCCAAACAATTCAAAATGAGTATCATAATTCAGAGGAAAATAATCAGGCGTCACTCTATCATCATC
>CAZHEM010000050.1:0-18148 GCA_964531725.1 uncultured Acetatifactor sp.
CTAAAACGTAACGGATAACATATTTTAGCATGCTCTCTGCAAGCACCATATCGTCTGTCAAATCAGCAAATGCCATCTCTGGCTCAATCATCCAGAACTCAGCTGCATGTCTGGTAGTGTTAGAGTTCTCTGCACGGAAGGTAGGCCCAAAGGTATATACATTCTTGAATGCAAATGCATAGGTCTCTACGTTCAACTGACCACTTACAGTAAGGTTGGTTGCCTTTCCGAAGAAATCCTGACTGAAATCAACCTTTCCATCCTCAGTCATAGGAAGATTGTTCAAATCCATAGTAGTAACCTGGAACATCTCGCCTGCACCCTCACAGTCACTTCCTGTGATAATTGGTGTATGAACATATACGAAACCTCTCTCCATGAAGAAGGTGTGAATAGCGTATGCAATCAAAGAACGTACACGGAATACTGCCTGAAAGGTGTTAGTTCTTGGACGTAAATGAGAAATAGTACGCAAGTACTCAAAGCTGTGACGCTTTTTCTGTAATGGATAGTCTGCCGAAGAAGGACCTTCTACTACAACTTCCTCTGCCTGCATTTCAAATGGCTGTTTTGCATCTGGAGTAGCCACAATAGTACCACGTACAATAATTGCAGCACCAACGTTCATCTTGCAAAGTTCTGCAAAATTATCTAACTTATCACTATATACAATCTGCAATGGCTCAAAGAAAGTACCATCATTAATTACAAAGAAACCAAAATTCTTAGAGTCACGATTATTTCTAACCCAACCTCCAACAGTTACTTCTTTGCCAATAAATTTGTCTTTTTCACGATATAAATCACGAATGTCTGTCAAGTTCATGTTTAGTACCTCCTTATTTTTAGTTATTTACTACAGCATTCTCTACTAAATAATTAAGAACTTTATCATATAGTAAAGATACTCTGTAATCTTCCTTAGTTGCATCGCCAAGTAATTCTTCTACGGATGCAAATCCATTATCAGTTGCTAAAGTCTGCAACTCTGCATCTAACTCTTCATCAGTAATATTCAAATTCTCGTTATTTGCTACTGCCTGAAAAGCGATATCCTGTCTCACTGCTTCTTCTGCATAAGAAGTTACAAATGTTTCAAAATCTGACTGGTAGTAATAATTAGTGTAAGTATCTACATCAATGCCGTAGCTATTTGCCACATTAGTAATGTTAGTTCTTGCATTTTGCTCATACTCTGCAACCATATCCTCTGGAACTGTTTCAAAAGTACAGCCATTCATAAATGCTTCTAACACATAGCTTTTTACACTATTCTCATATTGATAATCAACGCTTGCCTGAAGATATTCACGAATATGGGCCTCGAATCCAGCTACATCAGTTACACCTTCAATACCCATTGTTGCAACTACTTCATCAGTCATCTCGGTAGGAAGAATGTAATTCACTGTTACAGTAAACACAACTGCCTGACCAGCTAATTCAGCACTACCATAATTCTCTGGGAATGTAAGATTCAAATCAACGGTCTCACCTGGTGTCACGCCAACTAAACCATCCTCAAAGCCATCAATAAACTGTCCTGAACCAAGAGTAAGATTACTTCCCTGTGCAGTACCACCAGCAAATGCTACGCCATCTTTTTTACCTTCGTAGTCAATATTAACTGTATCTCCTAAAACCGCTGCACGGTCTGTAATACCTGCTTCTGCAGTAATACTGCTATCGTATACACTCTGCATTAAGCTCTGCACTTCTGCATCACTTACTTCACTCTTAGGAACAGTTACTTCCAAGCCCTTATACTCTGCAAGAGTAACGTATTCGTTTACATCCATCTCCTTCAAAGTAGCATCTTCTGCCTTATTGCCACAACCTGCAAGTGCAGTCACTGCCATAGCAGCTACTAATATATTTGCCAATCTTTTTTTCATAATAGTCTCCTATCTACTCCTAGCTTCGTGCATTATCCAAAACACACATATTCATTTATACCACAAAACATCACACTTTTAAAGTATTTTATTATAAAAGCGGAGAAAGCAAACGACAGATTTGTTCCTTTAATCGAATGATTAGGGAACGGCTTGCATAAAGTTCTTTGGTAATCTTTGTGCAATATTTTAAATCCTCTATAAAAGTCTGCTCCAATTCCAATGTCTTTTTATGGTCATAAACCACCGCATTCACCTCAAAATTCAATGCGAAACTACGGATATCCATATTCGCAGTGCCACAACAAAAGGCTTCTCCGTCCACCATTACACATTTACTATGGAGAAATCCATTATCATACGTATAGCAATTGGCTCCTGCTCTTACCATATCCCCTATATAGGAATAGGTTGCCCAATAGACAAATGGATGGTCTGGCATGCAAGGAATCATAATGTTCACTTCAATACCTGAACGCACCGCAATCATTAATGCATTAAGCACTGCATCATCTGGTATAAAATAAGGTGACTGAATGTAAATACGCTCCTTAGCTTTATGAATAAGTCGCAAATAATTGTCACGAATTAATTCTGCTGTATTATCTGGTCCACTACTAATGATCTGTACATCACAATTATCTCTTGTTCCAACAGATACGTTTTCAAATAAATAAGATTTACGAAGCAAATTCTCCCTAGCCGCATAATTCCAATCCAAAACAAAACGTAGCTGCAATGCCAAAACAGCACTTCCTTGAATACGAAGATGAGTGTCTCTCCAATAGCCAAACTTCTCATCCATCCCAATATATTCTTTACCAATATTAAAGCCACCTACATAGCCTACTTTATTATCAATTACCACAATTTTTCGATGATTACGATAATTAATGCGCAACTGAAAACGCCCAAATAATGCAGGGAAAAATTCCACAATTTGGATCTTAGATTCTTTCTTTAATTGCTTCCAAAAGCTTGGCTTCACAGAACGACATCCCATGGCATCATACAAAATACGCACCTCAACGCCTTGCTCTGCTTTTTCAATTAATACATCTTTGATACGTTCAAATAGTACATCGTTTTTGATGATATAGTACTGTACATGAATGAATTTCTCCGCCTTCTTCATATCTTCGATTAAAGCTTCAAACTTTTCATTTCCATCGGTAAATATGTCAATATCATTATCATCCGTCAGCATAGCGCCAGTGGACTCTAGATTATACATAATCAAATCTGTATAACCTTCGATTTCTTTATCACTTTTTTCCCAATCCTTGCTTTTTATCTGATATTCCTGTTGTCTGATTGCCTCACTTAGAGTATCTTCGATTTCCTTCGTCTTGAAAAGTCTTCTCTTACGCATATCCTGCCCCAATAGTAAATAGAACACAAATCCTACAATTGGAATAAAATAAAGCAAAAGCAGCCATGTCCAAACGCTTTTCGGCGAGCGACGCTCAAAAAACACAATGATTATGGCAAATATCATATTTAACCACACTAGGTTTTCCATAATAAATGCCCATATTGTATTAATACTTTCCCATAAATTCTCCATCATTAATCTCCCGCTGATTTATCCTTAGTATAGCCCTCTTTCTATACAAAATATCATTTAAAAAGTATAACACATCTTTTAGAAAAAAACTCTTAAAATATCATAAATGTTTTATTGCTTATTCTTATCTCTCTGTGGTACAATATTATGTACATGTAATTCTTACATACAATGTATTTTCAAGGAGGTTCATTGAAGAATGAGTACAGGCACTATTGTTGCTATCGTGATTTTATGTATATTAGTTGTTGCTATCGTTGCATTATATTTCTTAGGCAAGAAGGCACAGAAGAAGCAGGCTGAACAGCAGGAGCTTATGAATGCTAATAAGCAGACTGTCTCTATGCTGATTATCGACAAAAAACGTATGAAGTTAAAAGATTCTGGTTTACCACAGATGGTAATTGATCAGACACCTAAGATGATGCGTCGCTCTAAGCTTCCAATCGTAAAAGCAAAGGTTGGTCCACAGATTTTATCATTAATTGCTGATGAGAAGATTTTTGATTCTATTCCAGTTAAGAAGGAAGTAAAAGCTACTGTTAGTGGTATTTACATTATTGACGTAAAAGGTCTTCACGGTAAGATTGAAGCTGCACCAGCTAAGAAAAAAAGCAAATTCCGTCAGGCTGTTGAAGCTGCACAGGAAAAAGCAGGTGCCAAGCCAATTAAATAAGAACATATTATTACGCACAAAAGGCATGAGATTCGCTCTCATGCCTTTATTTATTCTTCATATATTGTCCTACATCTTATTTAGCATACAACCTAGACTCTCTATTTTATAGCGCAAATTTGAATCTTCATCTGCATCTTAGCCACAAGCTGCTCATCCGTTTCCAAATCATATCGAATTACCACAGTAATTGAAGTATCACTTTCGCAGACTTCCAACTTGTGTGTTTTCACTCCCATAATCATATCACCATAAGGAGTACTATACTTGGTCATATATATTTTGCCTTCTTCAAAAGTCATCTGAGAACTAAGTGCTCCCGACTTGCGAACTTCAAAATAATCTTCCTTGAACTTCAACCAATTCTTAACAGGTGTATCTACACCTTCCATTTGTTCCTCATAAGTCACATAGTGGAAGCCATTCTTGGCAAAGTATTCCGCTTTGCTTCTGGTCTCCACACCATTGTCGGCTGCATCAGCTTCCTCTACCGATGTGCCCTTCATAATGATCTCTACTTCTTTTGTCACATCGCACCTCACTAATATTGTTCAATATTAATCGTCTTAGCTGATAAAATACCGTACTTAATAATGGAATTAGCAAATCTCTTGAATTTTTCTGCGCCATCACTTACATAGAATTGATACTGATTTTCTCCAAGCTTTGGTGTCTCTTCATTCAACAAATCTTTCTCTACCAACAAGTTTTTCAATTCGATTGCAGTCTCATAAGCAGGATTTACTAAGGTTACCTTTTCCCCAATAATTCGTCCCAATGTAGAGCGAATCAAAGGATAATGGGTACAACCTAAAATCAAAGTATCAATATCAATATCAATTAATTCTGCCAAATATCTTCTGGCAATCTCATCTGTTACAGGGTCTTTTAACAGACCTTCTTCCACCAATGGGACAAACAAAGGACATGCTTTTCCATAAATGGTGACATCCTTATTGATTTCTTTTATGTATTTAGAATAAATCTGGCTTCCAATAGTTGCTTCCGTAGCAATCACACCAATTTTACCATTTCTGGTTACCTCAGAAGCTACTTTCGCTCCTGGCTTTACCACACCAATAATAGGAATATCCAGTTCTTTCTCTAACGCATCCAACGCATATGCACTGGCAGTGTTGCATGCCACCACGATTGTCTTTACCTCATGTGTTTGAAGAAAACGTACAATCTGCTTAGAGTAGCGAGTAACAGTCTCCTGAGACTTGCTACCATAAGGTACACGTGCTGTATCACCAAAATATACTATCTTTTCATTTGGAATTTGACGCATGATTTCTCTTGCAACAGTTAAGCCACCCACACCGGAATCAAACACACCGATGGGCGCATCCTTACGCAAATGATTCATATCCACTCCATGCCTTTCCATATTTCATTTCACTATTTTCTGTCTAAAATAGCCTCTATATCTGTCAGTAATTTGCTACGCAAACGCACCTGGTCACGTTCTGCATTTAGCACCATCCAGTAGACATCACTATCAAACTCCCATTCTACCACTTCCCCTGTTGTCTGTACAGGCATTTCATCACAGATAATTTCATAAGTATCTGGAGACATGGTAAGTTCAGGATACAATAATCCCCACCATCCAAATGCTGCCGCTATTCCACACGCCATACGCAAATTCATCCATTTTTTCATGCAATAACCTCTTTCACGATAATTCTTTATCTGGATTATTGCCTGTTTCCATAATTGTATTCGCTTATCCTTGGAAAAATTATCTTTTTTCTCTATCTAAACGAATCTGATGGATAATTGCCTTTTCTTGGTTATCAATATGCTCTTTCGCTGCTTTGCTAGCAGTTTCCTTATCTTTTTTCACAATCGCTTCGTAAATAACACGATGCTCTGCCACCAAATGTTCATGCTGGCTCACATCTTTAATATATTCAAAACGATAGCGATACATCTGCTCTGACAAAGTATTTACCAACTGAAGCAGACGATTATTACCGGTTGCCTGCACAATAATATCATGTAACGCAACATCCGCCTGTGCAATTTTCTTCAAATCCTTAGTCTTCACAGCATTTTCAAAATTATCACAAGCCTTCTTCAAATCCTCTAACGCTTCATCTGTTATGCGGTCACAGGCCAATTCCACACATAGAGCATCTACCGCTCTACGCACCTCTAGCACATCATTCATGCTCTTCTCTGTAATCTGAGCCACTTCCGCACCACGTCTTGGAATCATGGTTACCAAACCTTCTAATTCCAACTTACGAATCGCCTCACGAATTGGTGTACGACTTACACCAAGGCGATTGGCCAAATGAATCTCCATCAATCGCTCACCCGGCTTTAATTCACCAGTCAAAATTGCCTGTCGCAAGGTGTTGAACACCACATCACGCAAGGGCAAAAATTCATCCATTTTAATCTGTAAATTATCTTGCATAGTACCTTCCTTTCACAGATCAGGATTAAGAACAAAATCCTGTTACAAACACCTGCTTTGCCAAACCTTCATTCTTTATATATTCATAAGCCTCTCTGGCTTTGCCTTCATCTGTGAAAATGCCAAACACGGTAGGACCACTACCACTCATTAGGCTTCCCTCTGCTCCCATTTCTAGCATCTTGCTCTTGATAGTATCAATAATTGGATATGCTGGGACAGTTACCGTCTCCAACACATTCTCCAGACGATCCACTACTCCCGCTAAATCTTGCTCTTCAATGGCTGTAATCATGCCATCAATATCTGGATGATGTTCTACACCAGCCGCATCCAAATGCTCATATACGAACTTGGTAGACACATTAATATCTGGCTTTGCAACCAAGAGAATGCATCCTGGCGCATTAGGCAATCTAGTTAATTTCTCACCAATTCCCTCTGCCAATGCAGTGCCACCCATAATGCAATATGGTACATCTGCACCTACTTTCACCGCCAATTCCTTTAACTCTTCTTCACTAGCACCCAAGCCAAACAATTCATTAATTCCCTTAAAAGTAGCTGCTGCATCGGTACTTCCACCTGCCATACCTGCTGCAATTGGGATATTCTTCTGCAAATGAATACGCACGCCTTCCTGCACCTGATACTTATCCATCAAAAGTCTTGCAGCCTTATAGATAAGATTATCCTCGTTAGTAGGTAGTTCACCCGAATCAGTAGTGATACAAATTCCCGACTCTTGCCTCTGGAAAGTCAGTTCATCATAAATACCTACTGTCTGCATAATCATCTTCACTTCATGATAACCATTCTCTAATCTGCGAACCACGTCTAATCCCAGATTAATCTTAGCGTATGCTTTCATGCTAATCTCATTCATACTATTACCCATTTTAAATCCTATATCTTTCCGAAGTACTTGAATGTATTTTGTATACATAGATTGTACTTAATTATATACAATCCCACTGTTTTCGTCAAGATATGCGGCTGATTCGATAACGTGTACTTACTCTAAAAACAAACATTTTCATTTAGGAAATTGACCTTTTCGCTCATGTGTGCTATATTGAGAACATAAAAGAGGGAAGCTAGAGTAGCGGCTTACCCCGAATAATAATAGCTATTTTGTTAAACAGCCGTCATTATTGCGAGTAATGGCGGCTATTTTCGTTTTCCCTTGAACATCTGATAACACAGACCCACAAGGGCAACAATGAACGTAAAGGGTCCCCATTTTCTCAGCAAAAATCACCGTCAAAATTACTTTCCACTATAAACCTTGTTTCCAAACATGCCGATAATATAAGTACAATCAAGGATGATGAGCGGATTTTCCGCGCCCAAAAGAAAGGATGTGTGTTTATGAATGTAAATGGAGTTACTTCAGCACAGGCTACTAACGCGTATAGCTATACTAGCAGCAAGACAGAAGATGTGGCTAGCAAGACTGCAACTACCACTCCTGAGAAGGAAACTGGTGTTGTATATGAGCCTTCTAAAGAAGCAGTTGTTGCTACCAAGAAGACCTATAAGCCAGATCAGAACTTAATTAATAAGCTTAAAGCAGACGCAGAGGCAAGAACACAGCAGCTGCGTAGCCTTGTTGAACAGATGATGGGTAAGCAGGTAAATGCTTACGGACAGGCTAATGATATTTGGAAATTCTTAGCAAGTGGTGAGTACACTGTAGATCCAGCAACCAAAGCGCAAGCTCAGGCTGATATTGCCGAAGATGGTTACTGGGGTGTAGAACAGACTTCAGATCGTATTATCCAGTTTGCAACTGCTTTAACTGGTGGTGACCCAAGCAAGATTGAAGAGATGCGTGATGCGTTCAAGAAGGGTTATAAAATGGCTGAAGAAACTTGGGGTGGCGAACTTCCTGAGATTTCGCAGAGAACCTACGATGCAGTTATGGAGAAATTCGATGCACTTGCAGAAGAAGCTGGCATTGTAACCCAATAAAATTACATAGTGAATTTGACGCCTTGCGGTGTTACGGATAAGAACCTCGACTATCTACCTAAGTAGTGGTCGAGGTTCTTTTATATTACAAAACTCATCTATCCTTTTCAGCTTACCTTTGTACTGTAGTACCAGTATTGCAGTGCATTTACTCACGCAATCTCTTTCACAATCAATAACTTCTGCCCGGGTTTAATTAAATCCGTAGTTAAGTCATTCCATTTTTTCAAATCTGCCACAGATACATAATAACGTTTACCAATATTCCACAGATTATCTCCTGGTTTTACCACATAAATAGCGATTCCAGGAAGGATGCTTTTCTTGGCACCATCTATGTCATTAACCGTTACTTGTTTTAATAAATCCACATTGATATTCTGGAATACCACTGTAGAAAAGCCAAGTACAGCTTTCACATCTGCCTCTTCACCATCCAACATCGTTACGCGCAATTGTTCAACAGCAGGCACAATCTTCAAGCGATTGTCTTCCTCAATCCCAGGCACCTCCAAGGTATACTGGAACGGAATCTGTTGTTGTACACCTCGAAAAGGTGTTGCATCATCCCCAGTGACATATACCATGTTCACAGTCAAGACGCCTCGTAACACTACTCCATCTGGTACCACTTCCTGACTATCTATGGTGACTGTGCCTTCACTATATAGCAACTGCAAGATTGCACCACCGTCATTTTTTATGCGAATACGCTCGTTAACCTTGCTTTTCCCAATGACTCTTGTAAGAAGTCTTTTCAGACTAGCAGGTTCCGCCACAGTCTCCACCTCCTGTGTTACCCCATACAAATCAGAAATCACTTCCACATCTTCTTCCTCATAAATGCACATTCCAATATCCAGCACCAACTCCAACAGGATATTGCGTTCTTCTCCGTCAAAATCAGGACGAATGGTCAATTCCTGCTGACTAATGTGATAAGTTATGGCCGGAATCATTCCCTCCTGACAACCGTGACATTCTAAGCTTCCATTAATTGGAATGGTAGTCTCAAAAGAACGAATAGGATGTTCTTCTCCCTCCCCTTCATACAAAAATACTGCATTAATATCCCCTTGCAACATCAATCTTCCGTCACTAGCCTTGAATTCCATGTCCTGCAAGCTAATATTATTCCATAGAATTTGAAAAATATTGGGATAATTGGCAGGCAACGTTAATTCTTCTTTTATGCGAAATATATCATTTTTATGAACCGCAAGCTGCGCCAATTCCAAATTCTGTTTGCGGTACTCAATTGCTTCGTCCCCATGAATTGCAATTGGAACCTCTACATCTTCCACTTCCTCAGCCATAGCATTGAGTACAATCAAAGCCTGAAGACTAAGCTTTCTAGAATTAATCATAGAAATACTCAAATCCTCCACCATTCCACTTACATGAACAGTATCACCTGCATGAGTCCCCGATAGATTGATTTTCTGTTCAAACGGAAGCTTTCCTTCTAGCACTACAAGCCCGCTGCCCCCCTCTTGTGTTTGGTAGAGAATATTATACATTAGCCTTCCTCTTACTTGTACGCAATCGGTCCCTGGTTTCATCTCATCGATTATAACCGTCCCTCGTTGCAAGCTCAATGTATTAATATCTGGTTTATTCTCTGGCAGATTCAAGTCTTCCTCTAATGCAATCTGTGTAACCGCTTCTCTTATAATACGGTCCATATGTATATTCCGTTTTATCAATTCCACAAAAAAATACCTCCATAGATACACTTATATAAGTATATATATGAAGGTAATTTCCTTTTATTCCTGTACAGCACCGATTAAATCGGTTAAGTTCTCTACATTATAACGCTTCATGTAGTCCTCAATACCTTTTACCACTTCTACGGTAGTGTATGGATTCACAAAGTTCATTGCACCGATACTTACTGCACTAGCACCTGCTAAAATAAATTCAATAGCATCCTCTGCATTGGCGATACCACCCATACCGATGATTGGTATATTTACTGCCTGCGCAGTCTGGTATACCATACGAACTGCGATAGGCTTAATAGCTGGGCCACTCATACCGCCAGTCTTGTTGGCGATAGCAAATTTTCTTCTATGAATATCAATCTTCATACCTGTCAAAGTATTGATAAGAGAAAGAGCATCTGCTCCTGCTGCCTCTGCCGCTTTTGCCATTTCGGTAATATCCGTTACATTAGGGCTAAGCTTCATGATAATAGGCTGTTTTGCATGCTTCTTTAACTCGCTTGTAATGTTGTATAAAGCGTCTGCCTTCTGACCAAAAGCAATGGCGCCTTCTTTTACATTAGGACAAGATACATTAATCTCCAACATTGCTACTGCCGATTCATCACCAAGTTTTTCCACAACATCAATATAATCTTCAACAGTTTTTCCACATACATTTACGATAATCTTGGTATCATATTTCTTCAAAAATGGAATATCTCTCTCCATGAACACATCAATACCAGGGTTCTGCAAACCGATAGCATTCAACATACCACCATACACTTCCGCCACACGTGGAGTTGGGTTACCTGGCCATGGCACGCTTGCCACACCCTTAGTCACTACTGCACCAAGCTGGTTCAAATCTACGAACTCTGAATACTCCATTCCAGAACCAAAAGTTCCTGAAGCTGTCATTACTGGATTCTTAAAGGTTACACCTGCGATAGTAGTCTGCATATTCATTAGATTTCCACCTCCCTAGCATCATATACTGGTCCGTCAGTACAAATACGCGCATTATGCACGTGAGAATGATGGTCAACTTCTTTCGTCTTTACCACACAGCCAAGGCATGCTCCTACACCACAAGCCATACGCTCTTCCAAAGAAATATAAGCTACGATGCCTTTTTCCTCTGCAAAAGACTTGATTGCACGAAGCATTGGCATAGGACCGCAAGCCATGATAATATCTGCTTCTAAGGCATTCTCTGCAATAGCATTCATAACATTACCCTTGGTTCCCTCACTACCATCCTCGGTAGCAATATATACCTTTCCATACTTTTCTAAATCTTCTTTCAAGAAAAGGTTGCTGTCACGGTATCCTACAACAATCTGCTTATCTGCATCCAGTTCCTTAGCAAGCTGCAACATTGGTGGAATACCAATGCCACCACCCATTAAGAATACTTTCTTATCCTTAGCCTCTTCCAATGGGAATCCATTTCCTAAAGTACCCATTACGGAAATATCATCTCCTGCCTGATACTCAGAGAATTCCTTGGTTCCCTGACCTGCAATACGATACACAATGCGAAGTGCACTCTTGTCCTCTTTCACTTCACAAATACTAATAGGACGAGGAAGAAGAGTACTTCTATCCTTTGGGTATACACAGATAAACTGTCCTGGCTTCGCCTGCTTTGCAAGGCTTGTCTCAATCCACATATCATAAATCTGAGGTGCAATTTCTTTCTGAGAGAGCACCTTGGCTAACTGTTTCTCTTTCATGATTTCCTCCATAGTTCTTCTATATCCTGCAATTTCATTAAGTCTTGTCGCTTAACTTCTTACATTTCTTTTCATTTAGCATTTTCTTCTGTACGCTTCTTATACATTTATGCCTGATAGATTATCTCACCCTTGCAGATGGTTGTCTTAACCTGTCCCTTTAATTCCCATCCCGTAAAAGGACTGTTGCTAGACTTAGATGCATAATCGCCTACCGTCCAAGTCGCATTCTCGTCAATCAATATCATATCTGCAGGACCACCTTCGGCCAGATATCCCACATTCAAATGATACATTTCTGCAGGATTACAGGTCATTTTAGCAAGAAGTTCCATCATAGACAGATGACCTTCCTTCACTAATTTTGTAATTCCAAGAGATAACGCAGTCTCTAGTCCTGTAATACCACTTGGGGCCTTAGTAATATCCTGTTCCTTCTCTTCCGCAGTATGAGGAGCATGATCGGTGGCAATCAAATCTATAGTGCCATCCTTCAACGCCTCAATAATAGCAAGTCTATCTGCTTCCTCACGAAGAGGAGGGTTCATCTTAGCTAAGGTACCATACTCAATCACTGCCTCCTCTGTTAAGGTAAAATGATGAGGGGTAGCCTCCGCATGCACATTCGCACCGCTTCTTTTCGCCTGACGTACCAGTTCTACCGCTTCTTTGGTACTAATATGCTGAATCTCCACACAAGCCCCTGTCTCAGCAGCTAATTTCAAATCTCTATCTACTAAAGTAATCTCTGCCTCTCTTGGAGAACCTTCGATTCCATAATGGGCACTTGCTTTCCCTCGGTTCACACCATTATTGGCAATCAAGCTAGGATCTTCTTCATGGAAACTGATTGGCATATCTAGTTCCTTCGCAATCTCCATGGCTTTCTTTACAATCTCTGCGTCCATTAATGGAATACCATCATCGGTAAATCCAACCGCTCCTGCCTTGGCTAATTCTTCCATCGGAGTAAGTACTTCGCCCTTCATACCCATGGTAACATTGGCACAAGTCTCCACACGGATACCTGTCTTGGAACCTTTTTCTAATACATACTGCAACGTCTCCAAATTGTCTACGGTAGGTTTGGTATTTGCCATCAATACTACCGTGGTGACACCACCTCTAGCCGCAGATGCCGCTCCTGTCTCTATGTCTTCCTTATGGGTAAATCCTGGATCCCTAAAATGCACATGCACGTCCACCAATCCAGGTGCTACAATCATTCCTTTGGCATCTACTACTTGGCAATCCTTTCCACATTCCTCCTGCAGATTCTCACCAATCTTCACAACCACACCTCGGTCAACCAACAAGTCCAATTTCCCTTGGGTATGCGTTTTCGGGTCCATCATATAACCATTTTTAACGAGTAGCATACGCACCTCCTCATTTCATCACACTATATTGACACTCAAATAGCCGAATTCTTCCACCGATTATATCATGTTCCTCTAGAAAAAGAAAGGCATTCCAGCGCTTATTCAAAAACAACTGTCTCCTCTAGATACTCTGTCTTAATTACAATATAGGGATATGAAACGGTATCGTTGCTCTTAACTCCCAATTCTGGTCCCAGCAAACTTACACACGCATAGATTGCTGTATCCGTTAAGTAGAGGTCATCCACAAGAACACAATAGCCACCCGACTTCTGTTCTCCATATCCCACACATATGTACAAAAATTCGTTATCGCTGTAGGTAAACTGGAATTCCCCTTGTTTTTTCTCCTCAATCATTTGCATCAATTCCTCAGGTATTTTATCATCACTTAATATGGTAAAATCCAAATCGCGCAATTTAATGCGCTCTGAACTGGTAAATGCACATCCCCATAAAGCAATCATACTAATCATTACTGCACATATTGTTATAGCCCTTCGTCCAAACGTCATATACTCACACCTTCCCTTTGTTCTACAATATTTTATGTGTCTTTTTCTGGAAATATGTATACTATTTGGCTTGTTTAATCCATATCGAATGTGTTACAATGTGGGCGTGCGAGCGTTGACCGTTCAGCAATTTAAGCTCGCATATGTGTGAGGTATGTATGATTCGTTTTTTACTTGTAGCTCTCTTTTTAGGGCTTTTCTTAATCTGTACCATTCCCGTATTATTGGTTGAATGGATTATTGGTAAGTTTAATCCAACCCTTAAGGATACATCTTCCTTGGCGATTGTAAACTGGGCATTCCGTGTAATACTTCGTATCTGTGGTGCCAAAGTCATTGCTATTGGTGAAGAAAATATTCCTACAGATACTGCTGTACTCTATGTAGGTAACCATCGAAGCTATTTTGACATTTTGTTAACCTATGTACGTGTACCACGTCCTACTGGATATGTAGCTAAAAAAGAAATGAACCGTTATCCTTTACTTCGTGTTTGGATGCGTTATGTAAATTGCTTATTCTTGGATCGTGAGAATGTAAAAGAAGGATTAAAAACCATTTTAGCGGCTGTTGAAAAAGTTAAGAATGGCATCTCCATTTGCATCTTCCCAGAAGGTACTCGCAATAAGACAGCAGATACTTTTCTTCCTTTCCATGAAGGAAGTTTCAAAATTGCAGAAAAGGGTAATGTACCTGTTATTCCAATGACAATTGTCAACTCCGCAGCACTCTTTGAAGACCATCTTCCTAAGATTAAGCCAGCAACCGTAGTCATTGAATATGGTAGGCCAATTTATATGAACGAATTGGATAAAGAAGACCGTAAACATATGGGCGTATATGTCAGCGACATTATCAAAGAAACCTACTTTAATAATAAAAAAGAGTATTTCTCATAATT
This sequence comes from uncultured Acetatifactor sp., assembly GCA_964531725.1. GTDB lineage: Bacteria > Bacillota > Clostridia > Lachnospirales > Lachnospiraceae > Acetatifactor. Next base: position 14,787 of record CAZHEM010000050.1, read on the forward strand.
ATCAAAATAGCAGATACTTTCTTCTTCGAGAAAAAGTATCTGCTATTTCTTCATTACATTTCTTTTCTATAAGATATATTAGCAATCTGACCCTTCAAAAGTTCCTTCGTTATTTGGGTAACTTCAGATAGCTCCATGTCCCCATACTCGCCCGCTAACCACTCTAAATAAGAATACGCTATGCACACTGCTGTAAGGTTACTAACTACATGCTGCTTCTCTTTGCTATAGCCATCAATCACTTTCAAATCCACCCTAATAAGCTGACTTATGGTCTCTTTAAAAGCAGATCTGAAAGCAGCCATATTCCCTTGTTTAGCTACATAGCGAAAAAAATCTATTTCCTTGTACATTAGTTCATTTAAAATTGTAAAAAACTTATCTATATCAAAATCATTTTCACCTCTAACTGCTTCTGCAATCTCAGCTTCCATGTCGTCTATAAATTCATTAAAAACATCTTCTATTTCATCATAATGAGCATAAAATGTCATTCGATTGATATCTGCTCGTTCTGCAATATCCGAAATGGTTAATTTGGGATAGCCTTTCTCTAACACCAAATCTATAAATGCTCTTCGTATTTCCTTTTTAACCTTCTTAAATCTTCTGTCTTCTGATACCTTATACATACTTTTCCTCATCATTTCCAATCATTATGATTGTTAATTATCACTATGTATAGTTTTGCTTATTGTTTTATAAAAGTCAAGAGATATAATCAAAACATCAAAAACATTTTATATGGAGGTCACACTATGAATATTATTGAGAAACTTATCTCTGGCTACCCATCTGGGGATATATCACCACAGAATTTTATTGATCACCTTACGATTGGAGCCGATGGTTGGGTTGGCGCTTGGATTGCAATAGCACTAACTGTTATATTTGGTCTTTTAGTCTATATTATCCCTATTTATCTTACAGAACGTGATAAAGTAGGCCCTTATCCACTTTGGCTTCATACATTCTACTGTGCTGCTGATTTTATGGGAATCTGGGTATTCTTGGACGCATGGAAAAATTACGAACACTTTCCACTATTCCTTGTCTTAGCCATAGGTGAAGCTATTTGGGTATGTATGGAAATCTTCTGCTTACAAAGAGCTTTAACTTATGAAAAAGACATTAACTGGAAGCCTGGTACCAGTTTCAAATCGCACTTAACCGATATCATTATTCAAGTTGTATGTTTCTATGTCGGACTCAATTTCCTTAGATTTGAGCTTCACGATAGCACCATGTGGAAATTCTGGATATTCACACAGGTTCTCATTACTATAGTTCCATGCATAGAACTGGAAAAAAGAAACTACATCAAGGGGAATAATAAATGGTTACATATTGTATTAATATGCGTGGCATTGGTCTCATTTAATCCTTGGTGTAATATGTGGGTATGCATCGCTCCAGATTTCTTCTCAATTGCAGAGAATCCTTGGTATTATATTATGGGCGCAATCTGTCTCTTTATGTCAATACGTGGTCTAATCATATACAATAAACTGTCTAAAGAAGATCACTTTAATAACTAAATATCAAAAAAGCGCATGATTTCAGGTTTTATTCATGCGCTTTTGCTAGTTCTATTTTATTATTATGATTTCTAATATTTTTTCATCATTTCCACAATCTCAGCAAATCCCATTCCATGAGAAGCCTTTATAAGGATAGTAGCGCCCTCTGGCAAAAGCGTCATACGCGCCTCTTCCAATGCTTTGAAAAAAGCGTCCTTCGTTGCAAAATGCCAAATCTGTTGCTTGGGTTCAGCCACTTTTAATGCCGCCTGATACATATGCTCTGAATTCTCACCAATGCAGATAATATGGTCTGCACCAGTCACCGCTGCATATCGACCAACCTGTGCATGCATCTGGTCGGAATCCTTACCAAGCTCGAACATGTCGCCTAGAACAGCCACCTTTAATGTATCTGCCATCTGCAATAAATCAAGTGCCGCTCCCATAGATACTGGGTTGGCATTATAGCAATCATCAATTAACGTATAATTTTCTACACGAATGAGATTATTTCTGCCTCCAAGCGCAGACACTTTACGAATACCTTCCGCAATCTGGTCTACGGTCAAATCAAGCTGTTTCGCCACACAAGCCGCTGCCGCCGCATTGGTTACCATGTGGATACCTGGCAATGGCACTTCTACTTTCACTTCCTGAGAAGCATCTCCATTACGAAGCACTAAGGTTGCATCACTGCCCCATAAGCCTTTACTTACCACATTGATTGCGTAGACCTCTTCTGCCGAGTTCTCACCTAAACCGAAGAAATGTGTCGCTTTGCCTTTTACTTCGGTAACAGTACTCAACTTATCATCCTCGCCATTGAGGCATACTTGACCATCTTCTGCCATAAAATCAAAAATCTCTGTCTTCGCCTGCAGGATACCATCTCGGGTCTTCAGATTCTCCAAATGACACTGACCGATATTGGTAATCACACAGATATTAGGCTTTGCCATCTTGCTGAGACGATGCATCTCTCCAAAATCACTAATGCCCATCTCCACTACTGCTACTTCATGTTCTTCGCGAATTTTTAATAGGGTAAGAGGAAGCCCTACTTCGTTGTTGAAGTTCCCTTCTGTCTTAAGAACCTTGAACTTCTCAGCCAATACGCCAGCAATAAATTCCTTGGTACTGGTCTTACCCACGCTTCCAGTAATACCTACAATCGGTATCTGCAAGCTCTCACGATAACTTTCTGCAATATCTTTTAGTGCCTGAAAAGTATCTTCTACTAAAACATAGGCACCCCAAGTAGTTTCATCAATATCATACTCTGTCTTAAGTTGCTCAGGAGTCTTCTGGGTAATAACCAACGCAACTCCTTTTTCAAATACATCTGGAATGAACTTATGTCCATCCACACGCTCACCAACCGTAGCAATGAATACACCGTCTACTTCTACCTGACGGGAATCCAGCACTACACTACTTACCTTTTTCTCTACATCCCCCTTACACACAAGGGTTCCATTACACGCTTTTGCAATCTGCGCTATACTTAAATTCATAGTTCACCTATCCATGCAATCTCTTCTATCCGTGCAATCCCATCTATTCATACAATTACACATTATTTAAACAATCTCTACACAAAACTATACTGCAATATCTTCTCACACAAGTCCTCGAAATTAATTCCAATTGCAGCTGCCTCCTGAGGGAGAAGTGACGTTGGTGTCATTCCTGGCAAAGTATTCGCCTCCAAGCAGAATAACTCACCTTCTGTACTCATCATAAAGTCCATACGCGCATAATTCTTCAAACGAAGGGCTTTAAATACACGCTCTGCAATATCCTGCATTTCCTTAGTCTTATCTTCTGGAAGGTCTGCTG
>CAZHEM010000051.1:0-18041 GCA_964531725.1 uncultured Acetatifactor sp.
CGTATGAGCAAGAAAGTGGAATGAAAGTAAATGGGGGAGAACCTAAGATTACATATGTTGCAATGGGTATTAACCCAATGAATGAATCGGTTGGACCGGGCTGGTATGATGGCTGTAATTGGGCGTGGTATGAGGATACGGGATTTGATAAAGCGTTAACAGAGCAGAAAGCCATAGAATGTATACAGAATTGTGTGCAAATCTATAAGGAAGACCCGAAGAGAGCTCTTACTTTTTTTGCAAGAAAAACAGCATCTATGTGGTGTGAACCTATGTACCAGTCTGTATGGAGCGGGCCAAGAGAAGACATGGGACAAGAAGTGCGTACATCTTTATTGCAGTCGTTGTATAATGGTGGAACCGTAGAAAGAATAGTATGTGTTTACATGAAATCTTATATGCTATTGCTATATGGTACGGCTATAGGATATTTATTAATAAAGAGAAGAAAAGAAATAGCTATAAATAGTATATTTATCTATTTTATTGGTGGTGTTTTATTCCATATGATATGGGAGGCAAAGAGTCAATATGTCTATACTTATGTGTTTTTGCTAATACCTGTATGTGCATATATGATACACATATTGATTCATAAAATTAGAAGATGATTCATAACTAGAATATGGCATGAGACGGAAGAGGAGAATCATATGAATAAAAAAAGCGTAAGAAAAATTCAAGTTGCATTAGTGGTAGTGTTCTTTTTGGTCTTTGCTGGATTAGCATTGTTATTAAGAAATGATCTGAAAAAAACGCAAATAGAACCAGTTGAACAAGAAGTGGTAGAGACGATTTCTACAGATGAAAGTGTAAAGGAAAAGGAAGAAGAACAAAGTACATTAGCAGAAGAATTAATTACCCCTATTGATTGGGAGAGCGGAATTTTAGTAGGACAATGGGGAGAAAATGAGAGTACAAAGCTTTTGATGTCGGATTCTAATACCTATGGCACAGTAAGTGATTTTCTGACTTTTCAAGATGAGGAAACAGGGCATGCTTATGTGATTGCAGGAACCAGAGAAGACAAAGGAATTGTTGGAAGTCTCTGGAGAGTTAACAAGCCAGATATTGATATTATTGGCGTATCTTTGGTAAAACAATTGATTCGCATAGATGCGGATACAGCTAATTATCTTATTTACAATAACTGCAAGTACCTTGTGTTGAACTATGAGGAAGAGGAAGAAATCAATGGGCAGATTCTAGCGTTTCCTATTACAGAACAAGATGAGATATTAGAAGGCATTCCTGGAAGGAAAGTAATTCTACCAGATTGTCAGATTCGATGTGAAGGAGAAGAGACGTATTTATTCGATTGCTTTAGTGATGGGAGCATTCGTGCTACAGATGGCAAATCCTACACTGATACAGAATATGTGAGAGAGTGGGTAGAACCATTGGAAGAGGAGAATCCAGATATTTATGGTAAACCAATGCAATTAAGTGAGGAACACAAGTTTATCATAAATGGACTAGTTCTTGATTGTAGTGAGAATTGGGATAATCATCCAGAAGACGTAGGAAGTGGTTCGTCAAGTTATTTAAAGGAACAGTATCGTAGAATTTATGTGATTAATAAAACGGAGAATTTTATTCTCTATGGAACTAAGACTATCGGTGAGATGATTGCTAAGACTCCGGAAGGAACCTATGTATCTATGCCAGGAGCCTTTTCGTCTAATTACAATGTGCAGCCAGAAGTGTTAGAAGCTGATTTTGATAAAGATGGTAGTCTGGAATTGGCAATCAAAGTATTGACTCAGCATGGCACTGGTGTCTGTGTAGAGCAATTGTTTATGGTGGATAAACACTCTGATGGTCATTGGTATACCTATGAATTATCTAATGAATGGTACAATGGACAATTAAGTACGCATATTCAGTCAAACTATACAGAAAAAGGTTTAGAACTGCTATTTGATGGGGAATCGCAGGGGGTTTTTGAAGATATTGAGAATGACCCTACTTCCGCATATTATACTGGAAGCCAGATTGATTTTAGCTTTGAAGACGGAGAACTTCGACTCATAGCAGAATTGGTAATTTATTCAGATACTAATTTTTCTGGAACAGGCTATTTTGATCAGCTGGTAATGACTTTAGCTTATCAGGGAGAAGGAAAATGGCAGGAAGAGGATTGCCAATTTGTTTTGAATGAAGAGAGTAGAAAGCAATATGCTCAGTGGAAGGAAGAAAAGATTTCTCCAATTGCAGAGAGTCTTGAGGAGATAAAAGAGACATTAACGGCTTCTCAGATGTACGCAGAACTTACTTTTATGGATGGTAATACTGGTGTGTCAATGTTGTTGGTAGCAGAAAAGGAGAATGTGGATAGTAACAATCATACCGCAGGGGCCTGCCGTGTATATGCATTGTTGGAAGATGGCGTTCATGATTTTGACTACATTTATGGCGATGGAACCCAACATCCGATTAAATATGATGAGACAGGCTTCTATACAGTTCGTCCCGGTCAGGTGTCGGTGCATGCTCCAAGTATTGAAGAAAAAATGTTTGTGACAGTGGCTTCCGCAGAAGAAATTGATAATGGACAGGGTGGATATACATGGAAAGCTCTTGTAGATGGAGATTACATAACTGTAGATAATAACGTGGAGATTGAACGTTTGAAAACAGTTTATCGAGAAGCAGAAGCAGTGAAATTCCAAGCAAAATAATATGATGAGACTAGATGATTCTGGATTGAATTATCTAGTCTTTTTTGTTACAATAAGCGTTGAGGTGATTATGTGAAGAGGCTAAATAACAAGCTTGCTTGCTTTATAGTAGCAATCATATTGTTATTTACAGGAATGTGCTCAGGAATTCATGAAGCAGATTCCTTTTTTGTGTATAATCCGAATCAACCTACCATGGAAGTAATGAACACTCTTGGGCATGCTGTGGATGACTCTATGAGTTATACCAGAGAGACCATTAATAGCGCACAGGATGTACTTATGCTGACCAGTATGGCAAGAAGAGTATGTGTGCGTGTCGGTACAAGAGTTCATTTGATATTATCTGAGGTAGAGATACCTTCCCAGATTCTATTTATTTATCTAGTGACAGTAGGTGCTATCATTGGCAAAGCCATTAGTAACGAAACTGTTATTCTCAATTTTATTCACCATAAGGATGGGAAAAAATAATCTTCTTATCATAAAGAATTGTAGCCTATGCACCTCATAGGCTTATTTGCGTACCATAAAAAGGAGAATGAAACATGAATCACGATATTTTTGTGTGGATCATGATTGTCATCGCAATAGGTGCAGGCGTATGGTGCTGGTGGTATGAAACCATTGGACCCAAGGAAGAAAATGTACATAGAGAGAATCGTCTAGATGACAATTCTGATAAGGAGAAAGAACAATGAATATTTTAATGACTTTATTAATTGCTTTTGAAACCATTGTAGGAGTAGTATCTACATTATATGTTGTAGTTTCTTTATTCTGGACCATCGGCCAGAAAATCTATAGAAAGTGTAGATATAACATTTCTGTATTTAATTAAATAGAACGTTGACATTATGAATCCTTAAAGAAAGAGTAGTCTGTTGCAAAGCGACAGGCTACTTTTTCGATAAATAGGGCTTTGTGTATATTCAACTGTCTTGTCAGTTGGCGAAAACTGTGCTATAATGCCCAAGATGTCGTGAAAAGTTGGGTTGAAAATAGGATTCAACTAGGTAGAGAAAGCGTTAGACGCTAAGAGGAATATTATGAACAGATTTGAGAGAATCCGTCAATTAAAGCAAGAAAAAGATGTGGTAATTCTTGCTCATTATTATGTGGACGGAGAGGTACAGGAAATTGCAGATTTTGTAGGAGATTCGTATGCTTTAGCGAAGATGGCAGCTAAGGTTAGCCAGCAGAACATCCTTTTTGCAGGGGTGTCTTTCATGGGAGAGAGTGCTAAGCTATTGAATCCAGATAAGCATGTGTATATGGTAGATGCTACCGCAGGCTGTGGTATGGCAGATATGATTAATGCAAAGCAAGTAAGAGCTAAAAGAGAAGAATATCCAGAGGCAGCAGTGGTATGTTATGTGAATTCTAGTGCGGAAGTAAAGGCAGAATCAGATGTATGTGTTACTTCTTCCAATGCAGTGAAAGTCGTTGGAAGAATGGAGCAGAAACAGATTTTCTTTATTCCAGATAGTCACTTGGCACATTTTGTGGCAGATGCGTTACCAGAGAAGGAATTCATCTATCATGATGGGTATTGTCCAATTCATCAGAAAATAGATAGAGAAGCACTTTGGCTAGCAAAAGAGAAACATCCAGATGCTTTGGTGTTGGCCCACCCAGAGTGTGCTCAAAAAATATTAGATTTGTCAGATTACATAGGAAGTACTGCAGATATTATTGCATATGTTAGAGAATGTCAGGAAAAAGATTACATTATTGCCACTGAGATTGGTGTATTTCATCAGCTTCAGAAGGAGAATCCTGACAAACATTTTTACCCAGTAAATAATTGCCAAGTATGTGGGGATATGAAGAAAGTGACCATGGGCAAGATTGAACATATCTTAGAGAATCTGGAAGCGCAAGAAGAGATTATTCTCGATGAGCGCGTTATGGAAGATGCAAAGCGTCCATTAGAGCAGATGCTAGAGTTGGCGAAGTAGGAGCATAAATAGATAGAAATGAAAGCAGATATATTAATAGTAGGAAGTGGCTGTGCAGGTTTGTATTGTGCATTGCAGCTTCCTAAGGATAAACAAATTGTAATCATTACCAAATCTTCCGTAGAAAGTAGTGATTCTTATTTGGCGCAGGGCGGCATGTGCATGCTGAGGGATGAGGATGATTATGACAGCTACTATGAGGATACCATGCGTGCCGGCCATTATGAGAATAACCCAGAGGCAGTAGATATTATGCTTCGTTCTTCTCAAGATGTTGTGGAAGATTTGTTATCTTATGGAGTGGATTTCCAGAGAGAAGAAGATGGAAGTTTAAGCTTTACCAGAGAGGGAGCTCATTCCAACAAGAGGATTCTATTCCATAAGGACATTACTGGAAAAGAGATTACTAGCAAATTACTACGAGAGGTACAGGAAAGTAGTAATGTTAAGATTATAGAACATTGTACTATGTTAGATCTTCTATGCGAAGGCAATGTGTGCTATGGTGTAGTAGCAAAGGACAAAGCAGGCAAATTACATACAATTAGTGCGAACTACACTGTATTGGCTTGTGGTGGAATTGGTGGTCTGTATCCTTATTCGACGAACTATAAGCATCTTACTGGTGATGGAGTTGCCGTTGCCCTAGAACATGGAATTGAGTTAGAAAATGTAAATTATGTACAGATTCACCCAACTACTCTTTATTCTGCGGAACCAGAGGAGAGAAGCTTTTTAATCTCAGAATCGGTACGTGGAGAAGGTGCGGTACTATACAATGCTAATAAGGAGCGTTTTGTGGATGAGTTGCTTCCACGAGATGTGTTGACCAATAAAATACGCGAACAGATGGAAATGGATGGAACGCCACATGTGTGGTTATCTATGGAGAATATCCCTGACGAAGAGATTCGTACACATTTTCCTAACATTGTGGAGCATTGTCGCAAGAAGGGATATGATGTGTTTAGTGAATGTATTCCGGTAGTACCTGCTCAGCATTATTTTATGGGTGGAATCAAGGTGGACATGTCTAGCCATACGTCTATGGAGCAGTTGTATGCCATTGGTGAGACTGCATGCAATGGTGTTCACGGAAGGAATCGTTTGGCAAGTAATTCACTGCTAGAAAGTTTGGTATTTGCAAAACGTGCAGCTTTGAGAATGGCAGAAGAATTTGATAGTACTCAAGTGGATGAAGAAGTGATAAAAAATGTAGACTGGAGCCTTTACAAGGATGGTGAAGCTCTAGCAGCACATTACAAAGACAATGTACTAAATGAGATTGAGAGGTTAGATAAAGAATTATGTACGATCCAATAACATTAAAATTAAACGTAGATCCATTTATCTTAAGTGCTCTAAAAGAAGATATTACTAGTGAAGACGTATCAACTAATGCGGTAATGCCAAAAGCCACCCTTGGTGAGGTAGATTTAATCTGTAAGGAAGATGGTATTATCTGTGGTCTTCAAGTGTTTGCTAGAGTATTTGAATTATTAGATGATAAGACTGAGATTACCTTTTTCGTAGAAGATGGTGATGCTGTAAAAGCAGGCCAGCAGATGGCAAAGGTAAGAGGTGATATCCGTACCCTTTTGTCTGGTGAGCGTACTGCATTGAACTACTTACAGCGCATGAGTGGTGTAGCAACCTATACCAATGCGATTGCAAAATTGCTTGAAGGTACAGGGATTCAGTTACTTGATACCAGAAAGACTAGTCCTAACAATCGTATTTTTGAAAAGTATGCGGTTCGTGTAGGTGGTGGTCACAATCATAGATATAACTTAACCGATGGTGTTCTCTTAAAGGACAACCATATTGGCGCAGCAGGTGGCGTAAAAGAAGCTATCCAGATGGCAAAAGACTATGCTCCTTTTGTTCGTAAGATTGAGGTAGAAGTTGAGACTCTTGAGATGGTAAAAGAAGCGGTAGAAGCTGGTGCTGACATCATTATGTTAGACAACATGACCACCGAAGTAATGCAGGAAGCAATTCGCATTATTGATGGCAAGGCAGAGATTGAGATTAGTGGTAATGTAACCAAGGAAAATATTGAGAGAATCAAGGGATTGGGAGTTGATTATGTATCTAGTGGTGCATTGACACATTCTTCTCCAATTATGGATATCTCGTTAAAAAATCTTCATCCTGTGGAATAAGATAATTTGGGAAAACAACTTACAAACGTGAAAGCAAAAGCAACGTTTGTAGGTTGTTTTTTTGTGTGCATAAATAAAATTGAAGATAAACAGTATAAAACAGTTGACAACAGATATAAACTGTTATATAGTGTTTGTTGTAAAGCAGAGAATTTTCTTTGCAGACATCTTCGGAGAGTGTTTAAATGGGAGGAATAATGAGAATTATAATTAACCATTCATCTATGGTTCCCATCTATGAGCAAGTAGTGGAACAGATTAAGACAATGATTGTGCAGGGAGAGCTGAAGGCTGATGATGTACTTCCTTCTGTGCGAACCCTATCAAAGGAATTAAAAATAAGTGCTTTGACGGTGAAGAAAGCCTATGATCAATTAGAGGAAGAGGGGCTTACGGTAACGGTTCATGGAAAGGGTACTTATGTAGCGGCTACTAATAACGCAAGACTTGTGGAAGAACAGAGAAAAGAGGTTGAAGAAGAATTTGACAAGTCTATCCAGAAGGCCAAGCGCTATGGTATGAGCAAAGAGGAGATAAGGGAAATATTTGAACTCATGATAGGATGGTAGGATATTGGAACTTACATAGGAAGAATTGTGTGTTAGAGAAGAATTAAGTGCAGGGAGAGAACAGAGAAAAGAGGGAGATTATGTTAAAAATTAGTAATGTCAAGAAATGCTATCCGCAATTTAATTTAGATTGCTCTTTAGAAGTGAAGAAGGGCTGTATTACTGGTCTAATCGGCCAGAATGGAGCTGGTAAAAGTACTACTTTTAAGGCAATTCTTGGTCTGATAAAGATTCAAGATGGGGAGATATTGATTGATGGAAAAGATGCATTTACGTTGTCAAATGTGGAAAAACAGAGAATTGGTGTCGCATTAGCAGATTCAGGATTTAGCACTTATCTCAAAGTGAAGGATTTGGTTCCTATTTTAGATAATCTATATGATGAATTTGAGAAAGAAGCATTTGTGGCTCAGTGTAAAAAGTTTCAGCTTCCTATGGATAAGCAGATAAAGGAATTTTCCACTGGTATGAAAGCAAAACTAAAGGTACTAGTGGCTATGTGCCATAAGCCCAATTTACTCATTTTGGATGAGCCTACCGCAGGGCTGGATGTGGTTGCCAGAGAAGAAGTGTTGGAGTTACTTCGAGAATATATGGAGCAGGATGACAATCGTGCTATTCTTATTAGTTCGCACATTTCTTCTGACCTAGAGGGACTGTGCGATGATATCTATATGATTCATCAGGGACAGATTGTGATTCATGAAGAAACAGATGTGTTATTGGATAAATATGCTCTTTTGCAGATAAGTGATGAGCAGTATGAGAAAATAGATAAGCAGTATCTGCTTCGTACCAAGAAGGAAAGTTATGGTTATCGCTGCTTAACCAATGAAAGACAATTCTATATAGAGAATTATCCAGAGGTAGTTATTGAAAAAGGTAGTATTGATGATTTGATTATGATGGTAATCAAGGGGGAACAGTAATGAAAGGATTATTAATTAAAGATATAAAAATCGTAATGCAGCAAAAACGTTTTTTCTTAATAATGTTGGTATTTGCAGCATTTTTCCTAATAGAAAACGCAGAGGGTGGTGGTGCCATGGTAGTTGGCTATATGACTTTTTTAATGCTGATGCTACTGGTAGGAACCATTAGTTATGATGAATTTGACAATGGATACGCATTTTTGTTTAGTCTGCCTATTCAACGAAAAGAATATGTGAGAGAAAAGTATGTACTTTGCGTTGCTGGCTGCATAATTACCTGTGTGGTATCTATGTTGTTGGGAATGATTGTAGGAAGTTTACGTATTCCTGAATTTGATTTGCTTGAATTGTGTTTTACAACAGTATCCATAGGTACAGCAGCTATTATGGCAATGTCTTTGCTTTTACCAGTACAGTTAAAGTATGGCGCAACCAAATCTAGAGCGGTAATGATGTTAATTGCAGTATTTATTATTGTCTGTGGGATGTTATTATCCCATTTTGGAGATTTAATAACAGTGGATGTGTTGGTATTATTAACCTATCTAACCATAAGCAATATTCTTGTATTTGAGTTGATAGTGTGTGTGCTGGCAGTGATGATTTCCATGTGGGTAAGTGTAAGAATTATGGAGAAGAAAGAATTTTAAGGATGGCGAATAGCATCGAGGGTATAAAGGTTTTAAGAGTGGAGAGAAGTTCTCCACTCTTTTTTGTGCAAATAATAAGTGTTTTATTCGTTGATTTTGGTTTTTAATCGGAATGCGATAGGTAGCAAAAGTAAATCAATAATGGCACTGTAAAAGATGCAGATGCACATAACAGAGATATTAGGTCCTAGAGAATAAGGGGAATCCATGCTGTGAAGTACTACGATAAAAGGGGTAATAACGCCAAGAATACCTCCTAACATGGTGGTGAGCATGACTAATTTAATGGCTGCATATGATTTGATAAGCTCTTGCTTGGAAACGGTTGCATCCGTTTTGCAAAAGTAGCGGAATGCATGACAGAAATCTTTCATCGTTCCAGTGGAAAGTAGCATTATAATAGAAGTTCCCATGATAATAACAAGAGATGTAAAATCCGCAAACCATAATATACCAGCCATTCCACCAGATGTTATGATGATAAACCAAATCACTAAAATCAGTGCCATTACCCCTACTAAGGTGGAAATGAAACTACGCTTGTTGTTTCGTTCATTTGCATCTGTATTCTGTATTAAATTCATAATGTTTTCCTCTGCTTTCTGGCTATAATTCTCTGAAGAAAGGCGTTCCCCAGAGAGAAGCTCGTTGACGCTGATATGTAGAATATCACATAGCTCCAGCATAATAGAATTGTCGGGCATACCATTGCCACATTCCCATTTGGAGATAGTTTTGTCACTCAATCCTAACTTCTCGGCTAATTCCTTCTGTGTAAGCCCTTGTGCTTTTCTCATATCTGCGATAAATTTACCTGTTTTCATTTGATCCATGGATGTTCTCCCCTTGTGTATTTAGCTTTGTAAGATGTAGAACTTGCAAATTCTGTTTTAACTATATCATTGAAAAGGGGAAAAGGGAACCTACGATGGGTAGAGTTACGGATAGAATTGTTATACACAAGGTAGAGTGGTGAAAAAAGAAGCGTTAGCTTATGTGGCTAACGCTTCTTTTGCTGACATACATATATGTAATTATTAATTACCCATTACTTCTTTGATGTTATTAACAATCTCTTCCTTCTCGAAAGGTTTAGTAATGAACTTCTTAGCACCTAATTTTAATGCTTCGATTAACTTAGACTGCTGACCAGCTGCGGTAATCATGATAGCTTTTACCTCTGGGTCGATAGCAAGTAAGTTCTTCAATGCCTCAATACCGTCCATAACTGGCATGGTAATATCAAGTGTAACTAAATCTGCTTTATTCTTCTTGTAGGCTTCGATTGCTTCTGCACCATTGCTAGCTTCTGCGATTACAGAGTAGCCAATGTCTTCTAGAATCTCTCTTAACATATTTCTAGAAAGCTTAGAGTCATCTACTAAGATAACAGTACCCTTAGCGTTAGGATCTGCTTCGTACACAGTATTCTCTACAGTAGAGTAGGTAAATGGAGTCTGACCTAATTCTATTTCACTATTTACAGCAAGTATAAGGTGAACAGTATGTCCTTCTATGTAAATAGGCAATGCATAGAAATCGCCAGTGATGGTCTGATCCTTGTAAGCAAATACAGGTTCCATATCCATCTCAATTTCTTTTACGCTAAGCTCAGAAACATATAAACCGCTACTTACATTGATAAATTCGCACACTGCATCGAAAGCGTCTGCGTCAGCAGTTTCGTGTGTCTGACCAGAGAAATTAGAGGAAATCAAGGTAAATGCACCGTCGCCATCTTCTTCCGCAAGCGCTACATACATGGTGTCATGACCAACAGATTTCTGACCAGCAAGGTTGCTGTATTTTAAAGATTTGATATGCTGAATCTTACCAATGTAGAAATCTCTGGTGATGAAACGGTTGATATTACGAAGCACTAAGCCAGCTAAGTCAGTAACATATGGCTTAGATGAAAATGCAAAAATAGGAACCAATGCATCAATATTGTCGTTCTTTAATGCGAACATATCGGTATCTGAGAAACCATGCTCCTTCTGGAATACGGTAAGGGTCTTGTCCAAAACAGTTGCACTGATGCCGCTTACATCTACAAGTGATTGAATGAACTGCATGTAAGGATTGCCTTGTTTTGTTAATAAGCTTTCTACCTGACTATCGGTAAGGAAGCCCTTTTCTACAGCAATATCACCGAAACGCTTGTCGTACTGCATCTGCATTTTGTTGATGGACTCTACTTCTTCCTCGGTTAGTAAACCTTCTGCAATAGCGATAGTACCTAATTTTACTCTGACTGCCATCTGCTGTTCAATGGCTGCCTTGTAATCTGCCTCCTTGATAATATCCTTCTCAACGAGATAATTTCCAAATAATTGACTAAACATAATACTCTCTCCCATACATTTTTTGTTTAATTATACAATGAAAGTAAAAGAAAATCCACCTTTTCTGTGACCGAAGTACTAAAAAGTGATTAAAATTTTATATAAAAATATAGGATTTTACCTTTTAGCATTCACTTTACTGTGATAAAATTAATGTGATACTGAGAAAAGGTGTCATAAGATAAGAAAATAATTTTAGGGATTATAAATATATTAAGGGATTAAAGGGTTAGAATAACATATGAGTGAAAGATATTTTTTATCTAGCCGTTTGTTACAAAGTGGAATGAGGGTGGATCAGACCATTGTAGATGAGACGGAACGTATTTTAGTGGAGCGCGGGGGTATTTTAACCGATGGGTTAATTAGTCAGTTATGCAAACTCGGTGTATCAGGGGTGTATGTTCGAGAAGGCGAGGATATTATTGAAGAAGAGTTGCTGGTTAGTGATGAGGAAGTTGTCACTCCAGATGTGCTGGCAACTGTTGAGGAATTATCGGTAGCGGATAGAACCAAAGTTACCATATCAGAGAGTGTGAGAGAGCGTGTTGCAGAGGGAATTGCGTATCTGTGTAATAATACAGAATCAGAGCAATTTGCGGATATTACGAGGAATATTACCGATGACCTTATGAAGGCAATTGATTCTAACGATGCAGTTGCGGTAGATATTAGTATTTTGAAGGTTAGTGATGAATACACATTCAAGCATAGCGTAGATGTAGCTACTATGGCCATGGTTATTGCTAAAAAGTTAGGGATGAGCCAGTCTAATATTTATGAGATAGGGATTGCAGGCCTATTGCATGACATTGGAAAGTCCAAGATTCCTAATGACATTTTAAATAAACCTAGTAAGCTAAGTGACAAGGAATTCGAGATTATAAAAAATCATTCGATTTATGGTTACCAGATTTTAAAAGGGAAAAAGGAAATCAGTAATGCAATTAAGTATGCAGTACTACAACATCACGAAAAAACCAATGGTACAGGCTATCCACTGGGAGTAGGAGCAGCAAGAATTTGCCCCTTTGCTAAAATTATTTCAGTGGTAGATATTTATGATGCATTGGTGACAGAGCGTCCTTATAAGCAAGGCTTTTCCCAGCGTGATGCAGTGGAGATGATTATGACTATGACGGCAGAACTGGATATTGTATCCTTACGCGGATTTATGAAAAGTATTATTTTGTATCCAGTGGGCAGTAAGGTGAAGTTAAGTAATGGGGAATCTGCAACGGTAGTAGAGAATTATGAAACATCTATATTACGCCCTAAAGTAGTCGGTATGAAATCAGGACGGGTATATGATTTGGCCAATGATATATCGTGCGCTAATATTATTATTTATTGATGGAACTATGGTGTTGCATGAAATGATTGGCATGTAAGAAGTGTGTGGAACATGCGATTTAATTGGACGATAGTGTATGATTGCGAAGGAGTGATATGCGTATGAATACAGAAATAAATATGACCGTATCTCCTGTCTGTGCCAAGGACGGGGAGAAATATGCCTTTGTGTCTTTTACTGATGGAGAGCGTTTTGCAGATGGTAAGATACCAGATTGTAAGATTATATTGAATAAAGGATTCAATCAAGAAGAAGTAAAGCAATTAGAAGAATATATGAAAAGTGAGCTGGCAACGCTTAAGCGAATGGCAGCAGGTATCCATGTGATGGATGCCTTTTTAAAGTAAGGAGGGTCGAGTGTATGAAACCATTGACATTTGTTATTGTTGGTTCTGGTTGGCGTTCCTTATTTTATGCAAGAATAGCCAAGAGCTATCCAGAGTGTTTCAAATTGGAATATATGCTATGTCGCAGTGAGGAAAAAGCTACAAAAATGGCAACAGAGTATGGTATTCCGACTACTACTTCTGCGGAAGTGTGCGAACAGGCAAAGCCTGATTTTGTAGTGGTAGCAGTATCCAAGAATGTTCTGTGTAATGAGACTATAAAATGGGCAGAAAAAGGCTTTCCAGTGTTGTGTGAGACTCCTGCAGCCAACTGCATGGAAGATTTATGTCGATTATGGGATGTGATACAAAAAGGGGCTAAGATTCAGATTGCGGAACAGTATCATCGTTATCCAATTTTGGCAGCAGGATTAAAGGCGATTAGAGAGGGAAAACTTCACGACCCTTATGCAGTGCATTTATCCATGGCACATGACTATCATGGAGTGAGCCTGATTCGTCGGATGTTGCAGCCTAATCAGCCCATGGATTTGCGTTTGGAAAGTATGTGTGGAGAGCGATATTCTTTTCCAATTACAGAGACGGATTCCCGTTATGGAGCCATTACAGATGGTCGCATCAAACAGGCGGACCGTAGGGTAGTAACCTTGAAATTTACCAATGGCAAGGTGGCATTCTATGATTTTAGCGGCGTGCAATATCACAGCTATATTCGTGCCAGACATGTGAATGTACAGGGGCGTGATGGAGAATGGAACGATACCTTTTTACGCTATGTGGATGAGAAGCATCAGCCACAGGAGGAAAAGCTGGTAGCATGGCTTGCACCAGAATATGCATGTTTGGATAACGAAGAAGTACAGCGTTTGGCTAGAGAGTGGCAGCCTACTGTTGACATGTGCAATGCGCAGGATGAGTATGCCATTGCCAGCATGATGTACGATATGAAAGCCTATATTGAGGAAGGAAAGGAAGTCTATCCCATGGCAGAAGCCTTGGAGGATGCTTTCCTTTATTTGTTGATGCAGGAGGCTATAGAGAAGCCAGGGGAGAAGATACTTCCACAAAAAATGCCTTGGCAAAATAATTAGATGGAGCATTATTTGAGATGTTAAAAAGAGTGTTATTAACGCTAGTAAGCGTGTTGATGATGGGGGTTACCCTGTCTGTTCTAAATATTGTTAATTGGGGTATGGATTCATTTTCCTATATGAATATCAGCATTGCCAATAAAATCGGCTGGTCTATGGGAAATTGGCAGATGTTGTTGAATATTATTATGTTTATCCCAGTTGTTCTATGGGGAAGAAAGTATCTAGGTCTGGGAACTATTTTCAACATGGTTCTGGTAGGATATACCTTGGACTTTTGTACATGGATTTGGCAGAAAGTGAATTTGGAAGCCTTGCTGGTATCCGTGCCAGTTCGCGCTGTGGTAATGCTTCTGAGTGTTGTGGCGTTCGTATTTGTAGCGGCAATCTATATGTCTACAGAACTGGGAACTTCACCCTTTGACGCATTGCCAATGATGATTGGGGAACGTTTCCCTAAGGTGCCATTTACTTTTATTCGTTTTTGCTGGGATTTGACGGCGGTAGTGATAGGGTTTCTATTGTCTGGAAAAGTACAGATTGTAACCATATTGATGGTATTGTTCTTGGGTAAAACCATATCCTTTGTAAAAGGACACATAGGGAAGATATTGAACTAGATACAACTTCATTAGACTTGCAGATAAGTGTTGGAATAGGAGGATACTATTACTATGGAGACTCTTAAATTCGGATACAAATACTTTAAGAAGAGCATGCCAATTGCTATATTGGCCGAGGCACTAAGCTTTCTGGGAATTTATGCGGAGTTGTTGCTACCGCTATTGTCTGGAATGCTTATTGACTTTTGTATACAAAAGGGCGAGGTGACAGAGGAAAGTGGAGGCATGTTTCATTTTCTGCTGACAGGAAGATTTGGTGCGGTACATAGTATGCAGTTGTTTGGAGCAATTGCGGTAGTGTATGCCATTATGATTTTTCTTCGTATCGTGTTAATCTATATTCGTGACCTTTTGCAGGAGTGGATTGGATTAAGATTGGAGACAGAGCTTCGCTATGACACCTATGGTAAGTTGATGGAGTTAGATTCGGATACCATTGCAGAGTACAATTCTGGAGAACTATTACAGATACTTAACAGTGATACCATTATGTTCAAGGAGCTGTTTGCCCATAGAATGGCGTATTTTGGAGATGCGGTATTTATGCTGATTACCACTCTGATTTTGATTGCCAACATTAATCTTTCATTTATTATTATTCCACTGATTCTAACGCCATTTTTGGTGGTGTCGGTAATGGAGTTTAAGAAGAAGGCGCGCGTTAATTTTCAAGATATTCGTACCAAAAGCTCTGCTATGAACCTGACAACACAGGAAAACATTGCAGCAGTTCGTATTGTGCGCTCTTTTACCAATGAAGAGTTGGAAAAAGAGAAATTCCACAACTCCAACACCAATTTTCTAAATGCCAGATTGAAACAAATCTGGTTGTCATCTAAATTCGATTTAACCTTTAATTCCATTAAACAGATTGCATATATTAGTACCATTATTATAGGTGCTGTTCTTGTGATGCAGGGGCATATGACGGTGGGTTATATCTTGGCGTCAGCTACCTATGTAATGCGTATTATGAATAATATTACAGGTCTCAATAACTACATGCTCAATATGCAGCAGCAGATGATTGCAGGTGTGGAATTGAAGAAGTTCCTAGAAAAGGAAAGCAAGGTTCTGGATAGTAGGGAGCCGAATCTTCATTGTGATACCCCTAGTATTATGCTGAAAAATGTGTCCTTACAGATTGATGGGCAGGAGATTTTGAAAGACATTAACCTTGATATTCCTTACGGTAAAAAGGTGGGTATTGTAGGAGAGACTGGTTCGGGAAAAAGTATTTTACTAAAGACCTTGGTGCGCATTAGAGATATTACGGAGGGTAGTATTACGATAGATGGGCATGATATTAAGGAATTTAGCTTGGTAAATCTACGAAATATGTATTCTTATGTATTTCAGGATGTGTTTTTATTTTCCAATACTATAGAGTCTAATATTGCGTATAGCAGACCGGATATTGATGAGAGAATGGTGACTAAGGCAGCTGTTCATGCTCAAGCCAATAAATTCATTGATGCTTTGGCGGATCGATATAAGACGGTGGTGGGAGAACGAGGACTTGGTATCTCTGGTGGACAGAAGCAACGTGTGTCTATTGCCAGAGCTTTTCATAAGAATGCGCCTATTTTCGTGTTGGATGATTCTACTAGTGCGTTGGATGTGAATACAGAGCGTTTGGTATTGAAGAATATTTATGAAAACTTTTCTGAGAAGACCTTGATTATCACTGCCCACAGATTTTCTTCGGTGGTAGATTGCGATGAGATTCTGTATATGAAGGATGGAAGGATTACGGAACGAGGGACTTTTGCGGAATTGATGGCATTAGGCGGAAGCTTTGCTCATGTATATCGTATTCAGCAGGAGCAACAGGCCAGCACTGTGGAGGACGGACTAGCAGCAGGAGGTGAGCAGTATGGCGAAGCGTAATACCTTTTTCGAGGATGAACATATCGAGAAGAAGATTGACATTAAGCAGTTGGGAAGAACGCTTCAGTATATACTTCCTTATAAAAAGCTATTGCTGTTAATGAGTGCAATGATGCTGATTGCAGCGGTTGTGTCACTGTTGCCGCCTAGATTGTTGAAATTAATTGTAGATCAAGTGGTGGTGGAAGAAGACTATCGTCAGCTGGCATTGGTAGGTGTTGGATTGGTGCTCTTGGCAGCAGTGGAGATTCTGACTACTTTTGTACAGGCGCGAAGTATGGGCAAAATGGGACTAAATATTATTACCCGTATTAGAACCGATATTTTTGAACGTCTGCAACAACTGTCTTTTGACTATTTTGACAATCGACCAGATGGTAAGATCGTAGTACGTGTAACGGAATATATTAATGGATTGGCGGATTTTTTCTCTAATTATGTAATGATGTTTGCCATCTACATTGTGAAGATTGTGGTGGTAACGGTGTTTATGTTGTCTTTGAGCCCGACCCTTACATTGATAGTGTTTGCAACGGTGGTTCCCATGATGACCATTGTGTTTGTGTTGCGCTCTGCTTTGCGTAAAATGTACACCGTGCACCGTGCTAAGAATTCCAACCGAACAGCTTTCCTAGTGGAGTCCATTATGGGCGAGCAGATTGTGAAGAATTACAATCGTATTGATACCAACAAGGAGACCTACAAACAGATTCATGAGGAAAGTGTAGATATGTGGTGGGATATTGTAAAACGTTCTCGCCTCAATGCTCCTGTAGTACAGCTATTCTGGCATTCTGGTACACTGGTTATCTATGGCGTTGCTCTAGCTTTGATTCTAGGTGGCAATGATTTGATAACTGCAGGTGTGGTGATTACTTTTACCACCTATATGAGCTCCTTCCAGGATCCATTGGCCCAGCTATCTACCATTATTCAGGAATTGGCTCAGGTAAGCTCTAACCTAGAGCAGGTATTTGATACCATTGATTACCCTGTGGAGATTCAGGATAAGGAAGGGGCTGTTGTGTTACAGAATGTGAAGGGAAAGGTGGATTTTCAGGATGTGACCTTTGCCTATGAGGAAGACATTCATATCTTGGAGCATTTTAACCTGCATGTGAAGCCAGGGGAGACCATTGCCTTGGTAGGCCCTACCGGTGCGGGCAAGACCACCGTCATTAATATGCTGACTAGATTCTATGATGTGAAGGAAGGCTGTGTTACCATTGATGGCGTGGACGTAAGAGATGCCAGCCTGTATTCTCTGCGTAGAGAAGTTGGCGTATTGATGCAGGATCCTTTTATTTTCAAAGGAACCGTGCTAGATAATATCCGTTACGGAAAATGGGATGCCACAGATGAGGAGTGCATTGCGGCGGCTAAGACCATCTTTGCGGATAAATTCATCCAAAAGCTAAAGGACGGCTATAACC
>CAZHEM010000052.1:0-18034 GCA_964531725.1 uncultured Acetatifactor sp.
GTAATAGTAATCAAATTCGGTAATGCCATCAATCCATTAAAGGTATCTGAGATGCCGATAACCAAATTCAATGATACATTACAGCCAACAAAAATAATCAAGACAAATATTATCTTGTATACCGGAATCGCTTTTGCTCCAAAGAGATATTCCGCAGCACGTTCTCCATAAAAAGACCAACCAAGGATGGTAGATAGTGCAAACATGGCAACAGAAATAGAGATAAACTGTCCGCCAAAAGAACCAAACACTGATTCAAATGCAGCAGAGGTCAATGCAACACCACTTTTTAGGTGCGCTGGCAAATCGCTACCTGCATATTTGGCGTATTCTGTTACATCATAGACTCCAGAGGTTAAAATGGTCAAAGCAGTCATAGTGCAGACTGCCAAAGTATCTGCAAATACTTCAAAAATACCCCACATACCTTGTGTGGTAGGTTCTTTTACATCAGATGTAGCATGAACCATTACAGCTGAGCCAAGACCTGCCTCGTTGGAGAAAACGCCACGCGATACACCTTGTTTCAATGCGGTCATAATGGCAAAGCCAGCCACACCGCCACCAACGGAAGAAAAGTTGAATGCGTGGCTGAAAATAGCAGCAAATGCAGATGGAATCATAGAGGCATTGCTAAAAATAACAATTAATGCACCAATAATATATGTAATTGCCATAAAGGGAACAATTTTCTCGGTTATGGAAGCAATACGCTTAATACCTCCAAGGAGAGCCATGCCCACAAATGCCATGATAACGATTGCAGTAACCTCAGACGGAATACCAAAGGAATTCCTTAAACCATTGGCAATTTCGTTGCTTTGGGACATATTACCGATACCAAAGGATGCTAATAAGCAGAAGAAGCAGAATAAAAGAGCTAACCACCGACAGCCCAAACCGCGCTCCATATACACCATAGCACCGCCAACCCATTTTCCCTTATCGTCACGGTAGCGGTATTTGATTGCCAAAGTATTTTCCGCAAAGCTAGTCATCATACCAAGGAAAGCAGATACCCACATCCAAAAGATAGCACCAGGTCCACCTAATGCCAGAGCTACTGCAACACCAGAAATGTTGCCCACACCAATGGTGGCTGCAAGGGCAGTACACATAGATTGGAACTGTGAAATAGAGTGCTGGTCTTTGGTCTTGAGCACAGAATTTTTTTGCTTCTTAAATACGGACAGAATGGTCGTGTCTAGCCATTCTCTTATGTGCGTAATCTGAAAGAAACCCGTGCGGACTGTGAACATAAATCCTACTAATAGGAAAAATGCCAACATGACTGGTCCCCATACGAATCCGTTAATAACAGAATTGATGTCAGATATAGTTTTTATTATATTTTCCATAGAACCCCCTAAAAAAATAAGCGCAATGAAATCATTACGCTTTAGTAACAATAATATGATAGTAGATTTTATGCAAGTGGTCAATGTTTCAGTTCCATTTGCTGCAAATTACCCCTAGAAAGGGAGGATGCCAAGGAAACTACTTTCCTTGGCATTTATTATGAAAAAGTTATTTATTAAACAAGTAACTGTTGTAAGCTTTAGGGAGGAAGAGGTTTTGTTCTCTTCTATGTTTATAGTATATGAAACAAAAATGTCTAAAACGTGATTTGGAATTGAAAAATTCTTGAATTAATTGTAAACAAAATATGAACGAGCAGAGAAAAATTCAACTGCTCGTTCATGTGTTTTCATAATTTGTGTCTAAAAATGTAAAATTTTCTGATTATGAAGCTAATTATTCCGCTAATTTTGTAGGCTCATCATAGGTCACGCCAAAAGTATCTACAACTACACTTTCCATAACCTGTGGCTCTAATGGACGATCACTGTAATCGGTCTGGGTCTCTGCGATTTTGTTCACAACTTCCATACCTTCGATTACTTTACCGAATGCTGCATAGCTGCCATCCAAGTGTGGAGAGTTCTTGTGCATGATGAAGAACTGAGAACCAGCTGAATCTGGATGCATAGCTCTTGCCATAGACAATACGCCTTCGGTGTGCTTTAAGTCGTTCTGAACACCGTTCTGAGCGAACTCACCTTTGATGCTGTAGCCTGGGCCACCCATACCGGTTCCGTTAGGACATCCGCCCTGAATCATGAAACCTCTGATAACACGATGGAAGATAAGACCATCATAGAATTTTTTGTTAATTAAGCTGATGAAGTTATTAACAGAGATAGGAGCGATATCTGGATAAAGCTCTAACTTAATAACGTCGCCGCTTTTCATGGTAATTGTAACAACTGGATTTGCCATAATTTTTTCCTCTCTTATAGAAACTTATACATTCTGTTGTCGATTTCTTGAAGCGAAATACGAAAATGTAGTATACTCTACTTATTGTAGCGTAAATGCGCTTTTTGGTAAAGAGGAGAATTGCAAGGTATGGTTCCTGAAAAGATTTTCTTGAAAAAAGTGATGGTGCTTTTGTCGCAGGATGGATATGAGCAGGACTTTGTTGCTTTTGGGGAAAAATTGAAAAAAGAGGATATTGTTTTTCAATACATAGGTATAGATGACAAAGTGATGGAAAACGATTGGTTCCTGAAAAGATTTTCTTGAAAAAAGTGATGGTGCTTTTGTCGCAGGATGGATATGAGCAGGACTTTGTTGCTTTTGGGGAAAAATTGAAAAAAGAGGATATTGTTTTTCAATACATAGGTATAGATGACAAAGTGATGGAAAACGATTGGTGTCAGGGACTTTTGGTGATTACCGATCATGGTAACAGTGCCAGAGAACTTCAGGACAGTGGCATTGCAGTGCTTGCTTTTCTACATGAACATAATCGTGAGCAGAGCTTTGGGGGAGTGCTGTATGCCATGGAAAACCCTGCGGATTTGAACGTAGAGTATTTGGAAAATGTGTACCGCAGACACCACAGAATCCCGTGGGATATTTTAGAGACAAAGCGCTGCCTGATTCGTGAGACGTGCGTTACGGATGTGGAAGCTTTTTATGAGATATACAAGGAGCCAAGCATCACAGAATATATGGAAGATTTGTTTCAAGATATAGAGGAAGAGCGTCAGTATGTTTGCGACTACGTTGATAAGGTGTACGGATTTTATGGATTTGGAGTGTGGACGATTATAGAGAAGGAAAGTGGTGCTATTATTGGTAGAGCAGGATTGTCTTATCGCGAGGGGTTCGACGATGCGGAATTGGGCTTTGTCATAGGAGTGCCTTGGCAAGGCAAGGGATATGCTTATGAAGTCTGTAGTGCTATTATAGAATATGGTAAGACTGAATTGGAGTTGCCAGTGATACAGGCATTTGTAGAAGTAGAAAATGATAAGTCTGTCAGTTTGTGCAAGAAGTTAGGAATGGAAAAGCAAGAGCAGGTTGAGATTAAGGGAATCACCTACTACTGTATGAGATAAATGTGAGGAGAGTAGAGTATGGAATGGCTTAATGTATTTGGGTTAGGATTCATGGTCTTCATTATGATTCCTAACATAATCTTTGCGATGAAGTGCAAGGATGGTTTTGAGAATAAGTGGAATAACAAGTTGGTGGAGACGATAGAGCAAATCGGAAGATTTGGATGCTTTGGATTCATGATTATTAACATTCCGGGCACTTGGTTCGGTTGGTGGTCTGATGAGGCGTTCGCGATTTATCTGATTGTGGATACTGTGCTGGTGGCGCTTTACTGTGCAATCTGGGCGATTTGCTTTAAGAAAAATAGTATGTTCAGGGCACTAGCACTTTCCATTATTCCTTCAATAGTGTTCTTGTTTAGTGGCATTATGAGTACATCAATGCTGTTAGTTGTAGCAGCATTGCTTTTTGCCCCAAGCCATATCGCGATATCTTATAAGAATGCGAAATAACTGTCAAAGTCCATGAAAGGACGAGCAAATAAGAGGTGTTTATGGGTTTTACAGAATGTATCAGTCAGAATAAAACAATACTCATGGAAGGTGCTTTGGGTGAGCGCTTAAAGCGAGAATATGGGCTAACATTTGATGAGAATGTAGCAATGGCCAATTTAATATATCAGGAAAAAGGCAAGATTGCTTTGGCGAATCTCTGGAATGAATATGTGGATATAGCACGAAAATACAAATTACCTTTCTTGGCAACTACGCCAACAAGACGTGCCAACAGTGAACGTGTAAAAAAGGCTAACTGTTCGGAAAACATTATTGCCGACAACGTCAATTTTTTGCGTGAGATACAACAGAAAAGTGACATTGAAATGTATGTTGGTGGACTTATGGGCTGTAAAGGTGATGCTTATACGGGAGAAGGTGCGTTATCGGAAAGTGAAGCATATGATTTTCATAGATGGCAAGTAGATTGCTTTGCGAGGTCAAATGCAGACTTTTTGTATGCGGGAATCATGCCAGTGCTAACTGAGGCGGCAGGCATGGCAAAGGCAATGGAAAGCACAGGATTGCCATATATCATTAGTTTCACCATACAGGAAGATGGAAAGCTAATTGATGGGACAACTATAACAGATGCCATTCGATACATTGATGGTATTACCAATGTTGCTCCAGTTTGCTATATGACCAATTGCGTACATCCTAGAATTTTACATAAAGCACTATCACAAACTTTTAATAGGAGCGAGATAGTGAATAATCGATTCTGGGGAATTCAAGCAAACACATCACCGCTGTCTTATGCGGAATTGGATGGTTCCGTCGATTTAAAGTGTTCGGAGCCAGAAGAATTTGCCCAGGAAATGGTTAAGTTGCGCAACATAAATACATTCAAAATCTGGGGCGGTTGTTGTGGTACCGATAATAGACATATGGAATGCCTTGCGCGTAATTTGGTAGATAATTGATGGTCTGTTTATATAATTTTGAGGTGATTGCAATGGAACGTACAGAAAAAGTAGAGCTGACAGTGTTATGTTTAATTCATAAAGAGGGGCAATATTTGTTGCAGGACCGTGTTAAAAAAGATTGGAAAGGATTTACTCTTCCAGGTGGGCATATCGAACCCGGTGAGTCAATTGTAGATGCGGTGATACGAGAAATGAAAGAAGAGACGGGATTGACAGTTGTGAACCCCAAATTGTGTGGTGTGAAGCAGTTCCCAATAGAGGGTGGGCGTTACCTTGTCTTCCTATTTGTTGCGGACCAGTTTTCTGGAGATGTAAAATCGTCTGATGAGGGTGCTATGCATTGGGTTAATAAGGAGGATTTGCCTAAGATTAATTTGGTGAAAGATTTTGATGAATTGATTCAAGTGATGTTTGATGAGAACCTAAGTGAGTTTCAGTATGTTGTGGAGGACGGGAACTGGAACGTTGTATTGAAGTGATGGGAAGATGAATGTTATAAAGAAGTAATGGGGAGAAAGTCGGATGACAAAAGAAAAGATTTACAATCTTGTGGCAGCAGCCTTAAAAAAGAAGTGCGTGGTGCAGACAAAAGAGATAGAACACCCAAATCATATGTGTGAAGTTGATCCCAGTGCATTTAAAAGACATGGTTTCTTTAAGGTGATCGATTCTAAAAAGAAAATATGCGTAATGGTAAATGAAGAACAGTATGAATTCGACTACGAGACCAATGTCATCTATGAGATTCCAAAAGGAAACATTAAATTTGCTATGTGCATGCATGAGGGTCCGCGGGCAAGAAGACTTTTTGTAAATAAGGATTTTGCCATTGTGGAAGGTACTACCAGTCCATATCGAACATTTTATGAGGGGTTAATGAAGGAACCCTTTCGATTCTGCTACCCGTTCGATGAGCCTGCGACTATTGTTACGAAGAAAAAGGATAAATTGAGATTCTGGATTGAATCAAAGTAAAAGAATGGAGCAGGGGAATACTTATGAAGAAAATATTAGTAATGGATAGCAAAAATTATGACACTTCTTTGCCAGAGATTTATCGAGTTGCGGTTCGTGGAGTTATTTTTTACGAAGGTAAGCTTCTATTGATACGTTCTAAATATGGGGAGGTTAAGTTTCCCGGTGGAGGCCAAGAAAATGGGGAAAATGACCAAGAGACGCTGATTCGTGAGACGTTGGAAGAGACCGGTTATCACGTAATTCCTAATTCTATACGTGAATTTGGCGAGGTGGTGGAAAAGAGACTTTCTACCAAAGAGCCTATGATTTGGCATCAGGTAAATCGATATTATTTTTGCGATATAGATGGCAAAAAGGACGAGTGCCAATATACAGAGAACGAATTGAGACGTGGTTTTCAGCAAGTGTGGCATACCTTAGAGGAAGCGATTGCCATAAACGAAGAACTGTTGGAAAAAGAAGGAAAACCGGCATATCAGCAGAGAGAATATCAGGTTTTAAAATTATTAAAAGAATACATGGAAAATTAGATTATGGGAGATCAAAGACATGTTTGGTAGAGAAGACAATACATATAATGACATCAGAGAAAGATCCCTTATGCAGTGGTTGGATGAGATGGAACAGCATGAAGATGTTGCGGTCCGTGGTGGTGTAAAATTGTGTAGAGAATATATGCAACATCTGAAAGATAAAAATGACAAGCTTAAAGAAGAGATTGAGCTTAAGAATAGTTACCTTAAGAGGGTTGCGAAGGGAAGATAAACGGTGGAGAAAACTATGAAGAAGGGATTGCTTATTTTTTTATCTGCATTATCAATATTTTCGCTCGGCGGTTGTGCAAGTGCTGTTGGGGATAATGGGACTTCTACAATGTATATCGAAGAAGCGAAGTTGCTAGAAGAGACAAGCGGGGAACAATCGCAAGAACTGAATCCTAATCAGAAGGTTTATGATTTTTTCGTGGATGATTCAGTGCAGAGTGCCCACATTGATGTGTATAAATTGCAGGATGGTAGATGGGAAAGAGAGTCTGGTAGTGAACAGACGCTGCAAGATACCCAAGGTAGGGTAATCGTTGACTTGGGAAATCTGGCAGAGGAACTGAGGGTTACGATTCAAGAAGCGGATGTCAGCACTTCTATAGCATGTGAGGCGGATTTGAATTCAGAAGATATGTCTAGCATGGGGCGAATGACATCAACGCTATCAGAAAAAACAGATATTACATATGGACAAGAAATACCTTTGGTTGTACAGATAATCACGTCTAAGGATGAGATTATTTCGTATGATGTTGAGTATTTTGCGCATCCAGAAGAATATGAAAAATTTGGCTATGAGTGCGTACAAGCCATTACAGTAACATTTAATCAAGAGTAACGGATAGCATGGCTTGTTGCTCGCACAATAGATAGACATAGAATGTGAAGGGACATAAATATGAAAATCGCAATTATACACGGACAGAATCATAAGGGAAGTACCTATCATATAGGAAGAATGATTGTTGATAAGATTAGTGGGGAAAAGGTAATGACAGAATTTTTCCTGCCAAGAGATTTGAATCATTTTTGCCTTGGATGCTATAGCTGCATTGAAGATGAGAGTAAGTGTCCTTTCTATGATGAAAAGAAAAAGATAATGGAAGCTGTGGAGGAAGCAGATTTGTTGGTGTTCACCACTCCTACCTATTGTATGCGTGCGTCTGCACCTATGAAAAGTTTTCTTGATTTGACGTTTACCTACTGGATGGCACATAAGCCAAGACAATGTATGTTTCATAAAAAAGCAATTGTAGTATCAACAGCGGCAGGACAGGGAGCCAAAGTGGCTGTAAAGGATATTTCAACAACCTTGCATTATTGGGGCGTCCCATATATTAAAACCTATGGTGTGAATGTGCAAGCGATGAATTGGGGACAAGTGTCCGAGAAAACCAAAATGAAGATTGGACGAGACACTGAGAAGATCGCCAAGGCATTTTCCAATGAGCGAAAACCAAGAGTTGGAATGAAGACAAAAGCCTTCTTCAATATGATGAGAATGATGCAAAGAGCTGGTTGGGGATCTAGCCCTGTGGAGAGAGAATACTGGGAAAAGAATGGCTGGTTAGGTAAAGGACGTCCATGGAAGTAAGGAAAATAGAAGTGGTAAAAGAATTTAGGGAACTTTTGGGGTAAATAATTGGTGAAAAGTTCCCTAAATAAAAAGACTAAAGAGCTAGAATAGGAAAGTATAGAGGAAAACACATGAACAGTACAGAGAATTTATTCATAGTCGCATCTGAGGAGTGTGCGGAGATTCAGCAGTGTATCTCAAAAACCTTGCGTTTTGGAGCGGACGACTGCCATCCAGACAGGCCTGATAGCACCAACGAGATAGAGTTACTTACAGAGTATTATCAACTACAGGCAGTAATAGAGATGTTACAGGAGAAGGGTGCGCTAAAGACATTATCTGCCGAAGAAATTGAGACAATCAAGGTTTCTAAGAAAGCAAAAGTGCTGAAGTATGCGGAGTATTCTAAGAAGATAGGTTTGCTGAATTAACGTGTAGAAAATACACGCTAGGAGTATAAAGAGCTAGAATTAATAAAAATGTTTAGGAGAGTATAATCATGAAGTCATATCAACATAAAGTACACTATTACGAAACAGACAGAATGGGAATCGTACACCATTCCAACTATGTGAGATGGATGGAAGAAGCGAGAATGGACTTCTTGGCGCAGATAGGATGGAATTATGATAAGCTTGAAGAGAATGGTATTATCTCTCCAGTGACCGCTGTGGAATGCCAGTATAAGGTTACAACTACCTTTGCAGATGTAATTGACATTGCTGTCAGTATTGAAGAATTCAAGGGCGTGAAGCTGAAATTACGCTATGTAATGAAGAGAGGCGACGAAGTAGTATGCGAGGCACGTTCTGAGCATTGTTTCTTAGATAAAGAGGGCAAGATTATCAGCATGAAAAAGGTGCATCCTGAATTCTATGAAGCATTGAATGAGTTGGTACAGGCAGATTAAGGTATTGGAGGAGAATACAATGTTTAGAGAATTACTTAGAAAGAATAAAATGATTCCATTGGAGGAATGCGTGCAGATATTGAAAAATGAGACACGTGGTGTCTTGTCTGTACTTGGTGATGATGATTATCCATATGGCATGCCTATGAATCATTGGTACAATGAGGAAGATGGGAAAATCTATTTTCATTGTGGTAAAGGTGGACATAGATTGGATGCATTGAGAAAGCACAATAAGGTGTCTTTCTGTACCTATGATAAAGGCTATCGAAATGAAGGTGAATGGGCTTTAAATGTGAAGAGTGTCATTGTGTTTGGCAAGATAGAAATTATTGATGATATGGATGCGATAGTAGATATCACTACCAAACTCAGTCATAAATTCACACAAGATGATGAATATATCAAAAAAGAAATTGAGCTTTATGGAGCAGGAACACTTCTGCTACAATTAACGCCAGAACATATCTGCGGTAAAGCGATAACAGAGTCTTAAGTGAAAGGAAAGCACCCAAGTCAAAGGAGAATGACAATGAACGAGGTAATAAAGCAGTTATTCGGCAGAAAATCAGTCCGTGTATTTGAAGATAAAGAGATATCAAAAGAGGACAAGCAGTTGATTCTTGAGGCAGCAACTATGGCGCCAACTGCAGGTAATCAGCAGTTTTATACCATTCTAGATATCACAGACCAGGAGTTGAAGGAAAAGCTTGTGGTGACCTGCGACAACCAGCCTTTTATAGCTAAGGCTAAGATGGTACTTATCTTCTGTGCGGACTATAAGAAATGGTATGATGGATTTAAGGCGGCAGGATGTGAGCCGAGAAATCTAGGCGTGGGAGATTTGATGTTGGCGGTTAGTGATACTAATATTGCGGCTCAGAATGCAGTGACCGCGGCGTGGAGTCTAGGCATTGGTTCTTGCTACATAGGAGATATTATGGAGAATTGTGAGGAGCATAGAAAGCTTTTGAATCTTCCAGAGTATGTATTCCCAACTGCGATGCTTGTCTTTGGTTATCCGACAGAGCAACAGTTAGAGCGCCAAAAGCCAGAGAGGGCTGCGCTTAAGCATATTGTCCATGAGAATGGCTATCGAATCATGGATGGAGAAGAACTAAAAGAGATGTTTGGGATAAGAACCGTTGAAAAAACCTATGAGGATTATATGAAGGCTTTTTGTGAGCGAAAGTATAATTCTGATTTTTCTAGAGAAATGACACGCTCGGTGGGAGAATACTTAAAAGATTTTTGTAAATAGTTAATTGCTATGATGAATAATAACTTGAGTGGAAAACCGATTAATAAAAGCGGAGACTAATGAGGGAAAAGATATGAACGAAAGAAAAGGTTTGAATGCGAATCAATTAAAACTAATCGCAATTATTGCAATGACAGTAGACCATTTGACATGGACACTTTGGCCAGGGTATGCAAAGGAATGGTGGATATTAGGATTACACTTAATTGGTAGACTGACTGCGCCTATTATGTGGTTTTTCATAGCAGAAGGTTATTATCATACTCGCAATATCAAGAAATATGCAATTCGTTTGTTTTCATTAGCGATTATATCCCATTTTGCATATAATTTCTGCTTTGGAATACCGTTTATCCCATTTGGGACATCTGTTTTTAACCAGACAGGAGTTGTGTGGTCGTTGGCATGGGGCTTGGTATTACTTTGCATAAATGATAGCGATAAGATGAAATCTTGGCAAAAAACGCTTTGTACTATAGTAATTTGTGTCATTACTTTTCCTTCTGATTGGAGCTGTATTGCTACAATGGCAATTTTGATTATTGGTGCCAATAGAGGTAATTTCAAGAAACAGATGATAGGAATGATGATATGCACATTGTTCTATGCGATAGTGTATGTGGCATTTATTGACCCGGTTTACGGAGTAATACAGTTAGGGACTTGCTTAACCATTCCGCTGCTTCGTCTTTATAATGGAGAGAGAGGCTCTTGGAGAGGAATGGGCAAATTGTTCTATGCATATTATCCTGCGCACCTTGTGGTGATGGGAATTATTCGTATTTTCATATGGGGTGCAAATGCTTCAACTGGGGCAGGAAATTTCTAGTTTAGTTATCTGAGGAGTCCGAAAATTAATGGAATAAGGGCTTAGATGAAAAAGGAGAGACAGCAATGTTTAATAAACATGATATTTCTAGAGATGAGTGTATGCTTGTACGTGGACAGGCAAAATGTGGATATGATTGGTGGTGGCATTCCTTTACGGGACGCCATGCTGTGACAGGAGAAGAGAAAGCATTTTTTATCGAATTTTTTGTGTGCAATCCTGCTAATGGAGGAGACAGTCCTATATTTGGTCAGCTTCCTGAAAATAGAGAGAAGGGTATCAAGCCTTCTTATCTGATGGTAAAAGCAGGCTCTTGGGGCGAGGATGCAGCACAGTTGCACCGCTTTTGGGGCTGGAACAAAATAGAACTTCAGATGACAGCACCTTTCAGTGTAAAGGCAGATGACTGCTATCTTGATGAGACCAAGACGATGGGTTCAGTTAAGGTGTCGTCAGGAGAGGCAGAAGCACATCCTGAGTATATGTGTCAGGCTGGTGAGATGTCTTGGAACTTAAAGATAGATAAAAAAGTTGCCTTTAATGTGGGATATGGTGCAGGAAAATTATTCCGCTTTTTACAGTTGTTTGAGATGTTTTGGCATGCAGAAGGTATGAAGACTGCCTATTCTGGAGAAGTAATCTGGAACGGCGAAAAATACATAGTGTCACCAGAGAATAGTTATGGCTATGCGGACAAGAATTGGGGTAAGGATTTCACCTCTCCATGGGTATGGATTTCGTCCAATAATCTGACCAGCAAGATAACTGGTAAGAAGCTAGAAGACAGCGTGTTTGATATAGGTGGTGGCTGCCCTAAAGTGGGACCAATCGCATTGAAACGTAAGCTTCTCTCTGCATTTTGGTATGAGGGAAAATGCTATGAGTTCAATTTTTCGAAGTTTTGGACTTTTACGCGTACTAAATTTGATTGCAAAGAGACAGATGGGCAAATCATTTGGTATGTAGAACAGCGTACGTGGAGAAACCGCATGGTTACAGAACTTACCTGTCAGAAAAAGGACATGTTGTTAGTAAATTACGAAGCGCCTAATGGACTGAAACTTCACAATTGCTTATGGAATGGTGGTAACGGAACTGGAACTGTTAAGTTATACCGCGATGGCAAGCTACTTGATGAGATTCAGGTGGAAAATGCAGGTTGCGAGTATGGGGAATATTGTTAAATTAAATATGGGGGCATAAGGAAGGAAGAAAGGGTTGTTATTATGAAAAGTATGGAAGAAATATTAAGGGCAGATAATTGTTTTTTTAAATCTGAAATTGAGGGTTTGTCGGATTTGATATGGTCGATGGGAGCGAGATGCATTTATTCGGATAGTGAGGCTTTGAAAAAATGGTTTCATTCTCCAATTCCGGCATTTGATAATCGTGTGCCGATGGATATCTTAAGAGAAGATGGAGAAGGTGCATTATATGATTATATGCTGACATTGCCTAGTTAAAGTCGTGTGGGAGGTGCATCGAATGAAAGATAAAATCAGATTATACCCAGGTATTGCACCTGGATCTGAAAATTTGGATATTGTGGAAGAGATGTTCACAGAGGAGTGGAACGGTCTGAAGAAGGAACTCGTAAAAGATGTTACGGAACCAGGGCTAATTCCATATATCCCAGAGAATATGACAAATGTGTCAGCATTTATTGTTATACCAGGTGGAGCTTTCAAGAGACAGGTGCTGAATCATGAGGGCAGAGCTGTTGCAGAGTGGTTGAATAGTCAAGGATTTGCAGCATTTGTACTAAAAACACGTCTTCCAGTGAATGAGCACAGTAATCGCTATGATGTTCTCTTAATGGATGCCCAAAGAGCTATTCGAACCGTTAGGGCACATGCTAAGGAATGGGGAATCCGTGAAGATTCTATTGGCGTAATGGGATTTTCAGCAGGTGGCTATCAGGCAGCATTGGCGGCTACGGGATTTGATGTGCAGTTAGGTGCTCCACTTGATGACATTGATACTTATTCGGCTCGCCCGGATTTCTGTGTGCTTGGATATTCTGCTGTATCGAAAGAGGCCCAGGAGAACAGACCTAATGTGTCTACTTTCCCAGTTGCGGAATACGAGATGGAGCAGTTAGCAAAATATGCGCCACATGAGATGTTAACTGAGCAGACACCACCTCTTTTCATATTTGAGACAGATGATGATGGAACTACACCTGCAGAGAATAGTGTGCTTATGTATCTTGCAGCGCGTAAGAAGAAAGTTTCGGCAGAATTACATATTTTCAAGACAGGAAAGCATGGATTTGGTCTGGGTAATGATGAGGGACAGACTGGCCAGTGGAAGTCGCTTTTCTTGAAGTGGGCAGCGACGGTTGGCATTATAAAAAGCACAATGTAAGTGAGTCATAATGAAGATATTAATTATTAAATAAATCGCCTATTTTTGGAGGTTTTTCAAATGAATGAACAAGTAAAAGATTATATAGCTAAATATCCCAGTGAAATTATTGATATGTACAATAATTTAAGGCAAATGATTTATGAGAGTGTCTCATGTGAGCCAGAGGAAACATTATGGGCAAAATTACCAAGCTATTATGTTGGGGAATCTTTTGTGAGACTTATTCCATTTAAAGACCATATTAACATTGAGGCGCAAGCGGTAGTTCAACATAAGGAAGAATTAACAGGTTATAAAATTACTCCTAAGGGAATGCTACAAATCTATTTAAAACAAGATATCCCAAGTGAAGTTTTAAAACAGATATTTGTAGAAACATTAGAAAAATAAATTTTATGAGGTAAAATATGGCTTCGAGTAAAGCTTATTTAGATTTTATATTAGAACAGCTATCCGAATTTGAAGAAATATCATATAGAGCCATGATGGGTGAGTACATTATCTATTATCGAGAGAAAATTGTTGGTGGTATATACGATGATAGATTACTTGTAAAGCCAGTTAAATCAGCTGTTTCTCCCATGTCAGATGTAATATATGAGTTACCTTATGAAGGAGCGAAAGAAATGCTGTTAGTTGATAATGTTGACAGCAAGGAATTCCTGGCAAGTCTTTTTAATGCTATGTATGATGAACTGCCAACACCAAAGAAAAAGAAATAAACCGATAGATAACTTTGAAGTTGGAGGTGAGTTACCGTGCAGGAAATAATCGCAAAGTTGACAGCAAAAGATGATAAATATGCTTGTGCTATTGCTGATAAAATCATTTCCGAAAGTCAAGATACCGATGAATGGTATGAATACTTTGATACCTTTGCATCATTGCTTAACCATCCAAAGTCATTGGTAAGAAACCGAGTGTTGTATATTCTTGCCGTCAATGCACAGTGGGATGATGAAAATCGTTTCGA
This sequence comes from uncultured Acetatifactor sp., assembly GCA_964531725.1. Lineage (GTDB taxonomy): Bacteria > Bacillota > Clostridia > Lachnospirales > Lachnospiraceae > Acetatifactor. The sequence continues at coordinate 14,274 of CAZHEM010000052.1, forward strand.
TACAATTCTTGATGATTATCTTGCTCATATCACGGACGAAAAACCGATTACTGCCAGACAATGCATTAAGGCTCTTGTACAAGTAGGTATGGCAAAACCACAATACATACCAAGGATACTATCCTGCTTTCATGGTGCTGATTTATCGAAGTACAAAGACAGTATGCGTCCGCTGATTGAAAAGGATATGGAAGAAACTGAAAGATTACTAACTGAGTAAATTCCAATAGGTCGAACAGTTAGGAAAATAAGAATTTATATAAGGCAAGGAGAAATGATTATGGCAAAGATAATAGCTATCTGTGGGAAAATATGTTGCGGAAAAACCTATTACGCCAATCAAATAAAAGAAAAAGAGAAAGCAATTATTTTATCATGCGATGAATTAACAAATGATTTATTTGATAATGATTTGGGTGAGAAACACGACGAAATGATGTTAAGGATTTGGAACTACTTTAAGAAGAAATCAGTGGAATTGGTAAACATAGGTTGCACTGTAATTTTAGATTGGGGTTTTTGGAGCTTAGAAAACAGAAGAAGCCTAACCGAGTTTTGCCGTTCTCAAAATGTTCATTGTGAATGGCATTACATTGATGTTAATGACCAAACATGGAATAAAAACATTGAAGAACGAAATTGTAGGGTATTAAATGGCGAAAGTGGTTCAGATTATTATCTGGATGAAGGCCTTTTGGGAAAGTTATTGTCCATGTGGGAAGCTCCTGCTAAGGATGAAATAGATATTTGGTATACATTAGAAAGAGAATAGAATTGTTATATAGAGAATAACAAATTCCAATTTGTTGAGCAAACGAAAACCGATTCCCACCATTTCGAATAGCGCATTTATACGCGCTGTGCCAGTGCATTGCGTTTATTTGCTGTTGGATAAACGGATCCTTAAGAAGGCTCCCGCAAGTGGGAGCCTTTTTTCATTTGCAAATCGCCTGCTTTATGCTATGATAAACAAAACATGAAAAACCACACAGGAGGCCTTCGCCATGAAAAAGCCCGGCTTCAACCCCTATCTGCCTTCGTGGGAGTACATTCCCGACGGCGAACCCTATGTGTTCGGCGACCGGGTGTATGTGTACGGCTCGCATGATTTCTTCAACGGCTATGTGTTCTGCATGGGCGATTATGTGTGCTGGTCTGCGCCCGTGAACGACCTGACCGACTGGCGGTATGAGGGCGTCATCTACCCGCGCAACGCCGACCCCATGAACGCCGACGGTGAGATGTGTCTGTATGCGCCGGATGTGACCGTCGGCCCGGACGGGCGGTATTACCTGTACTATGTGCTGGATCATCTGGATATCGTGTCGGTGGCGGTGTGCGACGAACCGGCGGGACGCTATCAGTTCTACGGGTATGTGCATCATGCCGACGGCACGTATCTGGGCCGGGCGCAGGGAGACGAGCCGCAGTTCGACCCCGGCGTGATCACCGAGGGCGATGTCACGTGGCTGTATACGGGCTTCTGCCCGCATGGCGGAAAAGACCGCCACGGCGCGATGGTCACGAAGCTGGCAGCGGGTATGCTCACCGTGCTGGAGGGGCCGCAGTTTGTGGTGCCCGGCGTGGAATATGCAAAGGGCACGATGTATGAGCAGCACCCCTTCTTTGAAGCGCCTTCCATCCGTAAGGTGGGCGAAAAGTATTACTTTGTGTACTCCTCGGTGGTTATGCACGAGCTGTGCTATGCCATCAGCGACCGGCCCGACGGCGGCTTTGTATTCGGCGGCGTGATCGTCAGCAACTGTGATCTGTTCCCCGGCAGGCCCCAGCTGCCCATGGCGCTGGGCGGCAACAACCACGGCAGCATCATCGAAATTGCCGGGCAGTGGTATGTGTTCTATCACCGGCAGACCAACAACACCTGGTTCAGCCGTCAGGGCTGCGCCGAACCCATCGCCATCCTGCCCGACGGCAGCATTCCGCAGGTGGAGATCACATCCTGCGGCTTAAACGGCGGACCGCTGCCGGCAAAGGGCGAGTACCCGGCGTATATCGCCTGCCACCTGTACGATGCAAAGCGCGATAGGATCAGCAACGCCCCGGGCGCGGCCTATATCACGCAGGAAGGGCGCGACGGCGACGAGATCCCCGGCTATATCGCCAACCTGCATGATACAGTCGTTGCGGGCTTCAAATATTTTGATTTTGAAGATGTTGAGCGCATCACCCTCAAGCTGCGCGGCTACGGCACCGGCGGACGCATCCATGTGCGCCTGAGCCCGGACGGCGAAAACCTGGCCACGATGGAGCTGCACAACACCAACCTGTGGGCGGAGTACAGTGCGCCCGTCAGCATTCCAAACGGAAAGCAGGCGCTGTACCTGGCCTATGAAGGCGGCGGCAGCGCCATGCTGGGATTTATCTGCTTTGCCTGAACTCCGTTTTGACGGAGGCCAGCTGCGCACGGAACTGGTTGGGCGGCATGCCGCACTGTGACAAAAACGCGCGGTGGAAGGTGCGGGGGTTTGCATAGCCGCATTCCTCGGCCACCTGCGCCACGGAATACTCAGGGTCGCCCAGCAGGCGGCAGGCCTGGTCGATGCGAAGGGTGTTGATGTACTGGCGGAAGTTGATGCGCAGCTTCTGCGAAAAGATGTGCGACAGGTGGATGCGGCTCACGCCCAGCGCCTGCGCGGTGCTTTCCAGCGAGATATCCTCGGTAAAATGCTCGGATATATAATGAAGCACCCGGTAGCTCAGCCCGCTTTCCATGTGGCTGCCCGTGCCCTGAAGCGCAAGCGTGGGCAGCACATGCGCCAGAAACACATGCAGGTAGGCTGTTGTCAGCCCCTGATCCTCGCGCGGCTGCGACAGCTGGCCGATGGTCCACATCAGCTCTTTGTTTTCTGTATCCAGCCGGCCGAACGGGTAGGAAGGAAACGACGTGCGGAATACCCGCGTGAACTGGCTGATGGTCTCCGGCAGGAAGATCAGCGTAAGCCCCTGCGCGTCGGTCGACACCTCGTCATAGCTGTGCGCGATGACCGGAAAGACCACCGCCGTTTCGCCCGGACCCAGCGTGCGGCTGAGGCCGTCCACCGTCATGCGAACGGTTCCGTGGGTGATGTACACCATCTCCACCGGGTCGTGCACATGGGTGGGAAACGGATGGTCGCAGATAAAACCGGCAAACAGGTTTTCAGTGCGCTTTTCGTAAAACAGTCCGCTCATGGGCTGATGAGCTCCCTTCGGGAAAGACATTTTCTACATTGTACCCTGAAAAATGTCCCAAGTAAAGATGAAAAGGATATTTTTGTCCCATTATATGTGGAAAAGGGTATTGTACGAATGTTTCATAAGGCATATAATATATTATAAGTTATGGGAGAGAAATTCCCAAAAAGTCAATAAGGAGGAGTGGAAACTATGCGTAAACTGTTGGCTGCTATTCTGGCTGTTGCGATGCTTTTGTCCATGACGAGCTTCGCTATGGCGGAGGAACCCATCACCGTTACCATGTTCGTCGGCGAACCCGGCGATCAGCCCACTGAAGACAACAAGATGTACAAACTCATCGAAGAAGAGTTTGGCGTCAAGTTCGAAATCGAATTCCTGGCTGGCGACCTGGACGAGACCCTCGGCACCAAGTTCGCCGGTGAAGACTACGCTGACCTGTTCAACGCGGGCAACAGCGCTGAGAAGGCTATCGCCGCCGGCGCTCTGATCGACCTGCTGCCCTACATCTCCGAAGAAAAGACCCCCAACCTGTACAACCACATCAAGGACCTGCTGCCCCAGCT
>CAZHEM010000053.1:0-17864 GCA_964531725.1 uncultured Acetatifactor sp.
ACCTTGAAATGACGGAGTCAGAGTCCGTTGCCTTACCGTTTGGCGATAGCGCTATTTCGTATTACTTTATGAAGTATACACGAAGTTTTGGTTTTTTGCAACCCCTAAATTTAAAAAATTTATCTTTTTAATATATTTTGTACAATACCTACAATTTATTCCCTTTTGTAGACGGTAATATATGGATACTCAATAATTTCTGTGGCTTGGAATTCCTCTTCTAGCCATTTCATCAGAAAACCATCTGCTGCTTCGCCAACATCTCCAAACCAGCTTTCTAATGCAACCACATCTGGATAACGTTCTGGATTCATCTCCCAATATTCCAAGAGACTTTCGTCATATGTAGGCGTACTAATGGTACTTGGACAAGCTACCACACAGTCACCAAGCATATAATAGAATTGGGACATACCTACATACATTAGCTTGCTTCCCGCAGGCACTGCCTCTTCCCAAATTTCTAAATTTTTATTATATCGATATGAAGTCATATAATTTGTTAAGATACCTTTTCGGACACTATCGTGATTGTATCCTCTAATGTCCAATACCGTACTATATCCCTCATCACCACCGATGATACGATAAGAATAACCAAAAGCATTTCCTAACACCAGAATCAGCATTAAACCTTGTACAAGCTTGCGAGCATTATGTTCACCTATTCTACTAAAATAGTTCCATAATCCCAACATACCGCCAACTACACCTAGCACCAGATAGGTATTTAGATTCATTGGTTGCCAGTTAGACAACACAATTACAGCGATATAACTAATCAATGCCAATATAACAATCCACAAACCTTCTTTCGCTTGTGTTTTATTCTTGTTCTGCGTATAGGCATAGATTCCCAAAAGAGGAATCATTAAGTATTGTAACTGTAAATAAGTAGCATTATATTGTCCGAATAGCCATGTTACAACCTGAGCATCCACTAATGCCACTACGAAGAAGAACAAAAACCATACTTTTCTATCCTGTGCTCTACCACGCTTTTCTAGCATCTTCACGCAAACCCATGTGGCCGCTACCGCTAACAGACCTGCAACAGCACACACAATCGCACCTGTCATCAACGCTTCCCCCCACAGGGACATTTTCTCGCCAAAGGTTACTTCATGGGAACCATCTCCCAATATATGAGGCAATACTTGTAGAATCTGCTCCCATGACATATATGACGAGATATAAGCCACAAGTGCTAGTGCGCTAATCACACATGGTAATGTAAATAATCCACAAACCTTCCATGCTCTCCCCTTTTCTTTTACCATAAGAAATAGAACACACACAGGGAATAACAACACCATGCTAGGATAAGCTAACACATCGCATGTCATCCAGAAACCTGCCACTAAAAGGAGCCAGTTTTTGCCTTTCAATGGAGACTCTGCTCCACAATACCATAGAAGAGAAACACAAAGTAGTGATAAAAACCAAATATGAAGATTGGAATATTCTGGAATAAAGATACACTTTGGTGAAGACACATAAAAGAAAGCTGCCATCAATGCCGATGCCACTTTTCCTAACTGTGGAACACAAGTATCCAATGTCTTATAAAGCACCCACGAAATTAGACCATGAAGTGCAAAGAAAACGATTCTTAAATAGATATTGAGAAAATCAACATTCCCACCTGTACACAATAAAAATAAGCGTATAGGTAATGCCGTAAATATGGCAGAAGTCTGATGAGGTTCCCACATATCCATAAGCAATCTATCTCCTGTTGCCAGACGGTATCCAACCATAATACCATAGCCTTCATCTACATCTGCACCTACCAATATATTTTTCACAGTATATGCCACCAACGCCAATATCAACAGTCGATACCATTTCACCTCTTTTGTATCCAAATATTTCTTCATGCACATACCCTTTCTTTATCCTAGTAACTTATTCTACGGACTTATCCTTAGCAAAAGACCCGAAGCCAAGGCTTCAGGTCTATTATACACATATTTATTCCATTATTAAATATTAAACCTCAAAAATAAGGTCTCCATATGTAGGCATTGGCCATACAGACTTATCAACTAACATTTCAAGCTCATCTACTGGTTTACGCAACTGAACCATAGCTGTACAAATCTCATCTTTGAAGAAGAATGCACGCTCTTTCTGGCATGAAATAGTGTTTACAGTAACCATTTTCTCTTCTAAGCAAGAAAGTGCTGCCTTCGCCTCTTTTAACTTGCCAGAAATCTCTCTCAAGGTCTCTACCTGAACAGATGCATCGGCACCAGCTTCTCTTACTGCAATTACGGTATCTGCCAAAGTCTTGGTATACTTCATAACTGCTGGAAGAATCTGCTTCTTCGCCATATCAATCATAGTCAACGCTTCGATATTGATGGTCTTAGAGTAGGTTTCGTATAAAATCTCCTCACGAGACTCCAATTCCACTTTTGTAAAGATACCAAACTTCTCGAAAAGCTTAATTGCTTTCTCTGTAGTAAGGGTTGCAGAAGCTTCTACCATAGTCTTGATATTAGGAAGACCACGTCTCTCTGCCTCCATCTCCCACTCTTTTGAATAACCATCACCATTGAAGATAATTCTCTGATGTTTGGTCATATATTCCTTAATCAAATCATGCACTGCCATATCGAAGTTCTCAGCCTTCTCAAGCACATCAGCAGCTTCGCAGAATGCTTCTGCTACGATTGCATTTAAGATGGTATTAGGGCTTCCGATAGAATCAGCACTACCTACCATACGGAACTCGAACTTATTACCTGTGAAAGCAAATGGTGAAGTTCTATTACGGTCGGTTGCATCTTTTTCCAAATCTGTCAAGGTAGATACACCCGTCTCAAGCTTACCGCCCTCCATTAAGTGAGCAGCCTCACCAGTCTCTACCAACTGTTTTACTACGTCTTCCAACTGATCTCCCAAGAAAATAGAGATAATCGCTGGTGGTGCCTCATTAGCACCTAATCTGTGGTCATTACCTACATCAGATGCACTCTGACGAAGTAAATCCGCATGAGTATCTACTGCTTTCATAATACAAGCAAGAACTAACAAGAACTGAATGTTCTCATTAGGAGTATCACCTGGGTCCAATAAATTGACACCATTGTCAGTACAAAGTGACCAGTTATTGTGCTTACCAGAACCATTTACACCTGCAAATGGTTTCTCATGAATCAAGCAATGCATACCATGTCTGCTTGCAATCTTTTTCATAGTCTCCATTACCAACTGGTTGTGGTCTACTGCAATGTTAGCAGTCTCATAGATTGGAGCAAGCTCATGCTGTGCAGGGGCAGCTTCGTTGTGCTGTGTCTTAGCAGTTACACCAAGCTTCCACAACTCAATATTCAAATCCTTCATGAAGGATCCAATTCTCTCACGAATGGTACCAAAATAATGGTCTTCCATCTCCTGTCCCTTAGGAGCTGGAGCACCAAACAAAGTTCTTCCAGTGAAGAATAAGTCCTCACGCTGTAAATATTTCTGTCTATCAATCAAGAAATATTCCTGCTCTGCACCTACAGATGGAACAACCTTGGTAGCAGAAGTATTACCGAATAAATGTACAATACGAAGTGCCTGTACGCTAATCGCTTCCATAGAACGAAGCAATGGAGTCTTCTTATCCAAAGCCTCACCTTTATAAGAACAGAATGCAGTAGGAATGCACAGAATAACACCTGTAGCATCTTCCTTTAAGAATGCTGGGGAAGTAATATCCCACACAGTATATCCTCTCGCCTCAAAAGTCGCACGAAGACCACCTGAAGGGAAAGAAGAAGCATCTGGCTCACCCTTAATCAACTCTTTACCTGAGAATTCCATAATCATCTTGCCATTCTCATCTGGGTGTGTGACAAACGCATCATGTTTCTCTGCTGTAATACCTGTTAATGGTTGGAACCAATGAGTATAGTGGGTTGCACCATTTTCCACTGCCCAATCCTTCATAGCTTTTGCTACTACATCGGCAGTCTCCAAGGATAGTTCTCCACCCTTATCCATAATTGTCTTAACTTCTTTGTATACATTCTTAGGTAATCTCTCTTTCATCTTACCAAGAGTGAATACTTTGCTGGCAAACAGCTCTTCTACGTTAATCACTTCGCTCATTTTCTGCATCCTTTCGATTACATTTATTACCCCGACATTGTACAACAGTCAAGTTTCTCGGTCAATAAATAATTATTAATTTTTCACTCGAAGCAAATCATAGCACTCAGGAGTTACGGATAATTTTACCCACAATACCTGTTTTGGATGTGGAGCACTATCCACAGCAGCACCTTTTTCATCATAAAGCGCCTCTACTGTTACAGGCACATTAGTTCCGTCTGGCTTCATAATCTCAATCTGGTCGCCCACACTGAACTTGTTACGCTGTTCAATGCGAACCAAGGCAGTATCAGCCTCCAATCCAGCCTCAGGTAGGCACTGGCCTGCCCGAGCCGCCTCTTCCACAATACCAAGGTATACATACTCATTTACATAGGTATTGCTATCATAAATCTGAGTGGTCTCATCTGGCTTACCAAAGTAGAAACCTGTTGTAAACTGACGATAGGTACATTTTGCAATCTCAGCACGATACCAATCCATATTGGCACGATACTTTTCTTCTGACTCAAAGTAATCATCAATGGCTTTGCGATAGGTACGAGCAACCGTTGCCACATACAAAGCAGTCTTCATTCTTCCTTCGATCTTCAAGCTGTCGATGCCAGCATTTACAATCTCAGGAATATATTCAATCATACACAAGTCCTTTGAGTTGAAGATGTAAGTACCTCTCTCATTTTCATAAACAGGCATATACTCGCCAGGTCTCTTCTCTTCCACCACCGCATATTTCCAACGGCATGGATGTGTACAAGCACCCTGATTGGCATCTCTTCCTGTAAAATAATTACTGAGCAAACATCTTCCCGAATAAGAGATACACATTGCTCCATGAATAAAGCTTTCAATCTCCATATCCTCAGGGATATTATCACGAATGGTACGAATCTCTGCAAGGGAAAGCTCTCTAGCAGATACCACACGCTTTGCACCCATTTTCCACCAGAACAGATAAGTCTGATAATTGGTGTTATTAGCCTGTGTAGAAATATGTATCTCCACCTCTGGCCACACTTCTTTCGCAATGGTAAACATACCAGGGTCAGAAATAATCAACGCATCAGGAGTCTCAGGTTTCATATTTTTCAGCTCTTCAAAATAAGCTCTAGCCCCATCCAAGTCATCGTTATGAGCCAAAATATTAGCAGTTACATATACCTTCACTCCATGCTGATGAGCAAATACAATACCTTCTGCCATCTCTTCCATGGAGAAATTCTTAGCCTTAGCACGAAGACCAAATGCTTCTCCTCCAATATATACCGCATCTGCGCCAAAAATTACTGCTGTCTTTAATACCTCTAAACTACTTGCTGGTATCAATAATTCAGGTTTTGTTCTCTTCATATATTATCCTCTCATTCTGCGTCTGCACTTTTCTGCATTCCGCGCCAACACATGTTACTGGGCTGATTTGTTAATTATTCGCCAACCTTCACACTCAAAGTCACACCATCCCCCACTGGCAATATGCAAGTCTCCAATTGTGGGTGATGTTTCAATTCATATAAATAATCACGCATTCTTGCATGTATGGTTCGATTTCTTCTAGTTACAGCATAGCGAGATTCTATTATATCTCCATCTTGTAACACATTATCAGATATTAATATTCCTCCTGGTGCCAATAGACGCAAAATATCTGGCATAAAGTTGATATATTGCCCCTTCGCTGCATCCATAAAGATGCAGTCATAGGTACCTTCCAAGGTCTGTAATATTTCGATAGCATCCCCTTCTAACAGGGTAATATCATTCTCTTTCCCTCCTCGCTTGAAATTCTCGCGAGCAATAGGGATTCTTTTTTCATATTTTTCTATGGTGGTAATATGGCATCCTGCTGGTGCATACTCACTCATAAGCAAAGCAGAAAAGCCGATAGCAGTCCCTACCTCAAGGATGTTCTTCGGCTTCGTCAATGCCATTAGGAACTTTAACAGGCTCTGCATCGACTTACGAATGATGGGAACCTGTGTCGCAATGGCTTCTTTTTCTATTTCATCTAAAAAAGGAGTGTTGCCTTTATCCAAAGAATCAATAAAGGCAACCATTCTCTCATCTACTATCATGTGTGCTCCTATTTGTCCTCTTTGCCTTCTTCCTTCGCCTGAGCAGCTTCTACCATAGACTCCATCATCTCTTCTACGGTCATAGCTGTAGACACTTCATACTCGCCAGGTTCTAAATCCGCGCGGTATGCAGAAAGATAATACTGTAATACAAAGAGATTCTCATCTCTAATTAACCCTTTTGCATAGAACAACTCTGCCATCTCAGTAGCAGGCATGTCCTTGGTAATCGTTACATTTACTGTACGCCCTTCCCCTGTAGACATAGCAGGTTCCGTAAAAATACGATATCCATAATCGTAGCATGTAGTTGCGCCCTTATACACAACAAGAACAACCATGATGGTGACAACCACCTTCAATATGGAGCCAAATACGGCGCTTACAATGTTACCAGAATTCATCTCTTTACATCCTTTTCCTATTTATTCAAAATCCAACTCAGCGAACAAAGCATAGTTCACCTGCTGCATCATTCTGCAGAAAGCAAGTTCAGCCATCAAAAACTCATGAACATAAGGATTTTCCAACACTTCATTGTATTGTTCTTCTAGTTTCCACACCTCATCCAAAGGACAATCTCCTGACTGTTGCAGTTCATAATTACGCCCTCTAAACTCATCCATCTTCTTTTTCAGTTCAGGGAACTCTCTTACTTTCCTACGGGCTTCATCATACTCCTTATATTCCTTTGAGTCAAGAATTGCCACTTTTAATTGTTGTACTGCGTAGTCCATATTACTCATACTAAATCTCCATGATGATAGGGAGGATCATAGGACGACGCTTTGTTTTCTTCCATACATAATCACCAAGCACATCCTTCGTTGTGGATTTTAATTTGCCCCAATCGGTAATTCCTCTATCAAGGCATGCCTGAATAGCTTCATTGACGGTAGCATGTGCTTCCTCCATTAACTCATCTGATTCACGCACATACACAAATCCTCGTGACACAATGTCTGGTCCAGCCACCAATTCTCCAGTGCCCTTAACCAAACTCATAACAACAATCATAATTCCATCTTCTGCTAAATGCTGACGGTCACGCAATACTACATTACCTACGTCACCAACACCCAAACCATCTACCAAAATAGCACCTACAGGTACCTTTCCAGTAACCTTAGCTTCCTCTTCAGTTAGTTCAAGCACATCACCAGATGAAAGAATGAAAATATTGTCCTTCTCCATTCCAAGGCTCTCAGCGATTTTTGCCTGAGCAGTCAAATGCTTGTACTCTCCATGCACAGGAATCGCATACTTAGGACGAACCAAAGTATAGATTAGCTTAATCTCTTCCTGACAAGCATGTCCTGACACATGAGCATCCTGGAAAATAACATCTGCGCCCTTACGCAAAAGCTCATTAATGACCTTGGTAACAGATTTCTCATTACCAGGAATTGGGCTAGAAGAAAAGATAACGGTATCTCCTGCACCAATGGTAATCTTGCGGTGCATATTATTTGCCATACGACTAAGTGCCGCCATACTTTCGCCCTGACTACCAGTAGTAATAATAACCTGCTGCTCATCTGGGTAATTCTTCATCTGTTCAATATCAATCAATGTGTTTTCTGGTATATTCAAACATTCCAAAGTCTTAGCAGTCTCAATGATATTTACCATGCTTCGGCCTTCTACACATACTTTTCTGCCGAATTTATATGCTGTGTTAATAATCTGCTGTACGCGGTCTACGTTAGACGCAAAGGTTGCCACAAAAATTCTAGTATTCTTGTGTTCTTCAAATAAAGTATCAAAAGTCTTTCCTACAGTTCTCTCTGACTGTGTAAAACCTGGGCGCTCTGCATTGGTAGAGTCACACATAAGTGCTAAAACTCCCTTTTTACCCAATTCTGCAAAACGCTGTAAATCAATAGCATCACCATATACCGGTGTATAATCTACTTTAAAGTCTCCTGTATGAACTACGATTCCTGCAGGAGAATAAATAGCAAGCGCTGCTGCATCTACAATACTGTGGTTGGTCTTGATAAATTCAATACGGAACTGGCCTAAATTAATAGACTGACCAAATTTCACTACCTTACGTTTGGTACCTTTCATTAAGTTATGCTCTTTCAGCTTATTCTCAATGATACCCATAGTAAGACGAGTAGCATAAATAGGTACATTTACCTCGCGAAGTACATAAGGCAATGCACCAATATGATCCTCATGGCCGTGAGTAATCATAAAACCTTTTACTTTATCGATATTATCCTTCAAATAGGTTACATCTGGGATAACCAAATCAATTCCTAGCATATCATCCGCTGGGAACGACAGACCGCAGTCCACCACAACAATACTGTCTTCATACTCGAAGGCAGTAATGTTCATACCGATTTGCTCCAGACCTCCCAATGGAATTACTTTCAGTCCAGATGCACTAATATTCTCTTTTTTCTTCAATCAATTTTCCTCCAATTCTATGCCGCTGGTAGAAAATCTATTGATGGAGCGAGTCAAATAATAATGGGCATACTTCCCCCATCAGATTCGCCTCGGCCAATCAAAGTTTCTTCCGCTTATTGTTCGTCGTCCTGTATAAACTCCACGTCATCCATCATGCTTTCAAACACTTTGGCTACCGCGTCAAGTTCGTCATCATCTGATACGATGGTAAATACACTCTCTTCTTCACCATCTTTTGATAAATCTTTCAAAATCAAAGCTTCTCCGTCACCCTCTTCAAAATCGGTCACAAGGATATAGTTAAAGCCTCCGATTCTAGTCTGCTCTAATACAAAAAAATCTACTGGTTCTTCACCTTCTGGATTAAATGTTATCTTTTCCAATTTACTCATTCTCTGATTCCTTCTGCATACTTCTTCTATCCAAGAAGCCCTGTAAAATAAATGTTGCTGCAATCATATCCACATAATCCTTACGGTTCTCTCTGCGAATTCCAGCTTCCATCATTGCTTTATCTGCTGCAACTGTTGTCAAACGCTCGTCCCACATATGAACAGGTAAACCTGTTCTACGCTCTAACTTTTCTCTAAATTCCTGTGTTAATTCTACACGAACACCTTCTGTGGCATTCATATTCTTCGGTAATCCAAGAACAATCTCTTCTACCTCGTACTTTACGATTATTTCTTCGATTCTAGCTAAAGTCTGACGTAATTTATTCTCATCCTTACGGCGTATAATCTCCAAACCTTGGGCAGTCAAAAGAAGACTGTCACTTACCGCTACGCCTACAGTCTTAGAACCAAAATCCAAACCCATTATTCGCATGGGGTTCCTCCTATTTCCAATTGTTACTACGAATATAATTCGTCAACAGCTCTTCTACAAGTTCGTCACGTTCTACTTTCATGATCAGACTTCTGGCATTCTTATGGCTGGTGATGTAAGTTGGGTCACCACTCATAATATATCCCACAATCTGATTAACAGGATTGTAGCCTTTCTCTGTCAATGCTTCATACACAGTGGAGAGCACCACCTGTACGCCAGTCTCAGGCTCTGTCTCAACTCTAAAATATTGTGTATTTCCTAAGTCCTGCATAAATTCCTCTCAATCTTAATAAATTACCACGTTGCCACTCTACTGATACTTATATTAACTCATTTATAAGCAAAATTCAACGTTTATTCAGAAATCAACTCATAATGTCATCTGTCAAGAAAGCATTTATGGGCAATTCAATCAATGTATTAGAAGGTTTTTCAGGATTTTGTTCATTAATCTCTATGGCTACTTTTACATAGTCCTTGGTATGACCTAACTGATAGTTCTTACCACCAATCTCTTTTGTCTCTTCCAACAATACTTCAGCCACTTTCCCTATGTAATGGCCACGGAATTCCTTAGATTGTCTTGCTTCCATCTCCAACAACACATTACTACGTTTTGTCTTAATCGTATCTGGCACCTGATTAGGCATCACTGCCGCACGTGTTCCTGCTCGTTTAGAATACTTAAAAACATGCATTTCGTAAAAACAAATCTTTTCCAGAAACTCTCTTGTCTGCTCAAATTCTTCCTCTGTCTCTCCCGGGAATCCCACAATAACATCTGTGGTAATCGCCGGGTTTTCAAAAGCTTCTCGAAGCAGACGAACGCTCTCAAAGTATTCCCCTGTAGTATAATGTCTATTCATTCGCTTTAGCGTTTCGTCACAACCGCTTTGCAGGGAAAGATGGAAATGTGGGCAAATCTTAGGTAATGCCGCCAATCGTTCCACTGCTTCCTTGGTAATAATACGTGGTTCTAAAGATCCTAAACGAATACGATCCAATCCTGAAATAGCATGAATTTTCTCTATTAAATCAATTAATTTCCCTCTACCAGAATAATCCAGACGCTCTTCACCCAGATGTTTTTCCAAGCTTTTTCCCTGCTGCCAAGCCCCTTCCTCAAAGTCAATGCCATAGGAACTAATATGAATACCTGTCAAAACAATCTCACGGTATCCCGCTTGTACCAACCCTTGAATCTCTGCAATAATATCCTCTGCCTTACGACTTCTTACTCGTCCACGAGCATAAGGAATCACACAATAAGAGCAGAACTGATTACACCCATCCTGAATCTTAATATAAGCACGAGCATGCTCAGCAGTCTGTTTCAGAGTCATTTCCTCATATTCATAAGTATTATTCACATCAATGACAGTAGTGTCATGTAATGTTTTATCTCTCTCCTCTAAGAAAGCTTCCAAAATAGTAGCCAGATCTTTCTTACGGTTATTTCCAATAGCAAGGTCAATGCTTTCGTCCAATTTCACTGCTTCTTTGCCAGTCTGAACATAGCATCCCACCGCTACCACAATGGCGTTAGGATTCTTCTGTTTTGCACGATGAAGCATCTGTCTACTTTTTCTATCTGCAATATTGGTAACGGTACAGGTATTTACAATATAAATATCTGCCACTTCATCAAATGGTACAACATTATAGCCTTTTTCTTGTAACATTTGTTGCATAACTTCTATTTCATAGGAATTTACTTTGCATCCAAGATTATGCAATGCTACATTTTTCATGTTTTTCTCCTCTTTTTTTGTACTGTTTTATTCTTGTCTTTTACATTGTTTACCATTAATATGAATTCAGAAGGTATGACAACACAAGGAGGTAATCGTAATGAAAACAGTACAGATTTCTTTAAATTCAATTGACAAAGTAAAATCATTTGTAAATGATATTACCAAATTTGATTATGATTTCGATTTAGTATCTGGCAGATACGTTATCGATGCAAAATCTATCATGGGTATCTTCAGCTTAGATTTATCTAAACCTATCGATTTAAACATCCATGCAGAGGATGGTGCTGAAGAAGTATTAGAGATCTTAAAGCCTTACACTGTATAAGATTTCTATCTGCAATATAATATGAAGTATGAATGAATGTCTCAAAGAGCAATCGCTTTGAGACATTTTTTTGTGCAAAAACTCGCCAAACGCTGGCAACCAGCACTTAGCGAGCATTATACATTCACATCTTATCCTACGATAATTAACTCATCCGTTTCTAAGGCAGTCTTAACAAGCTCATCTATCTTCTCTTCCAAGTTCTGCTCATGGCGACGAATTACCTTCAAGTTAGGCTTAGTAACTGGATGTTTTGCCACGAAAATCGTACAACAATCCTCAAATGGCTGAATAGAAGTCTCGTAAGTTCCAATTTTCTCAGATACTTCTACAATCTCCTGTTTGTCAAAACCAATCAATGGGCGATATACAGGAAGCTCGCACACTTCGTTAGTCGCAATCAAAGAATTCATGGTCTGAGATGCCACCTGACCGATACTTTCACCTGTAATTAAACCAAGACACTCTGTTTCTTTTGCAATATGCTCCGCAATACGCATCATATAGCGACGCATAATGATGGTCAATTCTTCATGTGGACAATTCTCATAGATATATAACTGAATATCAGTAAAGTTAATTACATGCAAATAAATAGGTCCTGTATATTTAGATACCTGTCTAGCCAAATCTACAACCTTCTGTTTCGCTCTCTCACTGGTATATGGTGGTGCATGGAAATATACTGCATCAATTTTAACACCACGTTTTGCAATCATATAACCAGCAACAGGGGAATCAATACCGCCTGACAATAATAACATTGCTTTTCCACCAGTACCTACAGGCATTCCACCAGGTCCTGGAATAATCTCTGAATAAATATAAATCTTCTCGCGAATCTCAATATTAAGCATAATATCAGGATTATGAACGTCTACAGACATCTCTGGGTATGCATCAAGAATAGCTGCTCCCATATCCATATTAATCTCCATAGATTCCTTTGGATAATTTTTGCGAGCACGTCTTGCATGTACCTTAAAGGTTTTATTACGATCTGGGTATACATCTGCAATATATTTGATTACGTCATCACATAACTTCTCAAATCCCTCGTCTTCTACATAGACTACTGGACAGATTCCGGAAATACCAAATACGCATTTTAAATGAGCTACAACCTCATCAAAATCAAAATCAGTCTTCGCATCCACATAAATACGTCCGGATGTCTTGCTAATCGCAAACTCTCCATCACATTTTTTCAATGCATATTTAATCTGCTGAACCAATGCATCTTCAAACAGATAACGATTCTTGCCTTTAATACCAATCTCGGCATATTTAATCAAAAAAGCTGTAAACATGTTCTTATCCTTTCATTTTAGCGACGTGTATATTTGCGCAACATTGGGATTTTATCATACATTACTTGCAAAGTATAGTCTATTTCTTCCATAGTTGTAAAGACCGAAAAACTAAAACGGATAGTAGATTCTAATATTGCTTTTTCCACTCCCATAGCCTTTAAGGTTGCAGAAGGCTGTGGTTTGTGTGAGGAACAAGCACTACCTGCCGACACATAGATACCTTTTTCTTCCAAGGTATGCAATAGCACTTCGCTTCGCACACCACTAACAGACACACTGACTACATGAGGTGCTGTACCTTCTCCATCTGGGCAATCTGGTAGAAGTCCATTAATCTTAACACCCTCTATTTTGCTAACGCCCTCAATGAAGGCTTTTTTGCACTTACGAATATGAGCAATATCTTCATCAAACTTGGCATATAACATCTGCGCCGCCTTTGCCATACCAGCAATTCCCGGAACATTATCGGTACCAGAGCGTAGATTCATCTGCTGACCGCCACCAAAAATAATTGGCTGAATTTTTACTTTCTCATTAATATATAAGAAACCTACACCCTTAGGTCCATGAATCTTGTGACCACTTACAGAAAGCAAGTCGATATTCATCTTCTTTGGTAATATTCTCGCCTTACCAAATCCCTGAACAGCATCCACATGGAATAGCGTATTCGGATTCATTCTCTTAATCAATTCTCCCGCTTCTGTAATAGGTTGCAAAGAACCAATCTCATTATTGGTATGCATAATAGATACCAAGATAGTCTCTGGGCACATAGCTCTATGCAAATCTTCTATACAGATTCTACCTGTTTTGTCTACAGGCAAATAGGTTACACGAAATCCCTGACTCTCCAAATATTCGCAGGTACGCAATACTGCTGGATGCTCTATCTGGGTTGTAATAATATGATTACCACGTCTATTATTGGCAAAAGCACATCCAATCAAAGCAAGATTATCTGACTCTGTACCACCAGAGGTGAAAAAGATTTCTTTTTCTTTTACTTTTAAGATGTTTGCCAAAGTCTCTTTGGCGGTACGAACATTCTGTTCTGCCCAAACACCTTTCATATGCAAACTGGAAGGATTACCATAATCCTCACACATAATTTTTGTTATCAACTCAGCAACCTCTGGAAACACCCTCGTTGTCGCCGAATTGTCCAAATATACTTCCATCCACAAAACTCCTTATTTCTCTTATCATATCATATGCCAATTTGGTCAAATGGTCATCATCTAGTCATTTTCCAACTGATACATAATCCACGATAAAACAGTAAATCCCGCGGTCTCCGTACGCAGAATTCTCTTACCCAAGGTAATTGGCTCAATACCATTATTTAATGCCAATTCTACTTCTTTTTCATCAAATCCACCTTCTGGACCGATAAAAATTGCAATATCCTGACCTGCTTTAAGATTACCAATAATCTCTTTCGTCTTATTCATGCCTTCTGCCAATTCATACGGAATCAATTTTACTCCCATAGAAGATGCCATCTGCACTGCCTGTGAAAAGGTCATTACATCTGCTACCTGTGGAATAATGCCTCGCTTGCTCTGTTTAGCAGCTGCTTCTGCAATTCCCTGCCATCTGGCAATTTTAGATTTGGCTTTCTTATTATCCAGCTTCACCACACAACGCTTTGCCGCTACAGGAATCACCTGATAGACACCAAGTTCCACCGCCTTTTGAATTACCAATTCCATCTTATCTGCTTTTGGTAATCCCTGAAACAAGTAGATTTTGGAAGGTAATTCTACGCCATCCTCTTTAATAAAACGCAATTCACAGCGAACACAATCCTCTTCCAAGGCTGCAATTCCACAACGATACTCCTTACCGTCCTGCCCATTGCTCACCGCAATCTCTTCTCCAATCTTCATACGAAGAACATTCTTAATATGGTTCACGTCTGTTCCTGTGATGAGGACAGATTTATTATTTATATCGATCTGGTTCGTTTCCACAAAAAATTGATACATAATCTTCTCCACACTTTGAATGATTACTCTTACCATTCAGGCTGGAAGAATGCCTCTGCATTCTTCCGCACGAAACATAGTCTAACTTAGGTTGCGTCCTTCGCAACCCTAGTTAGACTTTTCGTGCTGTTACACTAACCCACTCGCCCTGATAGGTTACTTCCAACACTTCAAGTCCTGCTGTCTTCACAGCGTCCACTACAGTCTGCTCCTTGTCGTCAATGATACCTGAGGTGATGTAAATACCACCCTTCTTCATCTGATTTACAATAACAGGGGTCAATGGAACTAATACATCTGCAAGGATATTCGCCACTACAATATCATAGCACTCATATCCTACCTTATCCTGAACCTCTTTATCGGTAATGATATTACCAATCATCATGTCAAACTTCTCGGTTGGAATGCCATTCACTTCACAGTTCTGAGCCACCGCTTCTACTGCACAAATATCCAAATCCGTTCCTACTGCATGCTTTGCACCAAACATCAATGATAAAATAGCCAAAATACCGCTTCCAGTTCCTACATCCAGAAGTTCTGTCTCTGGTGTAATATACTTACGAAGCTGACGGATACAAAGCTGGGTAGTCTCATGCATACCAGTACCAAATGCTGTACCTGGATCAATGTGCAATACCATCTTATCATCATCCTCAGGCTTCACATCTTCCCAAGAAGGAATTACAAGAATATCATCAATATAAAACTGATGGAAATACTGTTTCCAGTTGTTAATCCAGTCAATATCCTCAGTCTCATCTACAGTAACAGTTCCCTCACCGATATCCATGAAGAAACGAAGATCCTCTAATTCCTGATTTACATTAGCAAGAATAGTATCTACATCCGTAGGTTCTCCCATTACTTCCAGACTGCCATCTTCCTTTTTCTCTACAAAGAAGCTCAAATATGCAATTCCATCATCTTCTGGACCATCTGGTAAAATATCTACAAACATCTGCTCTTTTTCCAAAGCAGTCAAAGGAATCTTGTCCTCAATCTGAGCACCTTCCAATCCTATATCATAGAGAGTGCTGATAATAATATCCTCAGCTTCTGTAATTGTCTTAATTCTGAATTTGACCCATTTCATACTTTGTCCTCCTACAAGCTATTGCAATCATCCACCCAACGTTTATGCTTACTATTATTATGCAACGCTTCATTCTTCACATATTTCATCTCAATGTATTTCTTCTATCAATTATATAACTACGAAGATTATAAAACAGTGCATTTCTTCTGTCAAACAAAAGGGGCTATGACGCACTGTCACAACCCCTGATATGTCTTATTTTGGGAAATATTATTTCCAGAATTTCTTTTTCTTACCGTCTTTAGGTTCTTTGTTCTCGCCACTAGGCTCCTCTTTAGATGCATTTTTGGCTGCATTCAAAGAATTACCAGTCAAAGCATCAAACTGCTTCAAAAGTTCCTTAGCCTCATTGCTAATCTTATCAGGAACCTGTACCACCAAAGTTACATAGTGGTCACCACGAATGTCTCTGTTACGCCATGATGGAACACCCTTGCCCTTCAGACGAACCTTAGTATCGGTCTGGGTTCCCGGCTTCACATCATAGATAACCTTACCATCCACGGTATCAATTACCACTTCTCCACCTAATGTTGCCACTGCATAAGACATTGGTACAGTAGAGAAAATATCGAAATCTCGACGCTGGAAGATTGGATGACGTCCTACAATAACTTCAACGAGTACATCTCCTCTTGGACCTCCATTAATACCAGGCTCACCTAAACCAGGCATACGTGTTGACTGACCATTGTCGATGCCAGCCGGAATATCCACAGCATAACGCTTCTTCATAGGGATATATCCACTTCCACCACAGTCTGTACACTTGTCACGCACTACTTTTCCACTACCCTGACAATCAGGACAGGTCTGTACATTGCGAACGGTTCCAAAGAAAGATTGCTGGGTAAATACTACTTGACCTTTACCACCACATTTGCCACAAGTCTCAGGACTACTTCCCGGCTTTGCACCACTACCGTTACAGGTCTTACAAGTCTCTTTTACGGTCAGTTCAATCTCTTTCTTACAGCCAAATACAGCTTCTTCAAAGGTAATTCTTACGCTTGTACGCAAGTTAGCACCTTTAGAAGGTCCATTATTACGTGCACCTCTGCTACGACCACCACCGAAGATATCACCAAAAATATCACCAAAGATATCACTGAAATCTCCGCTAAAGTCAAAGCCGCCAGCACCGCCGCCCATGCCGCCATCAAAGGCAGCATGACCGAACTGGTCGTATTGACGTTTCTTCTCTGGATCACTCAAGACAGCATATGCTTCTGATGCCTCTTTAAACTTCTTCTCAGCTTCCGCATCTCCCGGATTCGCATCTGGATGATACTTTTTCGCTAAAGTTCTATATGCTTTTTTAATTGCAGCATCATCTGCACTTTTATCTACACCGAGGACTTCATAATAGTCTCGCTTTTGTTCTGCCATGGTTCTTACCTCATTTTATTACACTAAATCTTAGGGCAGCGGTAATGGCTGCCCTATAAGTTCTTGTTACATTTTAGACTTCACGGAAATCTCCATCAATGATATCATCTTCTGGAGCTGCTGCGCCTGCACCACTCATATCTGGGCCTGCTGCACCCTGAGCCTGCTGCATGTTCTCATACATCTTAGTGAATAAAGACTGTGCACTGTTGGTCAACTTCTCTTTTGCTGCCTTTAATTCATCTACATCAGCATCGCTCATTTCCTGATCCTTGGTTCTCTCTAAGATAGCTTTTACTGCTTCTAAGTCAGCCTGTACCTGAGTCTTATCAGCTTCAGCAATCTTATCACCAACTTCATTTAATGCTTTTTCAGTCTGGAATACGAATGCATCTGCATCGTTTCTAGCTTCAACAGCTTCTTTTCTCTTCTTATCCTGAGCTTCGTACTCAGCAGCTTCTTTTACTGCCTTCTCAATATCTTCATCAGACATGTTAGAACCAGCAGTAATTGTGATGTGCTGTTCTTTACCAGTACCAAGATCCTTAGC
>CAZHEM010000054.1:0-17722 GCA_964531725.1 uncultured Acetatifactor sp.
CCTTGTATGTAACACCGTAGTACAGATTATGCAGTCATTTAACTGGCAATTGCAGGTGGTTGAAGAAGGAATGGAGAATACTTCAATTCTTGCATCTATTGCATCTCCAATCGCTGTTTTGTTAGTACCAATTGTTGGTATTGCAGCATGGCAGCTGGCAGCAGCAGCGGTTACAGGCTTTATTGCAAAAGAGAACGTTGTTGGTACTTTGGCAGTGTGTTATGCATTAACTAGCTTTATCGATACGGAAGAGTTAGCATTAGTTGGTGGTGCTAACGAAGTGGCAGTAGCAATGGGCTTAACTAAGGCAGCTGCTCTTGCATACTTAATGTTCAACTTGTTCACACCTCCATGTTTCGCAGCCCTCGGTGCTATGAACTCAGAAATGCAGGATAAAAAATGGTTCTGGGGTGGTATTGCACTTCAGTTTGGCACAGGTTATACAGTGGCGTTCCTTGTATATCAGATTGGTACTTTGATTACCACAGGGGCTTTCGGAGCTGGATTTATTCCTGGTCTTATTGCGGTGGTTGCTATGGTTGCAGTTGTAGTAGTATTAATTCAGAGAACAAACAAGAAGTTCAAAGCGGAATATGAATTAAAGAAAGCAGCATAAATGTATTTTTAGAGAAGTGCTATAGAAAATTGTTCTAGAAAAGGAGTTTCGGCATGACAGATTTTATCGTCTTAGGAATTGTAGTGATTATTATTGCGTTTGCAGTTGCATATATCGTAAAAGCGAAAAAAAGCGGTGTAAAATGCATTGGCTGTCCTGCAGGCGGAACATGTTCAGGTAGTTGTGGGGGACAATCTGGATGTGGAGGAAGTTGTCATTCCGAGAATTCTGGGGACAATTAAGTATTGTTGTACTTAATAAGCAAAAAACAGAGCAGAGGCTTGCCAAGGTGCAGGTCTCTGTTTCTTGTTAGAAGAATTGTAAGGTGTGTAAGTAATAATGAATAAAGACATATTTTACATATTTCTTACACTTTTTTATTGTCTAAAAAGGCAAACTGTTATATACTATCAAAAGGATGTTTATGCAGACATTCGGGTTGAGAGAAGTCCACTTAGTAGGACAAGCATTAGAATAAGGATGGTATTATTATGGCATTATTAGAACAGTGGAGAGCAGTAGCATATAATGAAGAGTTAGGAACCCAGAAGCTTCAGCAGATGTGGGGAGCATATTTCCAGCAGGAGAAGGAGATTTATGCAGAACTTCTTAAGAATCCTGATGAAGTAGTAAAAGGTTCTGTAAAAGAATTAGCTGAGAAATACGGTGTATCAGTGATGACCATGACTGGTTTCTTAGATGGAATTAATGATAGTTTGGTAGAACAGAATCCAATCGAAGAGATGGAAGAGGATACTGTAGTTAACCTTGGATTTGACAAAACTCTTTTATATAAGAACATGGTTGCAGCAGAGGCTGATTGGTTATACGAATTAGAAGAGTGGAATGCAATCTTTGATGAAGCTACTAGAAAGGCTCTTTACAAAGAGCAGAAGTCTTCAACCACCATCGTAAAGGGTGCGAAGACATATCCAAATGATCCATGTCCATGTGGTTCAGGCAAAAAGTATAAAAAATGTTGCGGTAAGAAATAACTCGCATATTTATTAACGAAAAGTCCCGCACAGGGACTTTTTGTGTTTACAAATTTTTTTAGAGAAGGGGTTCTTTATTAATTTTTCACAGCCAGATAAAGGAGGAAAAGGGTGAATATAGCATCTTTTTTGGTACCAAAGATTAACGTAGCATATCTACATGAAGATATGACGATTAGACAAGGATTGGAGAAGCTTCGTAGAAGTGGCTATACAGCAATTCCGGTATTAGATAATAAAGATAAGTATGTAGGGGTAATTAGCGAAGGTGATTTTTTATGGAGTATTGTTGAACGAAATGAGAATCTAGAAGAGATTACCATGAAAAGCTTGGAAACACTGAAGATAAAGGATATTATTCGTATTGGTAAAGTAACTGCGGTGTGCATTGATACTGACATGGAAGCCTTGCTTGCACAGGCGCAGACCCAGAACTTTGTACCAGTAATTGATGATAGAGGAATGTTTATTGGGATTATTACAAGAAGCGACATTATCAAATATTTTGTGAAGAAACAGTTGGATTCTGTAATTCTTTGACTTTCATAGGAAAAGAATATATAATTGTAATTATTCAAAAAGTAGTGTATGTACTTTCAATAGGAAGGATAAAAATATGAAGAAATTAGAAGAATATGTAAGAAGTATACCTGATTTTCCAGAGGAAGGAATTATTTTCCGTGATGTAACAAGTGTGTTGCAGGATGCAGATGGTTTGCATTTGGCAATTGATACCATGCAGGATTTAATTAAGGATTTGGAATATGATGTAGTAGTAGGACCAGAATCAAGAGGATTTATTTTTGGTACTCCTATTGCATATAATAATAGAAAACCTTTTGTGTTGATTCGTAAGAAAGGTAAATTACCTTGTGAGACAGTAGAGATGTCTTATGAATTGGAATATGGACAGGCTACCATTGAAATGCACAAAGACAGCATCAAGCCTGGTCAGAAGGTTTTGATTGTAGATGATTTGATTGCTACAGGTGGTACTACCGAGGCTATGATTAAGCTTATTGAATCGTTAGGTGGAGAAGTAGTAGGTGTTGTAGTTATGATTGAGCTTGCGGGCTTAAAGGGACGCGAGAGATTAAGCAAGTATCGTTTAGAATCCGCTATTTGCTATGAGGGTAAATAATAGCGAAAGATAAATCTTTGTAACATGGAGTCAACCTATGGCAGACGAAAAGATGGATATTATCGTAAATGAAAATGGAATAAGTAAAGCGGCAGATTTTGTTGCTCCCGAGACGTTATATCAGGAGCTTATTTCCCGTGTACAGAAGTACCATCCTAGTGATGACATCTCTATGATTGCCAAAGCATATAAGATTGCAGAAGAGGCGCATAGGGAACAGCGACGCAAATCAGGAGAACCATATATTATTCATCCTTTAAATGTTGCTATTATTTTGGCTGATTTGGAATTGGATAAAGAGACCATTGTTGCCGGTCTATTGCATGATGTAGTGGAAGACACCATTATGACCGAAGAAGACTTGACCAAGGAATTTGGAGAAGATGTCGCTTTATTGGTAGATGGTGTTACCAAATTAGAAAAGATTCCATTGTCTAATCATAATGGTGAACAATCCGATGCAAAGCTAGAGATGCAGGCAGAGAACCTGCGTAAGATGTTCTTAGCAATGGCCAAAGATATTCGTGTCATTATGATTAAATTGGCAGATAGACTTCATAACATGCGTACTTTGAAGTATCAAAAGCCAGAGAGTCAGCAACGTATTGCTAAGGAGACTTTAGAGATTTATTGTCCGATTGCACAACGATTGGGTATTAGTAAATTAAAGATTGAACTAGATGATTTATCTTTAAAATATTTAGAGCCAGATGTTTATTATGATTTAGTTCACAAGATTGCAGCTCGTAAGAGCGAACGTGAAGAATATATTCAGAGCATTGTTGATGAAGTAAAAGAACATATTGTAAATGCTGGCATTAAGGCGCAGGTAGATGGCCGTGTAAAGCATTTCTTTAGTATCTATAAGAAGATGAAGAACCAGAACAAGACTTTGGAGCAAATCTATGATTTGTTCGCTGTTCGTATCATTGTGGATAGCGTAAAGGATTGTTATGCGGCACTGGGTGTTATTCATGAGATGTATAAACCAATCCCAGGTCGTTTTAAGGATTACATTGCTATGCCTAAGGCAAATATGTATCAGTCTTTGCATACTACTTTGATTGGTACTACAGGACAACCTTTTGAGATACAGATTCGTACCTTTGAGATGCACAAAGCAGCTGAATATGGTATTGCGGCACATTGGAAATACAAGGATGCTTCCGATGGTAAGAAGGTAGAGGCTCAGGAAGAAGAGAAGTTAGTATGGCTTCGTCAGATTCTGGAATGGCAGAGAGACATGTCTGACAACAGAGAATTTATGAATCTGTTGAAGAATGACTTGGATTTGTTCTCTGATAGTGTATATTGCTTTACCCCAACTGGTGAAGTGAAGAACCTTCCAGCAGGCTCTACTCCAATTGATTTTGCCTATAGTATTCACTCGGCAGTTGGTAATAAAATGGTTGGTGCCAGAGTCAATGGGAAACTGGTAACCATCGATTAC
This sequence comes from uncultured Acetatifactor sp., assembly GCA_964531725.1. GTDB lineage: Bacteria > Bacillota > Clostridia > Lachnospirales > Lachnospiraceae > Acetatifactor. The sequence continues at coordinate 4,203 of CAZHEM010000054.1, forward strand.
AAGATTAATAATGGTGATAGAATTGAGGTCATTACTTCTCAGAATTCTAAGGGACCAAGCCGTGACTGGTTAAATATTGTTAAGAGTACACAGGCGAAGAACAAGATTAATCAGTGGTTTAAGAATGAGTTAAAAGAAGATAATATCATCAGAGGCAAGGAATTATTGATTGCTTATGGCAAGAATAAGGGTATCAACTTGTCTGTATTGATGAAACCTGAATACATGGAATCCATTCAGAGAAAATATGGTTTCCGTGATTGGGATGCAGTACTTGCTGCCATTGGTCATGGTGCTTTAAAAGAGGGTCAGGTTATCAATAAAATGCAGGAACGCTATGACCGAGACCATAAGAAAGAACTTACCAATGAAGAAGTATTGGAGCAGATTGCAGAGGCTAACAACAGTGCGGTGAATAAGCCTACGCATATGAAGTCTAAGAGTGGTATTGTGGTAAAAGGTATTGCGGACTTATCTGTACGTTTTTCAAAATGCTGTTCTCCAGTACCAGGAGATGAGATTGTTGGATTCGTTACCAGAGGACGTGGTGTATCTGTACATCGTACCGATTGTATCAATATTATGAATCTGCCTGAACTTGAGAGAGTGCGTGTAATTGATGCAGAATGGCAGATGCCAGACAATGCACCAGCAGAGAAATACGAGGCTGAGATTAAGATTTATGCCAACAATCGTAAGGGACTATTGGTTGACATTACCAAGGTGCTTACCGAGAAGAATATTAATATTTCTTCCTTGAATACCAGAACCAATAAGCAGGGACTTGCTACATTGCAAGTATGCTTTGAGATTAGTGGCAAAGAAGAGTTGAACCGAGTAATTGATAAATTACATGGTATTGAAAGCGTCATTGACATAGAAAGGACGACAGGCTAATGTCAGAGATTAAGATTGGACGTATGGTTCTTGGCGTGTGCCAGACCAATTGTTACTTCCTCTATAGAGAAGGAAGCGATGAAGTGATTTTTGTAGACCCTGCGGATCAGGGAGATAAGATATTCGATGCTTTGAAGCGCAATGGCTTGCATGTAGCAGGAATTCTGATGACCCATGGGCATTTCGATCATGGCTGGGGAACAGACGCTCTTCGCAATGCGGCAAATGCAGATGCTAAGGAGCGTGGCGCAGAAGCTGTAAAGCTTTATGTATGTGAAGCAGAGAGAGAGTTGTTGGAAGATTCTCACAAGAACGTATCTGATGGTATGGGAAGACCTTATACTTTACAGGCAGATGAGTATGTGGCAGATGGAGCGGAGATTACCATTGCAGGTATGACTTGTAAGCTAATTGCGACACCAGGACATACAGCAGGTGGTTGCTGTTACTATTTTGAAGAAGCTGGAATTCTCATTAGTGGAGATACCCTTTTTGAAGAGTCTGTGGGAAGAACGGATTTCCCAACTGGTAGCATGGGAACTTTGGTGCGTTCTATTAAGGAGAAACTTTTTGTTCTTCCTGATGATACCAAAGTATATCCAGGACATGGAGATAGCACAACCATTGGGCATGAGAAACAGTATAATCCGTTTGTGCAGTAGAATAGTTTAGGGACATGGCGACCGTCATGTCCTTATTTTAGGAGAATAAAATGTTTGTAGTAGAATTAAACAGAGCAAATTATGAATATGATGTACATTCCATTGTAAAGGCATTCTGGGCGGAGGAGCAAGTAAGTGTGCTTACTCCTGATAGCAAGGAGGAGAAGCGTGCAGAGTTGGCAGGTCAGGTAGCTCTACGCGTGGAACTTGCTGAGGATGGTGCAAGAGTAATAGTCGGAGATAAGCAGTATGAGTGGAATCGACAGGAAGAAATGCGCACACAGATGCTTGAAAGTGACAGCGTGGCACAAGGAAAGAGCGTAGACTGTGCTAACGGAGTGTGTACGGTACATGTGGAAGGTCAGCCACAGGAATCCTACAAAGATGGCTTCAAACGATTCTTATATAGAAGTCTGTGCGAGGTGACAGGCAAGACTTTGCCATGGGGGAATCTTACCGGCATTCGTCCAACTAAGATTGCTTATGGCATGTTGGATGAGAATAAAAGTGATGCGGAGATTCTGGAATATTTACAGAAGAAGCATTACGTCAGCGATGAAAAAGCATTGCTGAGTATTGATATTGCTAAGCGTGAGCGTGAGTTGTTAAAGGACGTGCATTATGAGGGTGGATATAGCTTGTACATAGGTATTCCTTTCTGCCCAACTACATGCTTGTATTGTTCTTTTACTTCTTATCCAATTGCGGCATATCGCAAGGTAGTGGAGAATTACGTGGATTGCGTTATCAAAGAGATGGAATATGTGTCAAAGAGATATGCTCATAAGATTTTAGATAGTGTGTATATTGGCGGTGGTACGCCAACCACTTTGGAGCCTGAACAGTTAGATAGATTGATTAGTAGATTGAAAGAACTATTTGATTTTTCGACAGTAAAGGAATTTACAGTTGAGGCAGGACGTGCAGACAGTATTACTAGAGAGAAGTTGGAAGTTTTATATCGTCATGGTGTGGAGCGTATCTCGGTGAATCCACAGACCATGAAGCAGGAGACCTTGAACATTATTGGTCGTAGAGCTAGTGTGGATCAGACAGTGGAAGCATATAAGTTGGCAAGAGAAGTTGGATTTACCAATATTAATATGGACTTGATTCTGGGACTTCCAGGAGAAGACGAAGGGGATGTGCAGAATACCATAGATAGAGTGGTGGAGTTGAATCCAGATAGCTTGACGGTACATTCCTTGGCAATTAAGAGAGCATCAAAGCTTAGCCAGTGGATTCAGGAAAATGGCGTGTCTACTTTACGCAATACAGATGAGACCATGCGTATTGCAGCGAAAGGTGCCAAAGAGCTTGGCATGGAGCCATATTATCTCTATCGTCAGAAGAATATGTCTGGTAACTTTGAGAATGTAGGCTATGCGAGGGAAGGGAAGCTTGGCTTATATAATATTCTCATTATGGAAGAGAAACAGACCATCGTTGCATTGGGGGCAGGCAGTATCACTAAGTTGGTATTACCAGATGGTCGTATCGAGCGCTGTGATAATGTGAAGGATGTAGCGCTTTATATCGAGAAGATTGATGAGATGATACAGCGTAAAGAGGATTTGTTTGCGTTGGAGAAATAGGAGAAAAATGCATAAGGTTTTGTATGCATTTTCAATAAAAATTAGGAAGGGTTAAATTTAAAAGGGAAAGAGGAGAGTAAAATGATGAAAAAATTAATAATGGGTGTCAGTGTAGTAGCTATGATGATGGCTATGGCAGGTTGTGGCGCAACGGAAGGGGCAGCAGATGTAGAAAGTGTAGTAACACAGGAGTCTGTTGAGATTACTACAAATGTATCAACAGAGGTTGAGAGTAGTGAGTGCGTGGCTATTGATACTGTAACTGAGGAAAACAAAGTTGCGGAATCCAAGGCAGAAGCTTCTACTATGGAAAATGGAACAACTGAGGAAACCAAGGAATCAGAGATGGCGGAAACACAGACTGCAGAGACAGAAATGGAAACCGCTGAAGAAAATAATAGTATTACAGCAGAAAATAATAATGCAGATTCGGATGGAGATGCAGATTCTGCTGATAATGGTGGATTGGTGAATACGGAACTACCAGACATCGAATTAAAAGAAGCAATTATCAACCGTAATGAATCAGAAAAGCTTGATACATTGCCAGATAGGTCACCAGAATCTCTAGCCACATTAGAAACCATACCAGATTCTAGTATTACCTATGTGTCTGTTGATGGTTATGGTAATGCCTGTGGAATGGGAGTACCTTTTCAACAATATGCAGTAGGGGTGCGTGCCAATCCAATTGAAGGATACAAATATGCAGGCTGTGAATCTGAGACTATAGAATTCTATGAGTATGCACCGAATGAATCCTTGGGATATGATGTGCCATGGTTCCATGTACCAGATAGTGGGAATCATGTGATATATGTGTATTATGAGGCGGTGGAATAGTCGAAGAGAAATTCAAACAATTTTGAGGTCGAGAGTTAAGAATAAGCGAATAGATAAAATGACTATTGAAAGCAATAGAAAAATGTGATAACGTATGGAACATACAAAAGAGATTGTTTGAGGTGGAAGATTTCGTACCCGTCCACACGCCGATGGCTTGACAGGGGATTCCCGAGAGATGCAGGAGAATGGTACGCCTGCCAAACAATCTCTTTTTCTTTTTTATCTTTTTAGTCGTTCGACAAATAATCACATTACTAACAAAAGAAATATGGAGAAAGATATAAATTTCTACGAAGATATTCCCAAACGAAATATTGACAGTGACGAGGAAAAAATATATCATGTAGTAGATATATTTTTGAATGTAAAATGCCTGGATAATGCATATTAGATTATGTGAGATATAGAATGTTTGCATTTCAAAATACAAGAAAGAAGAGATAGCCTTCGGGCAGGAGTGAGGGAACATATGGCACTTAGTAAGAAGCCTACCACTGGTATGAAAGATATTTTACCAGAGGAGATGCAGATTCGAGATTATGTAATTAGTGTAATCAAAGATACTTATGGTAAATTTGGTTTTACATCAATAGAGACACCTTGTGTAGAGAATATTGCTAATCTTAGCAGTAAGCAGGGTGGAGATAATGAGAAGTTAATCTTCAAGATTTTAAAGCGTGGTGAGAAGTTGAACGTAGAAGCTGCGACTACAGAGGAAGAAGTGGTAGATAGCGGTCTTCGTTATGATTTGACTGTTCCATTGGTGCGTTTCTATTCCAACAATGCAGCGAATCTTCCAAGCCCATTCAAGGCTTTACAGATGGGTAATGTATGGAGAGCAGACAGACCTCAGCGTGGTAGATATCGTCAGTTCATGCAGTGTGATATTGATATCTTGGGAGAAGCTTCTAACTTAGCTGAGATTGAGTTGATTTTAGCGACTACCACAACTCTTAGCAAATTAGAGTTCAAGAACTTCCAGATTCGTATTAATGATAGAAGAATCTTGAAAGCAATGGCGGCATATGCTGGCTTTGCTGAGGAGAATTACGATAGCGTATTTATTACCTTAGATAAGATGGACAAGATTGGCATTGAAGGCGTAAAGGCTGAGTTAATTGCTAATGGCTACAGTGAAGACATGTGCGATAAGTATTTAGACTTGTTCGTAGCTATTGAAAATTCAGAAGATGGTGTTGCATGCCTTATGGACAAGTTGGGTGACTACTTAGATGCAGATGTAATGGCATCTTTCAAGGAAATCATCGCTAGCGTTACAGCTACTAAGGCAGATACCTTTGAGTTAGTATTTGATCCTACTTTGGTTAGAGGTATGTCTTACTATACAGGTACTATTTTTGAGATTGCCATGCCAGAATTTGGCGGAAGCTGCGGTGGCGGTGGACGTTATGATAAGATGGTTGGCAAGTTCACTGGCAACGATGTTCCAGCATGTGGTTTCTCTATCGGTTTTGAGAGAATTGTACTCTTATTAATGGAGAGAGGTTTCAAAGTACCTACCAGACCAAAACAGGTAGCTTACTTAATAGAAAAAGGTGTAGCAGGCGAAGAACTTTGCAAGGTTATCGCTCAGGCACAGGAGAAACGTCAGGATGGTACTCAGGTACTTGTTGCTCGTATGAATAAGAACAAGAAGTTCCAGAAGGAACAACTTATCAAAGAGGGATATGAGGAATTTGTGGAATTCTATAAAGACCCTTTGAAGAATTAGAAAAGAGGTATAAAAATGGCAGAATCAATGAAAGGCCTTAAGAGAACTCACCGCTGTGGCGAGTTATCTGTGGCAAATGTTGGAGAAGAAGTAACCGTTATGGGCTGGGTTCAGAAACAGCGTAATAAGGGTGGAATCATTTTCGTAGATATGCGTGACCGTGCAGGTATCTTGCAGGTTATTTTTGAAGAGACCGATTGCGGTACTGAGAACTTCCAGAAGGCTGAGAAGCTTAGAAGTGAGTTTGTAGTAGCAGTAGTTGGTAAAGTAGAGAAACGTTCTGGTGCAGTGAATGAGAATCTTGCAACTGGTGAGATTGAAGTTCGTGCTACCAGCGTACGTATTCTTTCTGAAGCAGAGACACCTCCTTTCCCAATCGAGGCAGACTCTAAGACTAAAGAAGAACTTCGTTTGAAATATCGTTATCTGGACCTTAGAAGACCAGATTTACAGAATAACCTTATCTTAAGAAGTAAGATTGCTACAACCATTCGAGCTTTCTTAAGTGAGGAAGGTTTCCTTGAGATTGAGACTCCTATTTTACAGAAGTCTACTCCAGAAGGTGCTAGAGACTATTTGGTACCTAGCCGTGTGCATCCAGGAACCTTTTATGCATTACCACAGTCACCACAGCTGTTCAAACAGCTTTTGATGTGCTCTGGCTATGATCGTTATTTCCAGATTGCAAAATGTTTCCGTGATGAGGACCTTCGTGCTGATAGACAGCCTGAATTTACACAGGTTGATATGGAGATGTCTTTCGTAGATGTTGATGATGTAATCGACGCTACTGAGAGAATGGTGAAAACAGTATGTAAGGAAGCAATTGGACTTGATGTTCAGCTTCCAATTCAGCGTATGACTTGGCAGGAAGCTATGGACCGTTTCGGTTCTGATAAGCCAGATACTCGTTTCGGTATGGAACTTGTAGATGTATCTGAGACTGTTGCAGGTTGTGGCTTTGGCGTGTTCACTGGTGCTTTAGAAGCAGGTGGAAGCGTAAGAGGTATCAATGTTAAGGGACAGGCAGAGATGCCAAGAAAGAAGATTGATGCTTTAGTAGAGTTCGCAAAAGGTTATGGCGCAAAGGGCTTAGCTTATCTTGCAGTACAGGCTGATGGAACTTACAAATCTTCGTTTGCTAAGTTTATGACTGAAGATGAGTTAAAGGCTTTAGTAGAAGCTATGGGTGGTGAAGCAGGAGACTTATTACTCTTTGCAGCAGATAAGACCAAGATTGTGTGGTCTGTGCTTGGTGCACTTCGTTGTGAAGTAGCAAAACAGCTTGATATGATTGATAATGATAAGTTCAACTTCCTCTGGGTAACAGAGTTCCCTCTTCTTGAGTGGAGTGAAGATGACAACCGTTTCGTAGCAATGCATCACCCATTTACCATGCCTATGGATGAGGATTTAGAGCTTTTAGACACTGATCCTGGTAAGGTGCGTGCGAAAGCATACGATATCGTATTGAACGGTGTTGAGCTTGGTGGTGGTAGTGTTCGTATCTTCCAGGAAGATGTTCAGGCGAAGATGTTCGAAGTACTTGGCTTTACCACAGAGCAGGCATATGATAGATTTGGTTTCTTATTGAATGCATTCAAATATGGTGTTCCACCTCATGCAGGTCTGGCAATCGGTTTGGATCGTTTTGTAATGCTTCTTGTTAAGGCTGAAAGCATTCGTGAGGTAATTGCATTCCCTAAGGTAAAAGATGCATCTTGTCTCATGACCAATGCACCTGATATCGTAGATGAGAAACAGCTAGAGGAATTATTTATTAGTGTGGTTGCACAGGAGACAGAGGCTGAATAATCTGTTGATGGATATCCTCATAAAGAGAACAAGAGAGGCTGCCATGGTAGTGAACCATGACAGCCTTTTGTGTAAGAAGAATGCTTGAGTATTGAGTTTGCTAGAAATGATAAGCCTTGAACATAGAATATAGTATTGATTGTAAATGATATGTCTTGGTGTAGAAAGGAGGCAGGTTGCATGGTGAACACCTATCTTTTATCAATAAAAGAACTTCAAGAAGTATCTATAGACAGTGAATTGTATAAAGAAGCTTTGAAAAAGGTTGATAGCAGTAGAAGAGAAAAAATCATGCGACTAACCTCTGAAGAGAAAAAGAAGGTCTCACTTGGAGCTGGACTGTTATTGCAGTATGCGGTGAAAAGGTATGAGCAGGATGCTCAAAAGCTTGCAGGTGTAAAAGCTGTTGATATATGTCTTGATTTTATAAAATGCATGTCTATAAGTGACATTATAAAAGAGATTCAACACCCACAAGATTTTACATATACTTATGGGAAGAACGGCAAGCCTTATTTTCCAAATTCTCTCGTTTATTTTAATCTATCTCATTCGGGTAACTATGTACTATGCGCGGTAGCAGATAGCGAAGTTGGTGCGGATATTCAGCAGATGAGTGACATAGATTATTGGAAGACAGCAGGACGTTTTTTTCAGAAGGAAGAGGTAGCAATGATGCGGCAACTACCTACTGAGGAAGAGCAGAAGAGATTTTTCTACAAGCTATGGGCACGAAAAGAAGCTTATGGAAAATACACAGGAGAAGGTGTCGCCAAGGCACTTTCTGTGGATATGATAAATTTCCCAGAAGATACTCTGTGGGAAGAATATGAGAACTTGGATGGATATTGTATGGCGATATGCCAAGCAAGATGATAGAATAATGAATTCATAAAGTGAATATGTAACATGCATCGTTGAGAAAAGTGTCAAGATACATGTTATATATAAGAGGAAAAGTATGAAACGATTAATGATTTATCTAAAAGATTATAAAAAGGAATGTGTGCTAGCACCATTGTTCAAGCTACTGGAGGCTTTCTTTGAATTGTTAGTGCCCCTTGTTATGGCGAATATTATCGACAAGGGTATCGCAGATTCAGATATGGGTTACATTGGCAAGATGGGATTGTGCTTAATTGTACTTGCAATTGTTGGTTTAGTGTCATCTTGTACCGCCCAGTTTTTTGCGGCAAAGGCAGCAGTGGGATTCTCTACCAAGCTTCGTCAGGCTCTTTTTGACCATATTCAGAGTTTGAATTTTACCAATATAGATAAGGCAGGAACCTCTACCTTAATCACACGAATGACCAGTGACGTGAATCAGGTACAGTCTGGAGTAAATATGGTACTTCGTTTGTTCCTACGTTCTCCAATTATTGTATTTGGTGCTATGATTATGGCATTTACTATTGATGTAAAGAGTGGATTAGTCTTCGTAGTAGCCATTCCTTTGCTTGCAATCGTGGTATTTGGCATCATGGTAGTTACTATGCCATTGTACAAGAAGGTACAGGCAGGATTAGATAAGATTCTTGGCATTACCAGAGAAAACCTTACTGGTGTTCGTGTAATTCGAGCTTTTCATCAGGAGGAAAAGGAAGAAAATAGATTTAAAGAAAGCAATGAATATCTGGCATCTATGCAGATGTTTGTAGGTAAGATTAGTGCTTGCACCAATCCAGTTACCTATGTCATTGTAACTGGTGCAACCATTGCTTTGATTTATACAGGTGCTATTCAGGTTAATGTGGGCAATCTGACACAGGGTGAAGTAGTGGCAATCATTAATTATATGTCTCAGATTTTGGTGGAGTTGGTGAAGCTTGCCAACTTAATCGTAACTATTACCAAGGCACTTGCATGTGCAGACCGTGTGGCAGGTGTGTTTGAGATTACTAATGGTGATGTTGTGGCAACTGATGTGGTAGGTACAGCGCAAAAAGATGCAATGGCAAAAGGCGATGACACTAGCGTAGATGTGCAGACTGCAACTGATGATAGCAGTGAGACAAGACGTGCTGAAAAGGGAAATACAAAAAAACCATACCTTCAGTTCAAAAATGTATCTCTCACCTACGAAGGTGCAGGTGATGAAACATTACATGATATGAATTTTACGGTAGAAAAAGGACAGACCATTGGTATCATCGGTGGTACCGGTTCGGGTAAGTCTTCTTTGGTAAATCTGATTCCGGGCTTCTATCCTGCAACAGAAGGTGAGATTCTGTTGGAAGGACAGAACATTCAGGATATGGATGAAAAAGAACTTCGTGGTAGAATGGGCATTGTACCTCAGAAAGCAGTACTTTTCAAAGGAACCATTCGCAGTAACCTACAGTGGGGTAACTCAAATGCCACTGAGGAAGATATGTGGAAAGCACTAGACCTTGCACAGGCTACGGAAGTAGTAGAAGGTAAGAGCGGTAAGTTGGATGAGCAGATTACGCAGAGTGGAAAAAACTTATCTGGTGGTCAGAGACAGCGTCTGACAATTGCAAGAGCTTTGGTACGCAAGCCAGAGATTTTAATTTTAGATGATAGTGCATCAGCGTTGGATTATGCAACAGATGCCAAACTTAGAGCAGCACTTCGTACTTTGACGGATACCACTACCTTTATCGTATCTCAGCGAGCATCATCCATTCGTCATGCAGACAAAATCATCTGTTTGGATGATGGTGAGATGGTTGGCATTGGTACACATGAAGAACTGTTGGCTAACTGTGCAGTATATCAGGAAATCTATTATTCCCAGACGGGTGCGAGTAAGTAGAAAGGAGAAGTGACGTGAATCAGAAAGAGACATTATTAAAAGTTCTTAGATACATCAAAAAATATTGGCTGATTGTGGCATTATCCTTAATTCTTGCTGCGCTTACGGTGTTGTCTACTCTGTATATTCCGATTCTTACGGGTGACGCAGTAGATTTAATTGTTGATAAGGACTTGGTGGATATGCCAGGTATTTTTGCCATTATGAAGCAGATTGCAATAGTAATGGTGTTAACTGCTATTGCCCAGTGGGTAATGAATACTTGTAACAACTACATTACTTATCATGTAATCAAAGACATTCGTAGAGATGCTTTTCACAAGCTGGAGAATCTTCCATTGAAATATTTGGATTCTCATGCTTATGGAGATATTGTCAGCAGAGTGATCTCGGATGTAGATACTTTTGCTGATGGTTTGTTGATGGGATTCACCCAGCTTTTCACAGGTGTGTTAACCATTGTGGGAACATTGTTTTTCATGTTAGTGACCAATGTACCAATTACTTTGGTAGTGGTATGCCTGACTCCTGTGTCTTTCCTTGTGGCACGATTTATTGCAACTAGAACTTATTCTATGTTCAAGGAACAGTCAGAGACCAGAGGAGAGCAGACTTCATTAATCGAAGAGATGGTGGGGAATCAGAAGATTGTGAAGACCTTCTCAAGAGAAGAGGCGGTTAAGGAACAGTTTGCTGAGATAAATGGAAGATTACAGAAGTGTTCTCTGAATGCAATTTTTTATTCTTCCCTAACCAACCCATGTACACGTTTTGTAAATAGCTTGGTATATGCAGGGGTAGGCTTCTTTGGAGCTTTTCTTGCTATCAAAGGTGGAATTAGTGTAGGACGATTATCTTGCTTTTTAAGCTATGCCAATCAGTATACTAAACCATTCAACGAGATTTCAGGTGTTATCACAGAGTTGCAGAATGCTTTCGTATGTGCAGGACGAATTTTTGCATTGATTGAGGAAGAGGAGCAAATACCAGATGCAGAGAATGCAAAGGTGCTTTCTGACGCACTGGGCAACGTGGCTTTGGAAAATGTATCTTTCCAGTATGTGCCTGAAAAAAAATTGATTCAGGACTTTAACCTACAGGTTAAGCCTGGACAGAGAGTGGCTATTGTAGGTCCAACCGGTTGTGGTAAGACTACGGTAATCAATCTGTTGATGCGTTTCTATGATGTGGATAAAGGAAGTATTCAGGTAGATGGAACGGATATTAGAGATATAACAAGAGGAAGCTTGCGTACCAGTTATGGTATGGTTCTGCAGGAGACATGGCTTCGCAGTGGAACCATTGCAGACAACATCCGTATGGGTCGCCCAGAGGCTACCATGGAAGAAGTGATTCAGGCTGCAAAAGGTGCCCACGCACATAGCTTTATCAAGCGTCTCCCACAGGGATATGATACTGTTATTACAGAGGATGGTGGTGGATTGTCACAAGGACAGAAGCAGTTGTTGTGTATTGCCAGAGTAATGCTTTGCTTGCCACCAATGTTGATCTTAGATGAGGCGACTTCCTCTATTGATACTCGTACGGAGATTCGTATTCAGAAAGCTTTTGCTAGAATGATGGAAGGCAGAACCAGCTTCATTGTAGCGCATAGATTGTCTACCATTCAGGAAGCGGATGTGATTCTGGTTATGAAAGATGGTAACATTATTGAGCAAGGCAAGCATGAAGAACTTCTTGCAAAAGAAGGATTTTATGCCAATCTATATAAGAGCCAGTTTGCGGTGTAAAAGAAATAAATTTATGATGTGTGGCTGGGGAAAACTTGTCATACAAATAATAAACAATTGTGGAAAGGTGACTATCGATAACATTCGTAGGAGTCTTTCCATTTTCTTTTCTTGGTTAAAGGAAATCTAGATGGATAATAATAAAGCATTATTTGTGTTGTTGAATAAGCTACGTAAGAGAGTAGTGAAAAATAGTGTAAAAATAGTGAAAAATTAATGGAGTTTTTTACTCGAATGAGGTACACTAATTATGAGTAAAATTATAATGAAGAGGTAATGTTCATGATAAAAGTTACATTAACCAACGAAATATTAAAAAAAATATCATCAATTGATGAAAACCGTTTTTCGTTAAGTACGATAGAGTTGCCACCTATGACCAAGAATAGATTACGCAAGAATTCTAAGAAAAAGAGTTCTTATGCGTCAAATAAGATTGAAGGAAATCCGCTTACGGAAAAGCAGGCGAATGAGGCTATTGAGAGAGATGAACATAAACATTTTTTGAAACCAGAGCAGGAGATCAGAAATTATTTTCTCGCATTGAATCTGCTTGAGGACAAGTTGAAGAAAAAAGAAGCTTTTTCAAAAGAAATGATTCTTGAAGTGCAGGCAATGGTTGAAAAAGGAGCATCAAGAGAAAAGATAGGACTCAGAGGACAGATGCCTCCAGGTGTGTTATTTGCAGTGTATGATGCAGTTACAGGAGCTCCGGACTATATTCCACCTGAATATTCAGACATTCCTGAACTGTTGGATGAATTGGTCGATTATGTAAATACAACGGATGATCATCCTCTCATTATTGCAGCGGTAGTCCATTATCAGTTGGTTACGATTCATCCTTTTGAAGATGGAAACGGAAGAACTGCAAGACTTATGTCAGGATATATTTTAGACTTCTATGGCTATGGATTTAGTGAAATTGGTTCTTTAGAAGAATACTTTGCTTATGACTCGGGTGAATATTACGAATCGCTTCAGATGGGGCTTCCAGCATTATATTATTCAGGAAGAGAAAATCCACCACATCCTGAAATCTGGGTAAATTATTTTTTGCGTATGGTGGAATTGTATTCAAAAAAGGTTTGTGAACTATCAAAGGGTGTTCAGGCAGATGATTTGGATGGTAGCTTGTCTTACTTGAATGCAAAGGAGAAGGCTTTGTTGGTGTTCCTTTTGAAAAATAGACTGCTGGAGTTTACACCAATCGACGTAAGTAAAATGATAGGTGTAACAAATAAAACAATTATCAACCGATGCGCTAAGCTTACTAATAATGGATTTTTGGTTTCTAATATTGTAAGTCAGAGAATTCGTTCGTATTCGTTGAGTGAGTTTGCAAAGAGGAACGAAAAGAAGATTCTTTCAAAGATAGGGTAAAGAATAAAATTTGAATTTGTCGTACTGTTGGATATTCAAATATATAATCTTAGTATTTGATGT
>CAZHEM010000055.1:0-17136 GCA_964531725.1 uncultured Acetatifactor sp.
GACCCTTGTCCACTAATTCCTGATTGATGTCATTGAAGCAAATCGTAGCACCTGCTTCTGCGTATGCGGATGCGATTGCAAAACCGATACCGTAAGATGCACCTGTTACCAATGCAACTTTACCCTCTAATGAGAAGTTAATAAAATCTGCCATTTTTTTCTCTCCTTTATATTTAATAAACCTTAGATACTTACATCAAAGTATCCAGCCTTTGGTTCCTATGTAAACGACTTACATTAAGTCCTTCATAGCTACTCCGTCCATATCGTCGAAGTCCTGATTTTCTCCTACCATACCCCAAATAAAGGTATATGCTCTGGAACCTGCACCTGAGTGAATTGACCAGCTTGGAGAAATAACTGCTTCTTCATTTCTCATAACGATGTGGCGTGTCTCATTTGGTTCGCCCATGTAATGCATTACAAATGCATCTTCAGGCATCTCGAAGTACAAATATACTTCCATACGTCTGTCATGAGTGTGGCAAGGCATGGTATTCCATACGCTACCTGGCTCAAGTTTGGTCATACCCATAACTAACTGACAGCTCTCAACCTGACCTGGAAGGATGTACTTACAGATTACTCTATGGTTAGCATCTTCCAAGCAACCAAGCTCTACTTTATTCTCATCCTTAACGATAACAACTCCTTCTTCTGGAGTTCCGTTTGGCTTAATAAGCACAGTTGGATAAGTCTTGTGTGCTGGAGCTGAGTTCAAATAGAATTTCGCTGGATTGCTTGCATCATCACTGGCAAAGGTAATATCCTTAGAACCCATACCGATGTACATACCCTCTTTGAAGCCTACCTTGTAAACTTTACCATCAATGGTAATGGTACCTGCTCCACCGATATTAATAACTCCTAATTCTCTTCTCTCGCAGAAGTAAGCTGCGCGAAGCTCATCGCCTGCTGTTAAAACAATAGGCTGTGTAGGTACTGCTGCACCTGTAATAATTCTGTCGATGTGGCTGTATACCAACTTAATCTCGCCTGGTACAAAAAGATTCTGAATTAAGAACTCTTCTCTAAGACGCTCAGTTGTGTAATGTTTCACATCTCTTGGGGATACTGCTGTTCTAAGTTCCACCTTACGCCTCTCTTTCTCCAATACAATAAGCATTGGCTGATACATTTTTCTGAAAGCACTTACATTATAGCATATATGTGTAAGTAATTCCACACAAAAGTTTTCTTTTTTTACTTTATATTTGAAAGTATACTAGAAAAAATTCTCCAAATCTATTCAAATATTTCTCAAAACCTTGCAAATTTTGAACTATTCTTCTATACTCTATACTATCAAGACATCTTACATATGAAAACTACTATGTAAGAGCGTATGAAAGGAAGCATTTTCATGGAAGAATTAACCTCTTGTAAAACGGCAATCACCAACTGTTTAGCCAGTAGAACTTTCTCCATTGCCCACCTTTACAAAGAAGAAAAAGCAATGGATATGCACATACATGATTGCTATGAACTGTACTATTCTATCTCTGGTGGAAAACAGTTTTTGATTGATAACCGTTTCTATAGTATTGAACCAGGTGATTTGTTCATTATTAACCAATACGAAAGCCACAAACTGACACAGATTGATAGCTGTGTACATGAACGTATTGTATTGTCAGTTCATCCAGATTTTGTAAAGCAGATATCCACGGAGCAGACAGACTTAAATTACTGTTTCAGCAATCGCGGAGAGCAATTCAACCACAAAGTATCTTTGAATAAAGAGCAACAAAAACGTTTCTTATATTACATTAATAAAATAACCTCTGCAGATGGTTATGCTCATGATATTATAGAACGTGCAGCTTTCATGGAACTAATGATAATGATTAATTCCTTGTCTACGGCAAACGCAACCGAGACTGCTACTACAGAGTATAAATACAACCATCAGGTAGACGACATTTTAGCCTATATCAACCAAAACATTGCACAGCCAATTACTATTGAACAACTGGCCACACAATTTTATTTAAGCGAATCCTATATCTGCCGTATCTTCAAAGCAGCCACAGGCACTACCATCAATAAATACATCACTGCAAGGCGTATCAGTATCGCTAAGTCTTTACTCAATGAGGGTGTCAGCGTAGCAGATGCTTACGAACGAAGCGGTTTTAGCGACTATAGTAACTTTTTCAAAGCCTTTACCAAAGCAGTAGGCGTATCCCCTAAAAAGTATGCCAACCTGAGTGTAAGCTAAGGCAAATATTACAGCCCATGTTCCCTTGATGAACATGGGCTTTTTTGCACAAAAAATCATAGTAAATGCTATACATTTAACACTCCCATGAGTTATAGTTAAACTTAGAGAAAATAGTGTCTGAACTGGGGTGTTTAGGCAATAAACGGAGGGTTACATGAGCGCATATTTATTTGTACATTTTAAGGAAAAAAGAACACCTGACGGAGAACAGGTATATTTTGGTATTAGTAAGGATGGTTTTCATTGGGAATCCGTGAATGATGGCAATCCAATTCTATGGAGTTATGAAGGGGACAAAGGTGTAAGAGATTTCACTATCACCCGTACCAAAGAAGGCAAATTCATCATCCTTGCCACCGACTTAAGTCTTGCCTATGGCATGCCATACCAATATGAAAATTCATGGGCAAAAGTATCTCGCAACGGGAGCAAGTGTTTGGTCATGTGGCAGTCCGATGATTTGATTCATTGGTCTAATCAAAAGATGTTAAAACTTGGCGATGAGAATTTCGGTTGTTTATGGGCACCTGATATTATCTATGATAAAGAACAAGATGATTATGTGATTCACTGGTCTTCTTCCCATAGTTGCAATGACTTTGGTCCTAAAGCAATCTTCTATTCTCGTACCAAAGATTTTGAAAATTTTACAACTCCTGCTGAGCTTTATCGCAAAGAGGATGGCGGACCAGTTATTGACTCTGCCATGTATGAAGAAGATGGCAAATACTATTGTTTTTTAAAAAGTGAAGGTACACCTTCTCATGTTATTTTAGTAAAAGGAGATAACGTTACAGGACCTTTTACCCGTGTGGAAGAATTTGATAAATGCATGGAGCCTTTAGAAGAAGGAAAATACGAAGCACCTACTGCATTCCGTACTGCTACTGGAGAATGGTGCTTAATGCTGGACTTCTACGGTTGTGGTGCAGAGGGACAGGGTTATGTACCATTCCTTGCAGACACCCTTGCAAGTGGCAAGTTCATCCGTTCTGATGCTTCCTTCTCCTTCCCATATGGCTTTAAACACGGCACTGTACTTAGTATTACGGATGAGGAATATGAGCGCCTAGTAGCATTCCACAAATCGCCAGATGAACGCTAAGGCAGATGGGTTCATGACTTCGCTCCGCTTCGGTCGGTGCTAAGCAGGTGTTCACAATAACCAAATAAACAGAATACTTTCAGAAAGGCAAGATTCCCATGAATAAAAATACCTTTGCACCAACTCCCCCTATGGGTTGGAACAGTTATGATTACTATGATACTACCGTAGACGAAGCTGCTATCCGCCGCAATGCCGAATACATGGCAGAGCATCTAAAAAAATACGGTTGGGAATATATCGTTGTAGATATCGAATGGTATGCTCACGATGCAGGAACGCAGCGTGACAAGTTCCAATACATCCCATTCCATCCAATGGAAATGGACGAATACTCTCGTCTGATTCCAGACCCTGTACGTTTTCCTTCGTCAATAAACGATGCTGGTTTCAAACCATTAGCTGATTATGTACATAGCCTTGGATTAAAATTCGGCATTCATATTATGCGTGGTGTTCCACGTATTGCAGCTCACAATCATTGTGCCATTGAAGGCATTGCCGCCACAGCTAACGAAATTGCTGACCCTTCTTCTATCTGTGGTTGGAATCCAGATATGTATGGTGTTCGCAACACCCCCGAAGGTCAGGCATACTACGATTCCATTATTCGTCTGTATGCTTCATGGGGCGTGGATTTTATCAAATGTGATGATATCTGCAATACCAATCTCTACCCACACAATCCTTATTCTGCTCGACATGAAATAGAGATGCTATCTAGTGCCATTGCAAAATGTGGTCGTCCTATTGTCCTATCTTTGTCTCCAGGACCTGCTTTGATTGAGCAAGCTTGGCATTATGAAACGCATGCTAACATGTGGCGAATCACAGATGACTTCTGGGATGATTGGCGTCTATTAAAAGATATGTTCAAAAGATGCGAACTGTGGCAGACACATGTATCTGAAGGTAATTATCCCGATTGCGATATGCTACCTTTAGGCTATCTAGGAAAAGGCTTTGGTGCTGAACGTACCACCAACTTTACCAAAGATGAACAACGCACTATGATGACCTTATGGTGCCTCTTTGGTTCACCACTAATGCTTGGAGCAGAAATGACCAAACTGGATGATTGGACCCTATCTCTTCTTACTAATAAAAAGATTCTGTCCATGCTGTCTCCTAATTATCGCCCAAGGCAAATCTGTCGCGACGAGGAAAAGGCAATCTGGATGGCTACAGACACATTAACAGCAAATAACACGACCACTCGTATTATCGGAGATGTGGAAGCAGAAAACCTGAAAAAAAACAGCACTACTTTCGTAGCACTGTTTAATCTTAGTGATAATATTCAGGATGTAAGTTGTTCAATGGATACTTTACATTTGAATGCCGACTCACAATCAAGCACTCAAAATGCTTCAGCCAACACAAACAGCCCATCAATCACATTGTTATCCCTCTGGGACAATACCACTTCCACCAGCGAGAACGGCTATATTACTGCAACACTTCCGCCTCATGGATGTGTGGTATATCAGCTTCTGTCATAGCCCGCTTGGATGTTCGCTTAGACAATAGACAGATAGCAACAAATATTCCGATACTGATGATACTAATAAGCACACCAGCATACATACCTGCTGGTGTGTATTTCATTTCTAATACATAATCACCAGCTTCCAAATCAAATGCTATCAAAGCTCCACCAAATAACTGTGGCTCCACTTCTTCTCCATTTAGCTTAACTGTCCATCCATCCTCATATGGAATCGACAAAATCATTCGTCCTGCTTCCTCTAAGTGGAGATTTCCTGTCAAATGATCACTGTTATAGACAACACCTTCCAAGTGCTGCTTAGAAAGTATATCTATAGCATCTGCCAGCACATCCTCATTCAATCGATAAGCATCCACTTTAATCTGTTGGCTTTCATCATTTTCATCACCATTAGTCAAAGTCAATGTCTCACCTGTATCCAGATGCCCCAAATACAAAATCGCACCATTTTTTAAATCATTGAACACATGACCATCCATTTGGCCACCAATCATCTCAATTTTCTTAGTACCAGATGCCGTTACAACGCCATAATAAATTCCCGCTTCTTCAGCTACCAAGCGAACATCATCATTGTTTGCCTTTGCAGATACCTTTTCTAACAGCTTACCCGATATTCCCAAATCCTGCACCAGATTATTCTGGAGGCGAATTCCAGCGGTCTGTGTCTCTGTCTCAACATCATATCCTGTTGGTGCCACATAGCCAAAAGGTAAAGTCTCTTTGCTTTCATACAGGGAAATATCACCACTACTCTCCAACAGTTCATACAATGCATTCTCATACTGCTCACCTTCACCAAACATATAATCCACATTCAGCAACGCAGCAGTAAATGCCGTAGCTCCATCAAAACCATAGTACACCTTACTATGACGCATTCCCAATGCTTTATATAAGTCCATCACATGCGAATTCATGGTAGAAGAAAATACCGAAGCAGTTGGATATCCCGCTAAAGTTCCATCATTTTTCGTCTTTCTAGCGAATTTCTCTATGCGATACAAGCTGTCCTCTCGTTCTTGGGTCTGCTCATATAGACTCTCATAATCCTGCAACTGTTCTAAGTAAGCAGAACGACTAGTAGTCCCAAGACTGGTATAGCTGGTATTAAATGCGGCTTCTAGAACCACCACAATTAACGCAAGATAAGCAACCACACGCTTCCATGCCTCATCCTTACGTGTACAATAAAAATATAGCAAAATAGCATATACTGCAACAAATGCAAAATTCAGTACTTCTACACCCGTTGCAAAATCTTCATGCTCTACAAACTTTTCTACAAAAAGCAAAAATCCTACTGCTGCCATAAAGCTATAGCAAATAGTCTTAGGCTGTACTGTCTCTATATGCTGCCAAGCTTCATAACACATAACAAGAATCAAAAAAATATAGATAAAAGACTGTCTAGCAGGTAACGAATCTGGATAATTTAATCCATGCCAGATAAAGTCTAGCATATTGGTGCTAAATCCCAATAGCATAACACCTGCTAGCACTAGTAAGCCAAAACGTCTGCGCAAACTAATCTTCTCATTGGTAACAAACAATGGCATAAATACAAACACTGCCACACCACAATAAATATTAGGCCAATGATCCAATCCTCGTTCTGCGCCAACAAACATACAATGTCGCGCCAGCATATCTAATACCGAAAAATAAGATTCCAATTTTTCTGGAAAAGATACATCACCAAAGTCTGTCTTAATAATGGCACATACTTCTGGCACTAACAATGCTGCTGCCATTCCTCCAGCTAATAGAGAATACAAGGCAAACTTCCCTATTTTTTTCCAAGCAGGACCATCCGCTAGCAGCAAATAGAAAAAGTAAATCACCAAAAACATGCATATCATAATGGAAATATAATAATTGGTCCATATGCACAATGCCAACGATACACAATACAGTACACATTTGCCCTCTTTTACTAAGCGTTCCAAGCCCAGTAAAATCAAAGGGAATAAAATAATACAATCCAACCACATAATGTTCCAATTGTATGCTGCCATATATCCAGAAAAAGCATAAAATATAGCAAACAATACCACGGAGACATTGTCACTGGAAAAATGTTTCTGTAAATAGTAGGCTAAGCTCCAACCACATAACCCTACACGAAGCACCACCAAGTAGCTCATAAACTCCATCAAAAACGCTTCTGGAACCAATAATACCAACCAATTTAATGGGCTTGCGAGATAATACACATACAATGCCAGAAAATTAGAACCAATCCCCACATTATACGAGAATCCCAAGCCTTCTCCTGCTCTTATCTTGTGTAAAAACTCGCTAAAAAAAGGCATATATTGGTGATACATATCCGAATACAGAAAGCTTCTATCTCCGAACGGATAGATTCTATGCACGATAAACAACACCAACATCAACAAAAATGGTATTCCAAATGCCAGATATAAAGTTCTGCTTCCTTTGGTCAATTGCAACCCCTTCATCTCTTATTCCTTCTCCATGTAATCAAATAATAAGTAATATTGTAGATTCTGATATTCCTTTAATTCTTCTTCACACTCATCAATTGTAAAATAATTGCCCTTAGCATCTTTTACTTGCAATCCCGTAATAACTGGGTAATCCTTACGAATCTTAGACAAAACATTCTGATAAGATGGCAGTGGTAAACCACAGTTTTTTAGTACATCAATTGCCAAATAGTTTACGCTAGTCTCCACATTATTCTTTTCTTTTATATCAAAATTACTCCAAATAACATATGGCACTTTATATCTTAACAGATTTTGTTCCTCTGTAAAATCATCTGGATTAATCCCATTATGTCTCAAGATCGGGTTGGTCACATAAGTAGCTGGCTGATGATCTCCAAAGAACAAAATCAAAGTTTCTTCTTCCTGCTCTTCAAAATAAGCAATCAAATTCTGCAATGCTTTATCAGATTCTTTTATCAAAGATAAGTACATAGCCAATGACTTTGTAGAAATTCCGTCAACCTTCACATCTGCTGTGAAATTCTCAAACTCTTCCTCATAACCACTATGGTTCTGCATGGTTACATTGAATACAAACAGTGGCTGTCCTTCCTTTTTTTCCTCATATAGCTCTATAATCTTATCATAACAAGCTTCGTCTGACACATAATTTCGAATCTTCTCTGCTCTCGCAAAGGATTTCAAAGATAAAAACTTCTCAAATCCCAGCAATGGGTACACCCTATCTCTCTCCCAGCCTGATGCACCATAAGGATGCATTGCCACGGTCTTGTAGCCCAAATCTTTCAGATAGGAGACAAGCGTTGGCATTTCTTCCTGCACATACTGCTGATATGCCACACTTCCCTGGGGTAAAAATCCAAGTGTATTACCTGTCAAAAATTCAAATTCTGTATTAGCTGTATTACCACCCAACACACTTACATTTAAATCACCTGTAATGGCATTATCTGCACCTGCCTGCAAACTATGTATAAAAGGCATATAATCCACATTGGTCTGTAACTCGCCCAATATACTCACATCCGAAAATGCTTCATTCATAATAACAATAATATTAGGTCTGGTCTCACTGTTTGGATTCTTCACTGCTTTCTGTGTCTGGGCAGGCATACTTTCTTCATACATTTCCTCGGAATTCTCAGCCGAATAATTGTCTGGTTTCTCCACCTTTAGATATTCCATCTCCATAATGAACGCAACAATATTTCCATCACGCTTATTCATTACCGCTGGAGTGAATAGCTTATCATAGAGACCATATTCCAATACGAAAGTATCGTTCTGTATCATGCCAACATATCCCCACAGAGCCATAACTGGCAGTCCAATCATTGCCACTCTCTTATACCACTGCTTAGATATGGTAATCTTAATTCTGCTCTCTAATACCAACAACACCAAAAACCCAATTAATACAGATACTGTATTCCATCCCAGCTTGTAACTAAAATTATTTGCCACTGAGCTAGCCGTATCAATGGAATAAATATCCCATGGCATAATCGGTGCCCCTCGAAAGTTTTGTACATAATAGTTAATCAGTCCTATTATCATAAAAAATGTGGTTTGTATTATCAATGCCACACGCAGCCGACGAACCATTCCTACCAACAATATATTTACCAATACATAAAATACAATATTTAAAAGCTGATGCTTAAACTGCATCGTAGTAAATGGATTGTAAGTATAAAATTGAAATAAATAAAAAATAACAGTTGGGTATAGTATATATGCTAAAAAACAAGTAATTTTCTGTCTGTACTTCATGTCTTTTCCTCTGTCAAATAATACTTCTTCGCCCATTCTATACCATACTTATTGAAATAACAATTTCTGTTTTTCACACAATTTATACACTTTTACTACTTTACTCTGTGAAATATTACTCTTCATGCACTACTTCTGCCTTTTTCTTGCGAGGTTTGAATCGATAATGAGTGAATTCCTTTGCCATTTCTTCTCTCATCCGAACTTTCGCAAAATCCCTCATAGACTTTGAAATACCTTTTAATATCGCCTTTGTATCATCATCCACTTCTTTCAAGGCATTCATCATACCATACATGCTACGTTTCCATTCAGCAGTAAATTCAATCAAATCCTGGGCTTTGGATGCACTAACCA
This sequence comes from uncultured Acetatifactor sp., assembly GCA_964531725.1. Lineage (GTDB taxonomy): Bacteria > Bacillota > Clostridia > Lachnospirales > Lachnospiraceae > Acetatifactor. The sequence continues at coordinate 9,447 of CAZHEM010000055.1, forward strand.
CTTGATATAAAGTATCTACAAACGCATGCAGTTGTTCCTCATTCAATGACAATATCCATTTGTTCATGTTACTGTCCATTAGCTTACTATGCTTTTGTATATCTTCTCTCTCTATAAAAGCATTACCCTCAACCTGCCATGTGTAGGGGTCATGCTGCAACAGGCCAATACTATTACTGTTTACCACTCGATAGCGAATCCCTTCACTTTCAAAAATCATTCCTACTACCGAAGAATGTGGCAATATCTTCTCTACACGTTGTTCTATCTTACCATAATCGCATTGTGCGAGAATCTCTGGGCGGAATCCTGGCCCATCCATATTGTATATTTTAAGAATTCTATTTTGAACCACTGGTGAACATTTCATAGAACTATAAATAGCAAGATTGCCACCTTTAGAATGACCTCCTACAATAAAAGGACGGCGTAGCTTCCCCCCCACCATATTTAAGTATTTTACACTATACTCTTGTCCCGGTACTGGAGAAGAAAACGCCATGTTAAAGTCTTCTTTCCATCCAATCAAGGTCTCATCTGTTCCACGAAATGCTATATAAACTGGTGCACCTTCTGGCATAAAAGTAATAGCAGAAAATTGAAACTCTCTCTCTATCTCTACCATATTGATGTAAGCATTCATATACATATTGGCATATCGTTTTCCTGCCACCATGGTTTCAAACAACGCACGATTCTGCTTTTCATAACGTTCGTCAGAAAAAAGCTTCTCATAATCTGCATGTTCACGAACCTGTCTCAAAGTAATTGGACGTTCTTTCTCACGCACATCTGGCACAATCCCATCGAATTTGAGATAAGATAATTGACACAAAGCCAGACTATCCACATCATTCATAGGCATCTCTAAAAAAGATACATCACCATATTCTTTTAAATACTCAATAATAGTACCTGCCATAACTACACCTCTTCTACGAATTCCCTTTATTTGTATGCTGTCATCGGCATTTCTATCCTACAAATGGATATTTCTCTGTTATCTTTATACAGAAAAGGAGAAAGAAGTGAATTCTTTCTCCCGCCCTCTTTATTTTTATCGGTCATTCATATCGATATAATCACGTTCCTGCATAACACTCTTGTATGCTGGACGGATAATCTTATCCATGTTAATCAACTCTTCAATTCTATGTGCACTCCACCCAACAATTCTTGCAATCGCAAAAATAGGAGTATACAACTCCAACGGAATCTCTAGCATGCTATATACAAAACCACTGTAGAAATCCACATTGGCACTAACACCTTTGTAAATACGAGCTTTTTCTGAGATTACCTCAGGTGCAATGCGTTCAATCATAGAGTATAATGCAAAATCTTTCTGTCTACCTTTAGCTGTAGCCAACTGTTCTACAAATCCCTTAAACACCTGCGCTCTTGGGTCTGATAAAGAATACACTGCATGACCCATACCATAGATTAACCCCTTCTTATCAAAAGCTTCTTTGTTCAGAATCTTCTTTAAATATGCTCTTACTGCATCTTCATCTTCCCAGTTGGATACATTAGCTTCAATATCACGCATCATCTCTACAACCTTGATATTGGCACCACCATGCTTTGGTCCCTTCAAGGAAGAAAGTGCTGCTGCAATAACCGAATAAGTATCCGAACCAGAAGAAGTAGTTACACGCGTGGTAAATGTAGAATTATTACCGCCACCATGCTCCATATGTAACACAAGAGCAATATCCAATACCCTTGCTTCCAATTCTGTATATTTCTTATCTGGACGAAGCATCATCAGGATATTTTCTGCAGTAGATAACTTCTTCTGAGGACGATGGATATACATACTATCATCATTCTCATAATGGTTATATGCATGATACGCGTACACAGCCAACATTGGGAATACACTAATCAAGCCAAGAGACTGGCGAAGCACATTCTCAACAGAGGTATCACTGCAATCTTTATCATAAGATGCCAAGGTCAACACACTTCGAGTAAGGGAATTCATAATATCACTACTTGGTGCTTTCATAATAACGTCTCTGGTAAAGTTGGTTGGTAAAGTTCGATAAGATCCCAACTCTTCACGAAAAGTCTTCAACTGTTGCTCTGTAGGAAGATTACCAAACAAAAGCAAATATGCTACCTCTTCAAATCCATAGCGTTGCCCACGGAAACCATTAACCAACTCTATACAATCATAACCTCTATACCATAGCTTACCTTCACAAGGAGTCTTAACACCATCCACCATTTGAAAGGATTCAATACGTGAAATATTGGTAAGTCCTGTTAATACACCATTACCATTCTTGTCACGAAGGCCTCTCATAACTCCGTACTCGTCAAAAAGGGACAAATCAATGTTATCTGCTTCCCTACATAATGCTGCCTGTTCTAATAAATAAGTCTCATTTTTCTTCACCCTTTGTCCTCCTTAATACATTTTCTATTCATATCATACTAAAGCCACACAACTTTTACTATATCCAATTCCTTATGATACTTTAGCACAGTAACTCATAAAAATATCATATTCCTATCATAACAAAAAACCTCACTACACTTCAAGGTAAATCTTGTCAATTAAGAGAATTTTAATAAAAAATTCGACCTTCTTCCTAGAAAGTCGAATTTCTAAATTTTGTATAAATAGAATCAAAGCAAATATATAGGTAACTCTTCTGTAATGTGGCACACCTTGTTGTACTCTCTTACATCATCTGCTTCTTTCACGTCGATTTGGGTTGCTGTCTTATTAGCAGTCGCTTTCACCTTAGACGCTAATGCCCTTGTACTTGTCGTAGTTTTACTTGCAGACTTCTTACTTGCAGTCTTAGTCCCTTTTTGTTCTGTCCCTTTAACTTCTTTTGAGGCAACGGCCACCACTTCTTTTGCTAGTACCTTTTCTTTCGCCATCTCTGTTCCTGCTGCTTTTGCAACTCTTTTAATACTACCTGCTCCTACTGGCATCTTTCATCAATCTCCTTTGCAAGTTCCATATATTCTCCTGCGCTACGAGCACTTTTCTTATGTACAAAAATAGGCTTACTATTATCCTGTGCCCATTCTACCTCGCTATCGATTCGAATATTGGTCTGGAATATGTGAACATTGTCCACTTGGTTAAGGGTATCTAACGTCTGTTTATAGTAATTCTTACGAACATCTACTTTCGTTACTGCAATTCCTAGAAGCGAGAGATTCTCATTAATCTTCTTCACATCCTCTAAGAAATCAAACATATTAGCAACACCAAACAATCCCCATGGGCTGGCCTCCACTGGCATTACCACATAGTCTGCCGCACAGAGAATATTCATTACCCAGCCACCAAGAGTAGGTGGCGCATCAATCAAAATATAATCATATTCTCCTGATGCCTTGATGTTCTTAAGACAGCCTTTCAAAATAAATTCTCTCTGCCACTTGGTAAATAAATCATATTCAATACTGCTCATTAAGGTAGATGATGGAATTAATGAAAGATTCTCATACGGAGTCTGCACTACGTAATCTGCCAAATCCTCCTGCTTGATAATTGCCTTATACAAGTTCTTTTCCCCAGCAGCAAAATCAAGCACATCATCTTCTGAAAAGAAAGACAAAGACAAATTCAACTGCATATCTCCATCAATCATCAGCACCTTTTTGCCCATTGCAGACAAGGAATAGCCTACGTTAGCACATGAGGTAGTCTTTCCACTACCACCTTTGTTGTTTGCAAATGCAATACTCTTAGTCTTCTTCTCCATACAAGCACGTAATTCCTTTATCCTTAAAATAATCCATCCAACCTTCTGATGGTTTCTTATCGGTAACAACCATATCAATATCTGTCACATCACAAATCTGCGAAAATGCCACATTATCGAACTTGGTATAATCTACTGCTAAAATCTTCTGTGCTGCATTATTAAGCATAACCTTTTTTACTTGAGAAAACATCTCATGGGCATCGGTAATTCCCTTTTGCATATCAATCCCTTTACAAGAAAGAATTACTTTATCAGCATTAAAAGAAGAAATACCTTCCATGGCTCTAGGACCAACCAATGCCAAATAATTCTCCTTCAAAGTACCACCTGTGGAAATAATATCCCAACCTGGTGCATCTGACAATTCCATTAGCACTTCCAAAGAATTGGTAATAATGGTAAGACGCTTTTTCTCACGAAGGGCATTTACAATAGATACTGCAGTGGTACTAGGATCCACAATAATATGGTCACCATCTGCAATCAATCCGCCGATAATATCAGCTATAATTTTCTTCCCCTTCATGTTCTTTTTTCTTCTAACCATAAAAGGCATATCTGTATTGGTGTTCTCATTAAGGACAGCACCACCATAGCTTTTAATCGCCAGACCTTCTTTATCAAACTTGTCTAAGTCTCTACGAATGGTCTCCTCGGACACACCAAACTGTTCACTTAATTCACTTACTACCACTCTTTTTTCTTCTTGGAGCTTTTCCAATATTAAGTTTCTTCTCTCAACTGCTAACATGTGCGAGTCCCCTTTGATAAAACATCTCTTCTAGTAAAATTATTTTCTATGTATTACGTTATTATAATATAGATTTACAAATTTGTTCATCAGGATGTGCAATGACAGAAGAATCAAGGTACATTCCCTTGTCTCCCACTGCATTCTTTGCCTTCTCAATAGCCGCTTCACAAGCTGCTACTTCACCGGTAATCAACATGTAGGATTTACCACACATTCCTTTTGCAATACGAAGTTCAATTAACTGAACAATCGCCGTCTTCGCCGCAATATCTGCTGCAACAATAATAGACGCTGCATCATAAGTCTCTAAAATACCCAATGCCTGCACACCATCAATCTGGCTGCTGCCATAGATTGCAGGAAAAATAGATTCGTCTGGATTGCCTAATACAAAAGAATCTATTAATTCTTCTGGTCTAGTATTCTGCGCACGCTCTACGGCTGCATTTACTGCACTTAATTCTCCTGCAATCAATGCAATGTATTTACCAGGACAAACCGTCTGTGCCTCTAATATCTCCACATGTGCAGTCTTTACCATTTGGTCAGCTGCAGTAATACCTGCGGATACGGTCTTAAATTCTATCATTCCTATGGCTTTATGCATAATCATTCCTCTTCTTTATGCGATAATATTCTGTAATGATACACTCTATCTTACTTTTGCTATCATCTAATCTGCAATACACTTATTTCTCTAGCAAAGAAATTCTTTGCTCTTTTACCTAAATAATCACAACGTACTTGTCTGTTACTTCACTTACCTTACCAGCTTTGCTAGCATGAATATTTACAGAAAGTCCTTCTGCTGCTGTAGCAATTACATCTCCAATTGCTACTGTATCTCCAACTGCGACTTTTGCCACTGCTGGTACTCCAATATGCTGAGACAATAAAATCTTTACTTCTCCTGCATCACGAATGCTATCATCAAGCACTGCCTCTTTATCATACCTTCCTAATCCCAATCTGGCAAGTAGTCGTTCTTCTGGAACTCTTCGGTATTCTCTTGCTTTGCTGACTTCTGCTGCTTCCACCTTTGGTGGTTTCACTCCTGCTTTGCGTAAGCCTGCTTTATACTCTGCCATCATAGTTCTTGGGCTTAAGCCCTGTGGGCAACTAAACATCTCACACAATCCGCAAGAACTACAGAATAAGGTATCTACAAATGGTTCCACATTCTGAAAGTCTCTATTAGCTGCACATCGCATAAATAAATGTGGCTGAATTGGATGTCCTAACGCATGTCTAGGACATAAATCTGTACACATCTGGCATTGACAACAGCTAGACGCTGCTCTTGCCACCGAAGTAGTAAAGCGAGTGTTCTTTCTATGTACCAATAAGTGATTCTCTGGCAAAACAATAATAGCATTAGTGGTCTTGGTCACAGGTTCATAATCTGCACCAAATCTACCCATCATTGGTCCACCTAGCAAATACTTGGGATTCTCACAGGTTATTTGCCCTGCCATAGCTACTACATCGCGAATTCGGGTCCCTACAGGAACTCTCACTGTAATAGGATGTTCTACCTCACCCACAATTGTTACGCATTTATCTGTAACTGGATGTTTTTGCCATACTGCTCTATATACATTGTATAGGGTCTCTACGTTGAATACCGCTACTCCACATTCAATTGGTAAACCACCTGGTGGGACTACTTTTCCTGTAGCCTCGTAGATTAATACCACTTCATCTCCCATAGGATACGCTCCTGGGAGTTCGTGAATACGCATATTTTCGTACTCACCTATATATTCATTCAAAGCCTCTATTGTGCTCTTATATTCTTCTTTAATTCCGATAATCGCTTCCTTTGCCTGCACCACCTGTGCTACTAAAGCAAATGCCTTTAGAATCTCGCTTGCATGCTCTTTCAGAAGCTGTCTATGTAACTTTAAAAGCGGTTCACACTCCGCACAATTCATGAGAATGGTGTCTGCTTTTAAGGAAAGCTTTCCATAGGTAGGAAATCCTGCTCCTCCAGCACCAACTACACCATTCTCTTTTAAAATCTTAACTAATTCTGCAATATCCATAACCTTTTATCCCAGCTTTCCGATGTCATCGATAATACCAACAATGGCTGCATCAATGGGAGAATCCTGCATACCACAGCCAATGCGAGCTGCACTTCCAGTTGCTACCAACACATACTCTCCAATACCTGCACCAATGTTATCGATGGCTACTAGCTGTTTTTGTTCACCATTCATAATACTAATTGGCTCAATAATCATGAATTTATTACCAACAAGGTTATCCTGCTTGCGGGTTGAAACGATACTACCTGTTACTTTTCCTATAATCATTTCTATCCCTCTCTTCCAACATTTTAATGACACTTATCAATATCTAATACTTTGTCATCACTCAATAATCTAATCTTTTCTGATTACTTTACAATCGTTACTTTATCTCCAGTCTTAATCTCGCATGCATTTGCTTCATCTGTATCAATATGCATCTCTAAGGTAAAGCTTTTATCCACACGAATCTTAACCTTCTCAAACGTGGTTCCACGTTCATTGTCTACTTTAACTCTTACATAATCTCCGTCTTGCACGCCAGCAGCTGCTGCGTCGCTTGGAGCCATATGAATATGTCTGGCTGCAACAATACAGCCTTCTTCACAATATACCGCACCCTTAGGTCCGATAATTGCGATTGGTGCACTTCCTTTGATATCACCAGAATCACGCACTGGAACTTTTACCCCTAAGGTTCTTGCATCTGTGCTACTGATTTCTACCTGAGTTGCGCTACGTGCTGGTCCTAATACTCGTACATTTTCAATTGCACGAAGCTTCAGACCAACAATGGTACAGCATTCATTACATGCAAACTGCCCACCCATTAATTCTTTTTTCTTTGTTAACTGATAACCTTCTCCAAAAAGAGTCTCTACATCCTTCTGGCTCAAATGGATATGTCTGTTACTTACTCCAACAGGTACTTGGAAGCCATTTCCCTGCTCCTGCTGTGACTGAATACAAGATACTACTAATCTTGTTAACTCTTCCAATTGCATTTTGTCCATTGCATTCACCTGCTATCTACTGGTCTTGAAAGTTCCCCGAGGACAAGTCGCCCTGTCCTCAGGTTCTTAACAATTTGTTTTCCTTATTTTACCTTTGGAAGAATTGCTTCAACATCGGTATGTGGACGAGGAATTACGTGCTGAGCTACTAAC
>CAZHEM010000056.1:0-16909 GCA_964531725.1 uncultured Acetatifactor sp.
ATACATACGTTAGCACCTGCTGCAATAGCTTTGGTCATATCGCCGGAATATTTAATACCGCCATCTGCGATAATCGGAATGTTGTATTCCTTTGCAACTGCGTAACAATCCATAATTGCAGAAATCTGAGGAACACCGATACCTGCAACTACACGAGTAGTACAGATAGAACCAGGTCCAATACCAACCTTAACTGCATCTACACCAGCTTCAATCAATGCCTTAGTTGCATCGCCAGTAGCTACATTACCTGCAATAACCTGAAGCTCAGGATATTTCTCTTTAATCATCTTCACACAATTGATTACATTCTGTGAATGTCCATGTGCAGAGTCTAATACAACAACGTCAACCTTTGCAGCTACCAATGCTTCTACACGTTCAAGTACATTAGCTGTAATACCTACAGCAGCACCACAAAGCAATCTACCCTGCTCGTCCTTTGCAGCCAAAGGATACTTGATAGCCTTCTCAATATCTTTAATTGTAATTAATCCCTTTAGGTTGAAATCCTTATCTACGATAGGTAACTTCTCTTTTCTTGCTTTTGCAAGAATCTTCTTAGCTTCCTCAAGAGTGATACCTTCCTGTGCAGTAATAAGACCTTCACTAGTCATAGACTCTTTAATCTTCTTAGTAAAGTCTGTCTCGAATTTCAAGTCACGGTTGGTAATAATACCAACTAATTTTCGTCCTTCTGTAATAGGAACACCAGAAATACGGAACTTGCCCATTAATGCATCCGCATCTGCCAATGTATGTTCTGGAGTCAATGAAAATGGATCGGTAATTACTCCGTTCTCTGAACGTTTTACCTTATCTACCTCTTCTGCCTGTGCCTCAATTGACATATTTTTATGGATGATACCGATACCACCCTGTCTTGCCATAGCAATTGCCATGCGATGTTCGGTAACAGTATCCATTCCTGCACTCATCATAGGAATGTTTAATTTGATTTTCTTGGTAAGCCAAGTAGTTAAATCTACCTGATTAGGTATTACTTGAGAATACGCTGGTACTAAAAGCACGTCATCAAAGGTAATGCCTTCGCCGATAATCTGTCCCATTTTCTTTCCTCCTGTGTTATTTACTTATTCAATACGATTTCAAATGAGTGTATCAAAGATTATTTCTAGTGTCAACAGACATTTTAACAAAAATTTTTGTCAAATTTGGGCTTTAATCTGTGAATACTTTTCTAGGCGCAACTGTTTTCATTGCCTTCACCAATTCTTCTGATGGACTAAAGATAACTTTTTCATTTCCTTCATAGTAAAGCACGTATCTTAAATCTGGCTGTAATTCCTCACCAATGCTGTAATCCTTCGCCTTTACATTACGATTTTTATAGTTATCCAAATGGTATGATTTAATTGGTGCTAACACTTCAATACGATCAAGACTGTAAGTAGCTACTCTCTTTCTTTTGGTCTTTGCCATTACCTTATCTACAACTAATTCCTTATCCAAGTATAAATATTCATACTCCAAATCAGTAAAATAGTTCACAAAATATGCTCCAAAACCTGTTGCAAGTGCTAATAACATAATTGGTGGAAAAATCAACATTCCTAAACCAAACACTACTGTTAACATAATCAATACAGTCTTAGCAAATTTTGCTATTATACTTTGTTTTGCTTGTATGAGACATTCTACATATGTTTCACTCATCTTCTTATCCTACCTTTTTCCTAAAATGTATATGGATAATGATATAATAAGTTTCTAGAACTTTCAAGGCTAGCTTAACAGGAAAAGTCACATTTTATTATTTTTTTAGATTCTTCTTATTTTCCATTCATTGACATTCCTAGCTTTTCCTTTTATCATATGGTAGACATGTTTTATTGAAGAAAGGTAGGGTAATTCCATGGCAGTAATGGATGAGTTTAAGGAAGAAAGAGCAACGTTAAAAGATGCCTCTTTGAAGAAAAAACTTGCATATTTTTGGGAATATTATAAATGGTATGTTATTGTACCACTTCTTGTATTAATATTTGGTGGCTGGGCTGTGTACGACATTGTAACCGCCAAAGATGTGGCATTCTACTCTGTCATGCTGAATGCCTCTGAATATGTTCATGCAACAGAGAGCAAGCAAGAATTTGCAGAGCTTATTAATCTTGATACTGATAAATATGAAGTCATGTGGGATAGTTCCATGCATATACAGCCTTCTGGCGCAGATGAAATATCCTATACCTCTGCACAAAAATTATTTGCTTATACAGCAGCAGCTGAATTAGACACCATGGTTGCTAACGCTACAGGGTTCCAGAAATATGCTAACAGCAGCACATTTTACGATATGAGGGATTTACTAACAGAAGAGCAAATTGCAAAATACGAGCCTTTCTTTTATTATGTGGATTGGAAGCTTGTAGAAGAAATCGAAGCAGCCAATGATGCTTTAGATGACAGCTATGTTCCTGTATATACAGACCCTACTAAGCCGGAAGAGATGGAACAGCCTGTCCCTGTAGGTATATTCGTCAGTGATTGTAAGAAGTTAACCGACAATTATTATTATAGAGAAGACGACATTGTACTTGGTGTATATGTGAATTCTACCAGACCAGAGCTTGCCGTTACTTATCTTGAATATTTATTCAGTGAATAAAAATATTCCCGAGGTTTTATAATTTGATTCCTCGGGAATTTCTTTTATCTTTATAAATTATTACATCTCATTCCAAAAATACTTCCTAATCACATGCCTCTTTAAATCTATTCCAATTTTCAGCATGTAAATCTTCTGCCTCCTGAGAGATATTCTGAATAATCTCACCTTCTGCAGCATCTTCTGGAAGCATTAATACTTTTTTTGCTTCCTCAGATAAGAACTCTTCCGCAGCTTTGTTGGTACAGTAGTAACCAATGTACTCTGTACACGCTGCTGCATTTTCAGGTCTATTAATATAATCAATAAATGCATATGCAGCCTCTGCATTAGGTGCCTGAGAAGGAATAAATCCTGCCATGATGCCAAATCCTAAACCTTCCTGTGGATATACAACCTGTAAATCTTCTCTTGCATGAGTAGCTGCTGATACCTGAGAAGTATAAAGGAACGCTGCCGCAACTTCACCACTAATCAGATTATCCTGTGTATTACTATCACTGATTACACGAATATTAGGAGCCAACTCTACAAGCTTTTCTCCTGCCACTTTAATTACATCCAAGTTTTCCGTATTCATAGATTCTCCCATGCTCATCAAGGTAATACCATTGATAACACGGTAGTTTCCAATAATCGCCACATTATCTTCAAGGCTTGGATTCCACAAATCTGCATATCCCTTAATCTCAACATCTGTTAAAGCAGGATCATATACAATCAAAGGAATACCTGCACCGTAAGGAACAGTATATTCATTGTTAGGATCATAGAACTGTGACATAAATACAGGATTAAGATTATTATAATTCTCTAATTTAGAATTATCTAATTTCTGCACAAGACCTTCTGCAATAGCAACCTCTATAATATAGTCGTCTGCAATTACAAAATCATAGTCTCCGCCCTTAGTCTCTTCCAATTTAGCTAGCATGTCCTCATCATAATCAAAATTGGAATAATTAATGCGAATGCCTGTTTCTTCCTCAAATCCATCTAAAATCTCCTGTGGAAACATTCCTGCCCAAGTATAGAGATTCAATTCTCCTTTGTCCTCGCTTGCACCACAACCAGTAAGTGCCGAACACGCCAGCACTATGCCAAGTAATAAAGCCAACACTTTTTTCATTCTTTCACTCCTCTTTTCTTTATTTTAACTACATTCATGATATAGTCACTTTCATTTAAGCATATTATTAGTTTCATTTTCAATGTTGTATCTTTCCAACACCTTTTCGCATCCTACCAAACACATACGCCCCAAGTAAGCACACTACCGTCACCAAAAGCATCAATGACGCCAACGCATTAATCTCAGGTGTAACCCCTGTCTTTACCATGGTATAGATCTTAACTGGCAAGGTATTTACCTTAGGTCCTGTCACAAAAATACTGATAACCACATCATCAAATGACATTGCAAAGGATAACATCACTCCCGAAAGAATCGCTGGCATGATGCTCGGTAAAGTCACATCAAAAAACACACGCACTGGAGATGCTCCCAAATCCAACGCAGCCTCCTCCAAAGACTTATCCATACCAACCAATCTGGCTTTTACCATGGAATAGATATAGGGAATGCAAAACGCTGTATGGGCTATAACCAAAGTAACCATACCAAAAGGCAAATCCATTAGTGAAAATACGGCTAAAAACACCATTCCTAAAATAATCTCAGGAATCATAATGGGAAGCATGGCTACATAGGCAACTGTATCGTTTATTTTACTTTTCTTACGGTGCATACCTAATGCACCACATGTTCCAATAATTACAGCACAGGTACAACTAAGTAATGCCAAAAGAATACTATTACCTAGAGCCTCTGCTATATCCCGATTACGCAAAAGTGCCACATACCACTTCAATGAAAATCCTTCCCATACAGAAGATATCTTGGACTCATTAAAGGAATAAACAACCGTAAGCATAATAGGAATGTAAGTAATTGCAGTAATAACGCCTACATATATATAAGGCCATTTCTTCATTTTCATATTACATCAAACCCTCTAGTTGTGTAGTTCCTGTTATTTTACGATAAATTCGTATCATAATAGTAGTCAATATCATTAATACCGCAGATAATGCTGCCGCAAAAGGTAGATTTCTTCCTTTGGTAAGCTGCTCCTGAATCAAACTTCCCACCAATACAATCTTATTACCACCTAAAATATCCGCAATAAAGAACAATCCCATAGATGGAATAAACGTCAAAATAATTCCTGCCAAAAGACCTGGCATAGTCAATCGGAAATCCACTGTCCAAAACGCCGTAAAAGAAGATGCCCCCAAATCTCTGGAAGCCTCCATTAATGTTCCATCCAACTTCTCTGCACTTGAATACACTGCCAGAATCATAAAAGGCAAAAGTGCATATACCATTCCAACCACTACCGCTGGATAAGAATACAACAGTTTCAAAGGCTTATCTGTAATCCCCAATCCCATCAATATTTTATCCAATACACCATTGCTTCGGAACATAATAATCCAGCCATATATTCTGAGAAGCGCACTTGTAAAAAAGGGAATCATAATCAACAGCATCATTCTCTTTTTCCAAACAGTATTCATTTTCGCCATAAAATACCCATATGGATAACCAATTAATGCAATTAATATGGTAGATAAAAACGCTAATTGAAAGGACTCCTTAAAGGTATTCAAATACATTGGTTCTAAGATTCTTGCATAATTATCTACCGTAAACTGGAAATCTACGCCCCATACCTTTGCTCTGCTTAAAAAGCTAAGTAAGAACATGTATATAATAGGAAGTGCAACAAAAACAATTGTGAATACATACATGGGCGCTAATAATACCCAATTGTGTCTGTGTATTCCCACACTTCCCCTTTGTTTCTGGCTTTTCTTCATTATTACACTCCCTACATTTTCTCTTCTACAGCCACTGCATTATCAGCATACCACCCAATCATAAGGTGTTCTCCTACTGCAATATCTGCATTGATTCCAAAACGACTAGCAATAACATTCTGTCCATCCATTAATTCAAAGGAAATACGAAGCTGTCCACCAGCAAAAGACTTCTCCTTTACCACAGCCTCATATACACATGCATCTTCACCATTCATTAGCACATTTTCTGTACGAATCGCATAGGTCTGACCATTTATGCGCACCACATTGGCATTTCCTACAAAGTCTGCCACATAAGCAGTTCTTGGACGATAATAGATATCATTTGGTGTTCCTATCTGCTCAATCTTCCCTGCATTCATTACCGCAATGCGGTCAGACATATTAATGGCTTCTTCCTGATCATGAGTAATGTATATAAAGGTAATTCCAAGTTGTTTCTGCAAACGCTTTAATTCCAATTGCATCTGCCTACGCAACTTCAAATCCAGTGCTCCTAATGGTTCATCCAGCAATAACACCTTGGGTTCATTTACCACCGCTCTTGCAATAGCAATTCGCTGACGCTGACCACCAGACAATTGGTCCGGCATACGCTTACCATACTCCTCCAATTGCACAAGTTTCAACATCTCAGCTACTTTTTTCTCAATCTCATTTTTGGCCATTTTACGGATACGAAGACCATAGCCCACATTCTCTGCCACATTCATATGAGGAAATAGAGCATAATTCTGAAATACTGTATTTACGTTTCTTTTGTTTGGGGCAAGTGTAGTAATATCTTGTCCTTCTAATAAAACGCTTCCACTATCTGGTTGTTCTAAACCTGCAATAATGCGAAGAGTTGTGGTTTTACCACAACCCGATGCTCCCAACAAAGTAATAAATTCGCCTCGTTCGATAACCAAGTCCACATCTTTAAGCACTTCCGTCTGGTCAAAAGACTTGTATATATTCTGAAGTTCTAAAATTACATCGCTCATTTCATTCCACCTTTTATCGAATCCATCCCCAACAGATTGCTATGAATTCGCCTAAGAAAAACATGCCTCGTAGCCATACTAAGGTCGCCACTCCAAACAATGGCAGACTAAGTTCTTTCTGCTTATCACAAATATCCTTTATCAAAGATATTGCCACACAGATAAGCAAAACTTGGGTTCCGAAAGTTGCTCGATCTGGATAATGTGGCGAAACTATCATAGCTCCCCATGATAACAGGGCGCATAACAATAGCAAAATTCTATTTTGTCCAAGAGCAATCTGATAAATCCCCTTACTTATCATAACCAAAAAGGCTACCACTATGATAATTGGAAACAAATATTCCAATGCAGCTTTTGCTTCCGCATACACATGCAAGAATAATTTCCACAATGTTCCATATTCATTGCTTGTCACCTGATTGCTACGCACAAAATTCCCCGGTGCTAAAATACAAATCGCACTACCTATCAAACAAGAAAGCATGCCTAATATCATCCAAATCGGTACTTTTTTCTCTGCCTTATAGGTTATCCAACATACAATTGCTGCAATGATACACACAGAAGGTCCCATATTTTCATTGCTCCAGCCAGTTATTAATCCCAATGGAATAATCCATAGAGAAATGGCTGGTAATTTTTTATCCTTATGCAAATAGCAGTACAAAAAACCAAGAATTACCACTGTAATGTACAGATAATTAGCCGCACCTGATTGCCAAAACATGCTCATCTTCCAGTTGGCATTCAAGCCTATAAGCATTGCCATTGCCATAAAAAAAGCTGGAATACGCTTACTATCCGCCACCAAACATACCATTCCTGCAAGCAACAAAGTAACAGCCACATTCAGCACATCGGCAAAACTTTCCCCTGCCAACAAAATCAGTTGTAACAATCCATGGGTGATACTTCTCCCACCCCAGTTATTATAATGCCAAATCTGACTCTTGATAATATCACTCAATGATGTAATTGGTTCTTCCGAATACAAAAGAGTCGCATACCAATCATCATCCATCGTAAAGTACATCTCTTTATGTGCCACATACATGACAATAATAGAAATGAAAACGAATACCACCGATGCGCCAATCTGTATTCTACTCTCCTTACTCTTATGCATCTACTTCTCCCTCAAATACGGTAACTGCTGGCCCTGTCATAAATACTAAATTCTGCTCTCTATCCCACTCAATCTGAATCTCACCACCAAGTACTTGAACAGTGATTGCATCATCAGTCAATCCATTTAACACACATGCCACGGCGGTTGCGCAACAACCAGTTCCACATGCCAAGGTCTCACCAGTTCCACGCTCCCACACACGCATAGATACATTCTGTCTATCAATAATCTCTACAAATTCTGTATTGGTTCTTCTTGGAAAACGCTCATGATTCTCAAAGCTTGGACCAATCTCTTCCAAATTCATATTCTTCACATCATCTACAAACACAATTGCATGAGGATTGCCCATGGAAACACAGGTCATGCGATATTCCTTGCCATCCACCATAATTGGGGCATCAACTACCTGTTCTCCTTCTGCAACAACTGGCACTTGTTCTGGAACTAAAATAGGATGTCCCATATTTACGCGTACTTTTGTTACCTCTCCTCGTGGATTTGCGTCTGTACGGTTTTCCACTGTTAAATCCAAATATTTAATCTGACCACCACTTACAATAGTAATCTTAGTCTCATCAGTGAGACCTTTATCATATACAAATTTAGCAACACAACGGATTCCGTTACCACACATCTCCGAACGGCTACCATCCGCATTATACATTTCCATTTCAAAATCAGCTTCTGTTGCATCATTAATAAAAATCACACCATCTCCGCCAATACCAAAATGTCTATCACTCAACTTGCGAACCAATGTCTCCTTCTTGTCCTGTGGAATCTTCTCAGCAATCCCATTTACATATACATAATCATTGCCGCAACCCTGCATTTTTGTGAATTTCATAGTTATCCCTCGTTTTATACTTTTTTATTGCTATTATACACTATTTCAATAATAAAACTAGTATTTTCGTAGGAATAAAAGAATATTTCCCATTCCTAACGAATATCTTATACTAAGTAAATTATCCTCTTAAAGTCAAAGGAATTAGAAATGAGCGCAAAAACTAAAATCGTAGTCCTTCATATGAAAGAATTAATCTATACTGGCATCTTTACCGCACTAGGCGTATTACTTATTGTTTTGCTCTTTGTGCTATTCCTCTCTGGTGATTCCACTACAAACAGTACCACGCCAAACAGCACCACCTCTAGTGAAAGTGCCACTGACGGAGCCACCAACGAATCAGCCACAGATGCCACTACTGTTAGTTACATACCTGGAATCTACACCACGCAGTTGTCATTAGGAACCCAGACAGTAGATGTAGAAGTTATCTTGGATAAACATAGTATTACATCGATTTCTCTTGTGAATTTAGATGAATCTGTTGCTACTATGTATCCTCTGTTAGAGTCTACCTTCGACACACTCTGTGAACAAATATATACTACCCAATCCACAGAAGGACTTTCCTACTCTTCCGAAAATAAATATACTTCTATCGTATTATTAAATGCAATTCAAGAAGCCATCGATAAAGGTAAGTCAACCACTGATTCTACGGAGACTTCTACAGAGATTTCCACCACAACCTAATAAAACTTCTTTTTTCTATGTTCATTGGCATGACTACCAAGGCTCTAAGGTTCTCCTTATAGTACTTGGCAGTTCATCCATGCTCTTACTTGGTATAAATCCGCCAAAATCTTTGTACTCAACCTTTCCATCTCTTCATCTGGTCCAATCATATCTGGCACCATTACAGGTGCCATTCCCGCACGATATGCAGAACGAATTCCATTATAGGAATCTTCAATGGCAATAGCCTCTTTCGGATCTACTCCTAGATGTTCACATGCCATCAAATAAATATCTGGTTCTGGCTTACTCTTCTGAAGCATGTCACCACCCGTCAAATCATCAAAATATTCTCGAAGCCCTGCATCCACAATCTGCTGTTCCACTACTGCAATACGTGTAGAAGATGCCAATCCAATTTTGAAACCATTCTCCTTTAAAAAGGTAAGAAGCTCTTTTACTCCCGGCTTCTGAGGCAATCTTCCTCCATCGTATTTGGCATGATATGCAACCGAAGTCTCCTTTTTATATTCGTCATATGGAAAATCCTCTCCATAATAATCTAAAAAAATCTGTTTTGTAGCAACAGCATTCACACCTATGCATTTGTAAAACACTTTATCAATATCCTGAAATCCGTATTTCTCTGCCAGTTCCTTCCATCCTTCTAACACCAACTTTTCGGAATCAAAAATAACTCCATCCATATCAAATACAACCGCTTTATATCTTCTTTCCATTTCCAATCTCCTTAAAAACATTTCCCCAACAACTCAATACAAAACCCCAAGGGAGATTCTTCTCCTTTGGGGCCTCACCTCTTCTTCTATTATAACCTGCCATGTAGCCTTCATTAGCCCTTAGCTTTACGGTAGATTTCTTTTAGTTCTTCTACACTGAAATTGTAATTAGTATTACAAAAATGGCAATTCATTTCAATAGCTTCACCATCGTCAATCATTCCTTTAATCTCTTTTTTGCCGATACTAATAAGAGCTTTTTCTACACGCTTTTTATCGCAGTTACATGCAAATTGTGTAGGCATTGTATCTACAATTTCCATATCAAGTCCTTCTAGCAAAATTTCAAGAATTTGCTCTGGACTGTTCCCTGCATCTAGGAGACTGGTCACCGAAGTAATATCTTTCAAATTATTTTCCAATTTATCAATAACTTCATCCGTAGCAAATGGCATTAGCTGTACAATAAATCCACCTGCTCGTTTTACCGTATTGTCTTTCTCCATAAGAACACCCAATCCTACCGAAGATGGAATCTGCTCTGAAGTGGCAAAATAATAAGTCAAATCTTCTGCAATCTCACTGGTCTGCAATACTGTCTGTCCCACATAAGGTTCTTTCAAACCAAGATCCTTAATAACATTCAGAAAGCCAACTCCCACAGCCCCTGCTACATCTAACTTTCCTTTGTCGTTAGCAGGCAAAATTACATCAGGCACATTTGCATAACCTTTCACATTGCCCTGAGAATCTGCAGTTACCGTCATTCCCTGCATTGGACCGCCTGCATGCACCTGCAAAGTCAAAATATCTTTATCGCCTTTCATCATGCTACCCATCATAGAACCAGCTGTTAACAATCTACCTAGTGCAGCTGTTACTACGGGACTTGTATTATGAGCTGCTCTTGCAGTCTCTACCATTTCTCTTGTTGTACAAGCAAAAGCACGAATCTGTGCATTTGCAGCAGTCGCTCTTACAATTTTATCAGCCATTACATCCATTCCTTCCTAATTAGACACTGGAGCACTTTTCCCTTGCTCTCTTGCCACCACATAGACACGTTCACTATCAGGAGTAACCGCTTCTAGTGTATCTGCATCCAATACCTCTACAACCAGCATTCCTGCTTGTTCCACTATACGTGTCATCTGCTCTACCGTATAACCTCTCTGTACATGGGTCTCTTGGAAACGTCTAAAGAATTCCCCTTCTCTTACAAAAATAGTCACGTCATACTCATTCAGCTGAGATTCTTCATCATAATAATTCTCCCAGATAAAGCTACAATCTTCACGATTCTCAGCTATGGTGGTATCGCCTATCACCTCTTCATACTTATACACTGTATTAAAATCAAAGATAAAAATTCCATTAGGATAGAGATAATTATTTACAAGAGAGAAAACTTGCTGTAATTCCTCTTCTTCTAGTATATAATTCACCGAATCACATACACTGACTACCGTTCCTACGGTACTGTATAGCTCCAATTCTCTCATATCTTGTAGCAAGTACAGAATTTCAGCGCCACTTTCTTCCCTTTTTTCCATAGCAATTCCTAGCATAGACTCCGAATTGTCCACACCAATCATATCATAGCCTTTATCATAAAGAAGCTTAGTTAACGTCCCTGTACCACAACCCAAATCCACCACCAGATTCTTCTCCGACTCTAAGGTATCCTTAGCATCTCGCTCAGGCTTAGATATTCCATGTTTTTCTATTAATTGGGATAAAAGTGCCGCCCACTCTTCATAGGGAGTGGCATCCATGAATTCATCATATACATACGCAAAATCCTGATATGCTTCCATTTACTACCACTCCTTCCTATTTCTCATTTGCCTAGTTAGTTAAACTACAACAACCAACTTCTTCACATCATATATTATTCCCCAAGCTTTAACGCTACCACAAATCCTACTACTAATGCAATCACACCCGTTACAACCTCGATAACAGTTACTGCTGTAATTCCAGACATTGCGAGAATAGCGATTGGAGACGCTACAATTAAACCAATAATTGCCCAAAACGCATATAATGGGAATTTCTCGAAAATAATCTCAATCAATTTTGCAACAGCAAACATACCAACTACTACGCCAACACCAAAAGGAACAAGCACTGCACAACCAGCCAAAATTCCATTCACGTCGAAAGCAAGCAATGCTTTGATAAAATCACTAATAGCACTCAAAATTGGATTATAGTAGCCAATCAAAAGTAATACCATAGAACCACTTACACCAGGAATAACCATGGTTGCAGACGCAATCACGCCAACTCCCAGTAATTTAATCACATTCATTACATTAAATGATAAGTCCGCTGCATTGCCTTCTGTCTCACCCATTAATGCCATTCCAACTACAAGCGCAAAAAACGCTACACATGCTATAACATGACCAATTTTTATGCTATTTCCCTTAACCTTGTTCCAGATTGCAGGAAGACCACCAAGGATTAAACCAACAAACAATAAATTGGTCTGCACCGGAACCATCTCAAATAAGTAATCTAACCCAATTGCACCCGCAACAACAGCAATAGCCATACCGATTGCTATTGGTAACAAGAACAATACGCTCTTTTTGAATTCACTAAATAAATGAGTAATACAGTGAATCAACTTATCATAAATACCCATTGCAACCATCATAGTACCACCACTAACACCTGGTACAACGTTCGCAATACCAATTACCATACCTTTTAAAATACTTTTAATCATTACGAAATCTCCATTTCTTTTTCATATACTTCTTTTATGAATGAATAGGCTATTGTGCCTATCACTTTCTTATATTTATCATCACAATTGCTACACTAAGCACGTTCTGCCAAGTAATCCTTCAAGAATGCAAGCATTGTATCCATCTCTTCATCGGTACCTATGGTAATACGAAGTGAATTATTAATACGCTCCTTATTCCAATAACGTACATAAATATCTTCTGCACGAAGTGCTTCAAAAATATCCTTTGCAGGAACACTTTTGTGTGAAGCAAACACAAAGTTGGCCATTGAATCTGGGAAAGTAAAGCCAAGCTCTGTCAGTTCTTTTTTCACACGTTCTCTGGTATTCATTATCTTACCCACTGTCTCTTTGAAGTAAGCATCATCTTCTACTGCTTCGACACCAAGAATCTGTGCAGGCATATTCATGGTATATGAATTGAACGAGGACTTTACATCATTCAGATACTTAATCAACTTCTCGTTACCAATGCAGAATCCTACACGAAGTCCTGCCATAGCACGCGATTTTGAGAAAGTCTGTACTACCAAAAGATTATCATACTTTTCAATCAAAGGGAGGGCACTTTTACCTCCAAAATCAATATACGCCTCATCTACAATCACGATAACGTCTTGATTCGCTTTGATAATCTCCTCTACTGTATCCAAGCTCTCCAACACGCCAGTTGGTGCATTAGGGTTAGGGAAAATCACACCACCGTTTGGCTGTTTATAATCTTCTGGATTAATTCTCCAGTCTTCTGTAAGAGCGCAGGTCTTGTATGGAATACGGTAAAGGTCTGCCCATACATCATAAAAAGAATATGTAACATCAGGGAACAAAATTGGCAATTCACTGTTAAAGAAAGTCATGAATGCCATTGCCAATACGTCATCGGATCCTACACCTACAAACACCTGCTCAGGTTTTACCTTATAATACTTTGCAAGTGCCTCTACCAATGGTGCATTGTTGGAATCTGGATATAAACGAAGATCATTGCACTTCATCTCATTTGCCAGTTTCTCCACACCTGGTGCTGGTGGATAAGGGCACTCATTGGTATTCAGTTTTATCATTTTGTCCTTTTTAGGCTGTTCACCAGCCACATAAGGAACTACTTTACGTACATTAGATTCCCACTTCATAATCATTCTCCCACTATTCTACTCTAATCAAGTATTGTATCATGCATACTTTTTTTCGTCTAGTTTTTCATTTATTTATTGTCTTAAGATTTCCTTAAATTGTCTTTGAAATCCTTTGTTGCTATTCATTGCTTGGTATCGTCTCTGATTAAGGTTACTTTTTCTGTAATTCCTCTTTATAAAACGCAGCTTCTTCTTGAATTCCCAACTTTTCATAACAACGAACAAGGCCTTCCAAACTTTCCGTTTCCTTAGAGGCTAATGCCAACACTGGTTCCGTCTCATATGCTGCATTATAAAACCAAATTGCTGCCTCTTCATAATCCTCTATCTGCTCATAGAAATGTCCCAACTCACAACACACTTCTGAGCAGCCTTCCCCTGCCACAACCTTCATTGCATATTTAAAAAATAGAATCGGTTCCTCGGCAAGTCTAGCTGCCTTAGCCACTACTAAGCAAGCTTCCATCACTTCGTCGGAAGTTCTCTCCACATCTGCAGCTACTTCTGCAAAATAATCAGATGCATGAATGAAATCTTCTGCATCTCCACACAAAAATAGTTCCTTCGCATACATATTCTGTAATCTCTTGGATAACTTATTTCCAGCTTGTGTCTGCTTATAGAAATTTTGCAAATCTCTTTTTGCGTGACTCTGCTCTGGCATATGAGTAATCACAATATCACTGTCAAAAACCACTGGTTGCAAACGCACCTGTTCATGGATAGCCTCTTCCCAGACAAACTGTCGCTGACGTTTAAATAATTTGGGGCGATATTCTTTGTCGAAATTGTATACCGTTCCATGTTGTAACTGATTGCCATACATCATTTGTACAATTTCAATATCAGGAAGCATTCCTTCCTTTAAGATAAGAAAACGCTGACGATTCTCCTCATCCAACACTTCATCTGCATCAGCTGAATATATGTAATCCATAGTAGCCTTGGAAAAAGCAAAATTTCTCGCTGCACTAAAATCATCTATCCAATGAAAATCATAGATATTCTTCGTATATTTACTAGCAATTTCCTTGGTTTTATCACTGGAACCAGTGTCCACAATGATAATCTCATCTACCAAGTCCGCTACAGTGTCTAAACATCTGGCCAGTACTGCTTCCTCATTTTTCACAATCATACATAAAGAAATTGATACCATATTCTTCTCCCTCTTTCAGCGCCATAACAGAGTTGAGACTCGCAAAGCGTGTCTCAACTCTGATTAGCGGTCGGCAAATGAACATTTGTGCAAGCACAATGTTCGCTTGCCTCGTCGCTATAACAAAAAGGACGCCAAAATTGGCGCCCTACATTTCTATAACACTTTCGATAAGAACTCTTGCAATCTAGGGCTTTGTGGATTACTAAAGAACTCCTTAGGAGTATTCTCTTCCACAATATTACCACCATCCATAAATAAAACCTTGGTTCCAACCTCTCTAGCAAATCCCATTTCGTGAGTTACCACTACCATGGTCATACCGCTATCTGCCAGTTCCTTCATAACTTCAAGTACTTCACCTACCATCTCAGGGTCAAGTGCCGAAGTTGGTTCATCGAATAACATTACTCTAGGATTCATAGCAAGAGAACGAACAATTGCAATTCGCTGCTTCTGTCCACCAGATAATGAACCAGGATAAGCATCTGCCTTCTCAGTCAATCCAACTCTAGCAAGAAGCTTCAAAGCATTCTCTTTTGCTTCCTCTTCTTTCATAAGCTTAAGCTTAATCGGAGCAAGAGTAATATTATCCATAATGGTTAAATTGTTGAATAAATTGAAATGCTGGAACACCATACCCATATGGGCACGAACTTGATTAATATCCGTCTTAGGGTCTGTAATCAGCTGACCATCAAACCAAATCTCTCCACTGGTTGGAGTCTCAAGCAAGTTTAGGCAACGTAAGAAAGTACTTTTACCAGAACCAGATGGTCCTACTACAACAATCTTCTCACCTTGATGTATATGATAATTCACACCACGAAGTACATGGGTATCCTCATCGAACTTTTTATGCAAATCCTTAACGATGATCACTCTTACGCAACCTCCTCTCCAGCTTATTCAACAAAATAGTTAATATCTTAATAATAATGAAGTAAATTACCGCAACACCAATTAATGGTGCAAAAGCATCAAATACAGTAGAAGTCATCTGCATTCCTACTCGAGTCAAATCGCTCAAGCTAACGTAACCTACAATAGCAGTCTCTTTCATCAAAACAATGAACTCATTAACCAACGGTGGTAATACATTCTTAAGCGCCTGTGGTAATACAATGTAAATCATAGTCTGGAATTGGCTAAGTCCCAAAGAACGACCTGCCTCTGTCTGTCCTTTATCCACTGCCAGAATACCTGCTCGCACAATCTCTGCTACATAGGCACCAGAGTTGATACCAAAACTTAAACTAGCTACAAGAATTCCGTTTTTGCAGCTCTTCATAATTACAAACCACATAATCAATAATTGCACTACAGATGGGGTTCCACGAATAATGTCAATATAAATATTTGCGATGCGTGCTAGAATGGTTGGTTTCCCATTCTTCTTGGTAGATATCTTCATAAACGCAACAATGGTACCAAGTATTATGCCGATAATTGCGGCAAAAAGAGTGACCTCCATTGTCACACCCAAGCCATCCAAATATAATTTCCATCTGTCTTTTGTAATAAATGCAGCTTCTATATTATCCCATGTAGAAGTCAACCATTCCATATATGTTCCTCTTTTCTAAGTAGTATGTTTTTTATCTATTCAACTGTACTTATGCTCCGAGCATTCGCATGGCTCTGCTCGGATGTCGACGTCTAATCAGATATTTATTCGGAGCCAACATTTGCTCCGTCCTTTATCTATTCGGAGCCAGTATTCGCAAAATCGCCTCTTCGAGGCTTTCCTTTTGCTCATATTGGCTTCTCGCCATATGAATTGTCAAAGAAATATGTTCGCTCATGCAAGCATGGCTCACTTATTTTTTTGACAATTCGCATGGCTCCGAATAGATATATAATATCAAAAAGAGGATAATGGCACAACCATTATCCTCAAAAAATGTATAAAAATCACAAAAAATTTATACTTATTCAGCACCTTCAATGTACTC
>CAZHEM010000057.1:0-11223 GCA_964531725.1 uncultured Acetatifactor sp.
GGACAGAGAAGTGCGGCATCCATCGCTAGAAGATTGCAGGATCCATTGGCAGAGCTTGTTAAGATTGATCCAAAGTCTATCGGTGTTGGTCAGTATCAGCATGACTGTAATCAGAAGAAGCTAAGCGATGCCTTAAATGGCGTTGTAGAGGATAGCGTAAATAAGGTTGGTGTAGATTTGAATACTGCATCTGCGTCTCTTTTGGAATATATTTCAGGTATTAACAAGACCATTGCTAAGAATATTGTTGATTATCGTGAGGCCAATGGTAGATTTACCAACCGTAAGCAGTTATTAAAGGTTGCAAAGTTAGGACCTAAGGCTTATGAGCAGTGTGCTGGTTTTATGCGTATTTTAGATGGGGACAACCCATTAGATGCCACCAGTGTACATCCTGAGTCTTACGAGGCTGCACAGAAGCTGTTAGAAAAGCTTGGTCTTACCATGGAAGACATCAAGGAAGTACAGAAGAAGGCAGCTGCAGACAAGGCGGCTGGAAAAACTGCCGTAGCAGAGAAAAAACCAGAGAAAAAGGCAAAACCACAGCCTAAACAGAAGCAGGTACAGGTGCGCAACACCAATACCGCTATGGGTAAAGCATTGGCAGCGGCTATGGGCGGTGTTGTATTTGACAATAACGTAGCTAATGATGCGAAAGCAAATAGAAAAGCTCAAAATAATACTGCAACTGCTGAAAATGCTAGTGCAAATGCAAATAACGCAGAAGCAAGCGTATCAGGTTTAGAGAAACGTATCAAAGATAAGAAATTATTAGCAGAAGAGCTTGGTATCGGTGAGATTACCTTAACCGACATCTTAAAAGAGTTAGAGAAGCCAGCTCGTGACCCTCGTGATGATATGCCTAAGCCAATTTTGCGTAGCGACGTATTGGATATGAAGGACTTAAAGCCTGGTATGATTCTGAAGGGAACTGTTCGTAACGTAATCGATTTCGGTGTATTCGTAGATATCGGTGTGCATCAGGATGGTTTGGTACACATTTCTCAGATTACCGACCGCTTTATCAAGCATCCATTGGAAGCTGTTAGCGTAGGTGATATTGTAGAAGTACAGGTTATGAGTGTAGAAGTAGCTAAGAAACGTATCGCTCTTACCATGAAGATTCAGCCACAGAAGTAGTCAAAGAGTGTCGTAATGCGGATGACGTAATAACAATGATGCTTAATATGAATACGATATGAATATGATATGAATACTTTATTGCAATAAAGTATTGACAAACAGAAATGATAAGAGTATTATTCTCGTCAGATGGTGTCTCATCATTCAGGACACCACACATATAAGAAAATTCTTCGGGGTTGGGTGCGAAGGCTTGGTACTTAAGTTTTATTCTAAGCGTTTTATTCCCTACTGGCGGTAAGAAATGGATGTATGGCATTCCGTATTAGGAAGCAATCGTTTTGTTTTAAGTCCGCGACCCGTGGTGTGAAGTAGATTACACATGGCTCTGTTGCGTACAATGAAGCGTAATGGCGAGTGAGGATTATCACACCATGGCTGATCCGGTGCAAGTCCGGGACCAACAGTATAGTCTGGATGAAAGAAGAAGGCATATCATGAGTAAAGTATGTGAGTAGCATTGTAATGTATTTGACATAGAATACATGCAGTGTGGGTAGCTATGATGTTCCCAATAAAGCACATGCCAATGCTTACAATGTCGCAATTTTATCCCCCGATTCCTAGAGTCGGGGGTTTTTGTATTTCATAATTCTAAATACATGAGATACAAACAGAAGAATTTTCCGTTAAATACATAGGCGCGAAAGACGTCGGAACGGAGGAAAAAATGAATGAATTATTGAAAAATGTAACTGAAAACTTTACCTTTGTGCTAGAATTCCTAGCGGTAATCGTAGCGCTATTTGCGGTAGGCGTGATTTTTGAAAAGGTAGCACAGAAAAAGAATGGAACAAAGGAACCAATCTTCAATACCAGAAAGGTTGCTATGATTGGTATGTTCTCGGCTATTGCTGTAATCTTAATGCTATTTGAATTCCCATTGCCATTTGCACCAGGCTTCTACAAATTAGACTTTAGTGAATTGCCTATTTTAATCGGAGCATTTGCATTTGGTCCAGCTGCAGGTGTTATGATGGAGTTTGTAAAGATTCTCTTGAATTTAGTATTTACAGGTACAACTACCGCATTTGTAGGAGAGTTGGCGAACTTTACGGTTGGATGTAGTTTTATTTTGCCAGCATCTATTTTTTACTATTTCCGCAAGACCAAGAAGAATGCCATTGTGGCATGTGTAGTAGGAACATTGATTTTAACAGTGTTTGGTACTGCATTTAACGCAGTATATTTACTACCTGCATTTGCAGAACTATTCCATATGCCAATGGATGAGCTGATTGCTATGGGAGCGAAGGTAAATCCTATGGTAAGCGAAGGTAGTGTTGTAAGTTTTGTGGCAGCTTGCGTTGCACCTTTAAACTTAATTAAAGGAAGTAGCGTATCTATCGCAACCTTGCTTATTTATAAGAGAATTAGTCCTATTTTAAAGAGTGGGATGAATAAATAATTAATACAGGGAAGTAAGAATGATGAATTGATAGGAAGTCTTAGCGTACGTCAAGGATTAAGGACGTATGCTGAGACTTTTTATAATTATGCATTCTAAAGAAAAAATTTAGTTTTTTGCAAACATTTTATTTATATTTGTTGTATAAAATACAAAAGGTGTTGACAGTGATGAAATATTATTGTATTATGCAAATGGTACAATAATACAATGACACAGAGAAGTGTTAAAGCAAAACATAAAATGCGCATAGAGGGGAGAGTATATATGGGCGCTTTGGTTGAGATTAAGGATATCTGTAAGGTGTATAATCCTGGAGAAAATGAAGTAAGAGCCTTGGATCATGTGAATGTGACCATTGATGAGGGCGAATTTGTGGCAATTATCGGACAGTCTGGTAGTGGTAAGTCTACTTTGATGAATATGTTGGGCTGTTTGGATGTGCCTACTAGCGGAACCTATTGTTTACATGGTCAGGATGTATCTTCATTAAATGATGATGAACTTTCGGATATTCGTAATCGTGAGATTGGCTTCATTTTCCAAGGGTTTAATCTGATACCGAATTTAACGGCAATTGAGAATGTGGAATTACCGCTTATTTATCGCGGAGTTGCTAAGGGTCAGCGAGTGGAATTGTCTGAGAAAGCCTTGGAAAAGGTTGGATTAGCCCATCGTATGAAGCATAAGCCATCAGAGATGTCTGGTGGTCAGCAACAGCGTGTGGCCATTGCCAGAGCCATTGCTCAGGCACCACCTATTATCTTGGCGGATGAGCCTACCGGTAATTTAGATTCCCATTCCACCAAGGAGATTATGGGTATTCTAAGAGAGTTACATAAAGAAGGTAGAACCGTTATACTAATTACCCATGATAATGAGATAGCAGCGCAGGCAAAGAGGGTAATACGCATTAAGGATGGTCAGATTGAAGAAGACTCCTATATTGCATAAGCTTTAGAACGTGTATAAGAAAATGCAGGAGTGATTGACCATGAATGCTTGACATAGAAGAATGATTTGCTATTTGCATAGCATGAGGAGGATGAAATGAAGAAATTATGGAACAAAGGTAAAAAAACACGCGTTATTATTATCGTAGTTGCCATTATTCTGGTTTTTGCACTGTTAATGAGCTGCACCACTAGAAGTTCGGCGGCAGCATTGGTTAACACCATTCAGCCAACCAAAGGTCCAATTGAGGAGACCATCAATACCAGTGGTACTGTGGTGAGTGAAGAGACTAAGGTAATGTTTGCTCCAATCAGCGGAATGGTAGAGGCTGTAAATGTTGCAGTAGGTGATTCTGTGAAAGCGGATGAAGTGCTAGTAGCCTACAATATAGAAGAATTAGATAAAGTGTTGAAGCAGGCCAAATTGCAGCAGACACAGAGTGAAGCTACCTACAATGGAACGATGTCAGATAATGCCAAGAATCAGGCTAAGTTGAATGAGGCTAACACCAATCTTGGAGTGCTAAAACAACAGATTACAGACAGTGAAGCTGTATTGAAACAATGGCAGAATGAATTAGAAGATGCGCAGAGAGAGACTGCTAATCAATTGGCAGAAGAAAGCTTTAACTTGTCTGAAGAGTTAAGCAATTTGAAAGATGAATTGGCGACACTAACTCCAAAGACGCCAGAATATGAAGCAAAGGTAGAAGAGATTGAAGATGTAAACTCGGATATCGCATATAATCAATATGTGCAGCAGACCAGTGTAAATTCAGATTATGTGACAGAGATGCAACGTAAGATAGCAGATTTGCAGGAAGATATTGCAGGCTTCAAGGAATATAAGGCAGAAATGGAAAGTCAGAAGGCATCCAGTGAAAATGGAGTGTTGGATTCCCATGATAAGCAAAGATATTCTGCTGATAAAGAATTAGCGACTATGAGCTATGATCAGGCACAGGAAGATTATGAAATAGGAAAAGTTGGAGTAACAGCGCCATTTGATGGTGTTATTACAGAGTGCAGTGTGGTGCAGGGGGCAACTATTGCTGAGGGAGTACAACTTTTAACATTACAGAATAGTGAAAAGGTCAAGGTAAGCTTTAGCGCATCAAAATATGACGTAGAGAAGCTACGTGAAGGTCAGAAGGCTACCGTAGAAGTGGCAGGCAATACATACGAGGGTGAAGTAAGTAAAATAAATCGAATGGCAACTGTTAACGCATCTAATACACCGATGGTAGGTGTGGAAGTGCACATTACGAATCCAGATGACCAGATTATTTTAGGATTAGATGCCAAATTAGAGATTATGACAAATAGCAAAGAAGATGCATTGTTGATTCCAATGGAAGCAATCAATGCAGATAAAAGTGGAGACTTCCTCTATGTTGTGGAGAATGGTGTAGTTATCAAACGTTCTATTGTTTGTGGTATTTCTTCAGATGAATATACAGAAGTTCTTGAAGGCATCACTGAGGCGGATGAAATTATCGTAAGCGCTTTTTCAGAGTTGACAGAAGGCATGGCAGTTACCGTTATGCCACAGCAATAGGAGGCGCGTATGGCACAGGTATGGGAATATATTAAGATTGCCCTGATGAATATCAGAAGCAACAAAGGTCGTTCCATTTTGACCATGCTGGGCATTATTATTGGTATTTCTTCTGTAATTATGATTATTTCTATTGGTAATGGTGTGAAAGGTGGCATTAACAACGAATTAAATGCCATGGCGGGGGGACAGATTTATATCTATTCATATGCTTCCAATAACGAAGAAGGCATTGCTATAGAATTCTCGGAAGAAGATATAGATTTGATTATGGAAAAGGTTCCTAATGTAAAGGCGGTTACACCAAGTTGGAGCTTTGCAGGCAAAGCAATTGGAAAAAAAGGTGAGTTTAATGCGACTTGTACCTTTGGTATGCCAGGCTTAGAATATGCTACCAATGACCCAATGGCAAAAGGACGTTATTTTACAGAGAGCGATTACTATTCTGCCAATAAGGTGTGTATCATAACAGAAAGCAGTGCGAGAACACTTTTTGGAACCACCAATGTAATTGGTATGACTTTTGACTATAATCTATATGGTGTCTCACAGGAGTTTACTATCATTGGTATTCGTAAGGACAATGCCTCTGCATTGATGGGAATGATGGGCTCTGATAGGATTACCATGGAGGCTCCTTTGTCAGTAGTGTCATCTTCTTATGGTTACTATGTCACCTTGAGCGATCTGCTAATTATCAGCGAAGGCGGGGAATTTGCGACACAGGTGGCGCAAGATTGTGTGCGCTTAATGGAGAACAAATATGACGTGCGTGGCAAGAATGCCATTGCTGTCGAAAACTTCAATGACTACATGAGTCAAATAGGTGATATCCTAAATTATATTACAGTGTTCGTAGTATTTGTTGCAGCAATCTCATTGCTAGTAGGTGGTATCGGCGTAATGAACATTATGCTAGTATCTGTAACAGAGAGAACCAGAGAGATTGGTATTAGAAAGTCATTGGGGGCTAGAACAAGCTCTGTATTATTACAATTTTTATCAGAATCGGCCATTATTACGCTATTAGGTGGTATTATAGGTATCACATTGGGAGTCTTAGGTGCGAAGGCTGTATGTGGATTGATTGGTTTCAATGCTACCGTAGAGATAAAGACAGTATTGCTTGCCAGTCTCTTCTCGTCAGGTATTGGTATCTTCTTTGGTATCTATCCTGCAAGAAAAGCTGCAAAGCTTAGCCCAATCGAAGCATTACGTCATGAATAACCAAATATATACAAATATTTAATGAGAATTGTTAAATAAATCAACACAATTTAATACTACCAGAAAAGCTACTTTTATGATATTATTTTGATTAAGAGTAGCTTTCTTTATGCGCATATATAAGTGAGTTGTTAGTGCTAGAAGGAATGAAGACGTTTCTCAAAACAGGACAGGATGAGAAAGGACAGGTAATATATGGTAGAACTTGATATTAAAATAGAAGCAGGCGATTTGTATGATTATATGTTGAGACATACCTACAATAGTCCTTCTGGAATGATGGGAAGTATTCTTGGTGCAATTATGATATTGGTAGGATTACCACAGAAACAGTGGATTTTTGTAATTGGTGGCGTGGCATTATTACTTTATTTACCATGGACTTTATTTATTAAAAGTAGACAACAGATATTGAATAATCCAGTGTTCAAGCAATCGTTACACTATGTATTAGATAATGAAGGAATTCATATTTCACAGGGTGATGTGGAAGAGATGCAAAGCTGGGACAATATGGTAAAAGCGGTATCTACTAGTCGTAGTATCATTGTCTATACGTCTAGAATCAATGCGACGATTTTTCCTAAGCGTCAAATGGGAGACAAGACGGCAGCAGTTATTGAGACTATCAGCACCAATATGCCTGCTAATAAGGTAAAGATACGTGCCTAGTCAGGAGAGAAAATATGAGTACTAAGATTACAGTAATAGAGACGAATTCACCAGAGGAGACCTTTGCATTTGGTGAGAAGATTGGGCAGGAAGCAGTTCCTGGACAAGTATATACTTTAATTGGTGATTTAGGCGTTGGTAAGACCGTATTTACCCAAGGCGTGGCCAAGGGACTGAATATTACTGAACCAGTCAATAGCCCTACTTTTACCATTGTACAGATATATGATGAGGGTAGAATGCCTTTTTATCATTTCGATGTGTACCGTATTGGTGATGTGGAAGAGATGGAAGAGATTGGCTATGAGGATTGCTTTTATGGTGAGGGTTTATGTCTCATTGAATGGGCGAACTTGATTGAAGAGATTTTACCACAACATTATAGCCAGATTACCATTGAAAAAGATTTGGAAAAGGGATTTGATTATCGTAGAATTACCATAGAGGAGATATAATGCTCGAATACTGGAAAGCATGGATTATGCTTGGATAGTGAGATGAGAGGATGATATCTCAATGGGAATGGAGAAGATGTATGAAAATATTAGGATTAGATAGTTCTGGTCTAGTAGCCAGTGTGGCAGTAGTGGAGAATGATGTGCTTCAGGCGGAATATACCATTAACCATAAGAAGACACATTCGCAGACTTTGATGCCTATGCTACAGGCGATTAGCCAGATGATAGAGCTAGAATTAGATACGGTAGATGCTATTGCAATTGCAGCAGGACCAGGTTCTTTTACGGGGCTACGAATTGGTGCGGCTACAGCCAAAGGATTGGGACTTGCTATGAACAAACCATTGGTAGAAGTGCCAACATTAGAGGGATTAGCATATAATCTTTCCGGCACTACAAAGCTGGTATGTCCTATTATGGATGCTCGTAGGAATCAAGTATACACTGGAATCTATGAGTTTATTACGGATGTGTGCCAGAGTGCAAGTGATGATGCTACATCGAAGATAGTGGATGCAGGCCAGTGTAGCCGAGAAATGAAAGAGCATTTGCAGGTAGTGCAGTCTCAATGTGCTTTGGATATTACAGAGATAATAGACAAGCTAAATGAATTAGGTAGAGAAGTAGTCTTTTTAGGCGATGGTGTTCCAGTATATAAGGAAGTAATTGCTGAAAAAATGCAGGTGCCATTTTCTTTTGCGCCAGCTAATAACAATCGCCAACGTGCAGCCAGTATTGCTGCATTAGGTGCAGTTTATGCAAAGCAAGGCAAAGTGGTAACGGCAGCAGAACACCAACCAGAATATTTGCGCAAAAGTCAGGCGGAACGAGAGCAAGAGGAAAAGAACTCATGAGCGTCGTGATTCGTCCTATGGAATTATCTGATGTGGAGGAAGTAAGCCGTATTGAGCAGGAATCTTTTTCTCTACCATGGTCTCCAGAGGAATTTGCTAAGACTCTAGAACGTTCTTATACATTGGCTTTGGTTGCAGAATTGGATGAAAAGGTGGTTGGATTCTGTATCTTAACCAATATTTGCAATGAAGGCAATATTGACAACGTGGCTGTAGATGCACACTATCGAGGAAAAGGTATTGCTAGCGAATTGGTAGCAGAGATGATTGCTCGTGGTGAGTCGGCTGGTGTACAGGATTTTACGCTAGAAGTTCGTGTTGGTAATAAAGCGGCAATTCGTGTATATGAGAAGATGGGATTTGTATCAGAAGGGATTCGCCCCAACTTCTATGAAAAGCCAACGGAGGATGCCAACATTATGTGGAGAAGAATGCAATAATTTGAGCAAACTTGCTGGTAGATGCTTATACAACAATTACCATACCTATTTTGTTTTTGGTTCGCTATACTGTAATGTGAGACGTAGGGTTAACAACAGCTAGAGAGGAATAATAAAATGCGTAAATATAAATGCGGAGAAGAACCAAAGTTAGAGCAGGTAATTTGTAATCAATGTGGAAAAGAACTTAGAATAGAAGATGGTTATCTGAAAGAAGGATGTTTTCATGTAGATTATGTATTTGGCTATTTTAGTAATCAAGACGGAATGAGACATTCATGGGATTTGTGCGAGGAATGTTATGAGACATTTATTAAGCAGTTGAAGATTCCACCACAGATATGTGAGGAAAATGAGATTTTATAAAAGATAGCTTTGAGAAAATCTATCTTCTTAACTCATTTGTGACGATATATATAATAAGAAGAATGGAATAAAATAAAAATGTTAGATGTATGTTTGCTAGGCACAGGAGGAATGATGCCATTGCCATATCGTTGGCTGACTTCCTTGATGATGCGATATAAAGGAAAAAGCATATTGATTGACTGCGGTGAGGGTACCCAGATTGCTATGAAGGAGAAGGGCTGGAGCCCTAAGCCTATTGATATCATCTGTTTTACCCATTACCATGCAGATCATATCAGTGGGTTGCCAGGTATGTTACTTACCATGGGAAATGCAGAGAGAACAGAGCCTTTATTACTGATTGGTCCTAAGGGATTGAATCGAGTGGTGAGTGCACTTCGTGTGATTGCACCAGAGCTTCCTTTTGAAATCCAATGTATGGAGATTACTGAGAATCAACAAACTTTTGAATTTGAGGATTTTCGCATTGAAGCATTTCGAGTGAATCATAATGTAATCTGCTATGGATACAATTTGGTTGTTGACAGAGCTGGAAAGTTTGATAAAGACAGAGCAATGGCACAAAGTATTCCAATGAAATATTGGAGCAAGTTGCAAAAGGGTGAAGTAATAGAAGCAGATGGAAATGTCTATACTCCTGATATGGTGCTGGGAGAGTCCAGAAAAGGTTTGAAGGTAACCTATTGCACGGATACCCGCCCAACAGAAAGCTTAGCCAACAATGCGGTGGGCGCAGATTTGCTTATTTGTGAGGGTATGTATGGAGAGCCTGATAAATTGGTGAAGGCCAAGGAATACAAACATATGACTATGTATGAAGCAGCACAGATTGCAAAGCAGGCACAGGTACCACAAATGTGGTTGACACATTACAGTCCATCCCTATTGCATCCAGAGGAATATATGAAGGAAGTGAAAAAAATATTCCCGAATGCTATTGCGGCTAAAGATGGTAGAACCATTGAATTAAAGTTTGATGAGGAATAAATAATTTTTGATACGGAATGATAAATTCAATAAGAAGGGTGTGGTTGATATGAAAAAAACAACAAATCGAGTAGCTATTTTTTTCTTAATCTTTGTGGTGGCAGTAGTGGCATATTATGCCTATTTGGCTAATAAGACAAAAGAAACAAAAGCAGAGGCTACTATGACTTTGGTGCAGAGTACAATTGATCGTGATTTGGTAAATAACTATCCTGCCACACCAAAGGAAGTAATTAAATATTATAATGATATTATTAAATGCTTCTACAATGAAGAAGCTACCAAGGAAGAATTGCAGGAATTGGGTCTTGTGGCGAGAGAACTGTACGATGAAGAACTCCTTGCAGCCAATGAATTGGGAGAATATTCAGGACGTTTACAATTTGAAATTAATGATTATCGTGATAATGCCAGAAGAATCTCGGGGGTATCTGTAGCATCTAGTACGGATGTAGATTATTTCTCGGAAGATGGATATGAGTTCGCAAGAATCTATTGTTCCTATAAGGTATCTGAGGGTGGTGCTACTATGCCAGTAGAGCAAGTGTATTTGCTTCGTAGAGATGAAGACAAACATTGGAAGATTTACGGCTGGGATTTGGCTGAGAATGTATCAATTGAAGAATAAAGGTAGAATTATTATATGTGTGAAATAGAATCAAAAGAAAAAGATGTATTGATTTTGGCAATTGAAAGCTCTTGTGATGAAACGGCTGCTTCTGTTGTGAAGAATGGAAGA
Source organism: uncultured Acetatifactor sp. (assembly GCA_964531725.1). Taxonomy (GTDB): domain Bacteria; phylum Bacillota; class Clostridia; order Lachnospirales; family Lachnospiraceae; genus Acetatifactor. The sequence continues at coordinate 10,809 of CAZHEM010000057.1, forward strand.
GAAGTTTTGTCAAATGTTATATTTTCTCAGATTGCATTACATACGGTATACGGTGGTGTTGTACCAGAGATTGCGTCTAGAAAGCATATTGAGAAGATTAATCAGGTAATTGAAGAAGCTTTAAGTGAGGCAAAGGTAAGTTTGCAAGATATTGATGGAATTGCAGTAACCTATGGACCAGGACTAGTAGGGGCATTATTGGTAGGTGTATCTGCTGCAAAAGCAATTAGCTTTGCTACAGGAATTCCGCTTGTTGGAGTGCATCATATTGAAGGTCACATTAGTGCCAACTATATTGAGAACAAGGAATTGGAGCCACCTTTCGTATGTTTAGTTGCTTCTGGTGGACATTCACATCTAGTAGTTGTAAAAGATTATGGGGAGTACGAGATTATTGGTCGTACTAGAGATGATG
>CAZHEM010000057.1:11233-16585 GCA_964531725.1 uncultured Acetatifactor sp.
AGAGCTATTGGCCTAGGATATCCAGGTGGACCTAAGATTGATAAACTATCAAAAGAAGGTAATCCAGATGCTATTCATTTTCCAAGAGCAAAAGTGCAGGATAATGAATATGATTTCAGCTTTAGCGGTTTGAAATCGGCAGTATTGAACTATTTGAATGGCTGTCAGATGAAAGGAGAACCTATTTGTGAGGCTGATGTAGCAGCATCCTTCCAAAAAGCAGTGATTGACGTATTGGTAGAGCATTCCTTACATGCAGTAAAACAATATGGTTTTGATAAATTTGCTATTGCAGGAGGCGTGGCTTCCAATTCTTCCTTGCGAGCAGCTTTTGAGGCGGAATGCGAGAAACAAGGAGTCCGTTTTTATCATCCATCGCCTATTTTCTGCACAGATAATGCAGCAATGATTGGTGTGGCTGGATATTATGAATTCCAAAAAGGTGTGCGTAGTGGAATGGACTTGAATGCAGTGCCGAATCTGAAACTGGGAGAATAGAAAGTTATAGAATGCTTAAAATAGGAACTCTTGAAATGAGTTAATATTTGTGAACTTGAATAGGTATAAAATATGAATAGAACAAATAAATGTACCGCTGTTGTGCTATCTGCCGGCAGCGGTAAACGTATGAATAGCAATGTGGCAAAACAATATCTAGATTTACTTGATAAGCCTGTGATTTGGTATGCATTAAATGCCTTTGAACAGAGTGCTTTGATTGATGAAATTATTCTTGTAGTAGGGAAAGATAGTATTTCGTACTGTAAGGAAGAGATTGTAGATAAGTATGAGTTTAAGAAGATTACTTCTATTATAGAAGGTGGTGCTGAACGTTATTTGTCTGTGTGGGAGGCTTTGAAGACCATTAAGTCTGACAATCCACAGTCACATTATGTTTTTATTCACGATGGAGCGAGACCATTTGTGAGTGAACAGATTATTGCAGATACTTATCAGGCAGCGATAGAGCATAAGGCTTGTGTGGCTGCCATGCTTGTGAAAGATACCATTAAGATAAGCGATGAAAATGGATTTGCAGTGCAGACTCCTAAACGTAAAAATGTATGGATGGTGCAGACACCACAGGTGTTTGAATACGAGCTTATTTATGGGGCGTATTCAAAGGTAATCAATCATCTGGATGAACTAAAGACGCAGGGAATTGAGATTACGGATGACGCAATGGTAGTAGAGACCATAGGAAATTATCCTATTAAACTAGTGCCTGCGTCTTACGAGAATATCAAAATAACAACACCAGAAGATATGGTGATAGCAAAAAGCTTCCTGGAATCGAAGTAGATTCTAGGAAGCTTTTATTGTGTGTTATTTTGTTAGAAAACTATACAAGATTATTTGTTTTCGCGTAAGCTACTTGGAGTTACACCATAAATCTTTTTAAATGCTCTTCGGAAGGTATTTGCGTTGTTATAACCTACTGCAATATATAATTCATTCAAGCTAGTATCTGTCTCACGAATAAGACGAGCAGCTTCGTTAATACGAATATTCTCAAGATATGTAGAGAAATTTACGCCAGTTTTTTCCTTGAACATATGTGAAAAATAACTCTCAGATATCTGGAACTCATCGGATATTTTATTTAAGCAAAGAGATGGATCCTTGTAGTTCTTCAGAATATATTTTTCAATAGTGGAAGCTAAAGTATCGTCTTCCTGTGTAGTAGTAAATAACCCACTTAGGGTTAGTGCGATATCTTCACACAAACGGAATGAAAAATGTTCATTAAATCGTTCGTCAATTGATTGAACAATTTCAGGGTCTACATTGGCTGGAAGTGCAAAACGTGCCTTCAACAATGTATTACGAATATCGGATAGCAAGAACTTCAACAGGTTAACTGGAAGAGAACGCTCTTCAATATTCTCCTGATGGATTAAGCTGAATAATTCTACAACCTGAGCAGTGTTGCCAGAAGTGATAAAGTGAATCAACTTGGTTGACAACTCAGGCGGATAGTAGAACGCATTAGAATCCTTTTTAATGAATTCATATGGGAAGAAAATGTAGTTCTTGGTAGTATAACTTGCAGCATCTACTGCCTGCTGATAAGATTCCCATACGTTTGATAAGGAATTGGTATTTTTACCAACACCTGCAAATAACCAAATACCATAAGTATCCAATAAATAGTCATGCAATTGCGATACAACGCTTCCTATTTTAATAATAAAGTCTTTTTCTTCAGCGGCATTACAATTTAAAAGTAATGCAAAGGTTCGATCAGATGGACTAAAACAATATAATGGTAGTCCAAAGAATTCTTGTAAAGCGGAGGAGATAATCTCGTTAAATTCATCGGACATACCATAAGAAACAGAAGGTGTTTCCTGCGAATCTCCATGATTGTTGTATACTACAACGTAAAGTACATTGTAATACAATGAATCGCTATATAATTCTAAATATTCTTTGATATAAGCTAATTCTTCTTCGGAGGCAACGGTACCAGTCAGTAACTGTCGTACATAGGAGTTGCAAATGATAGGACGTTGATTGTCTACCATCTCCTGAAGATAATTCTGTGCTTCTACAGCCTCGTCCAGCTCGTGGCCTAATTCGATGATTGGTTGAACATTCTTACGAGAGAAGGTCAATACCATAAAGCTACCGCCAATAAGGCATAAGCCGAACACTAATGGGAAAATAATTCGTGCAACCAAAGTGTTGGAACTGTTTTCAAAAGGAGCATAACTATAATAATATGTATTCCCTGTGTTAGCGGAAGTGTATCTTCCAATAGACAGACGATAACCATTGCCCTGATAGGAAGCTAAATCGTTGCTGTAATCTAAAGAAAGAATGTTGTGGCTATTGATGGAAGTTTCATTATTTAAAGCTTCATTATTTAAAGTTAATACTACATTATCGTTCGTATCGGTAATTAATAATATATTGTCTAGACTAGAAGGGCTCATGCATTCAAAAAGGGAAGCAAGCTCATCTTTTGTAAATACAAAACATACAACTGCGTTTGTATTCAAATAATGTAAATCTTCTATATTGATAATGTACATGTAACTTTCTACAGTGGATGTAGGAAGTAGATTATTAATAGGAAGAAACTGGTAATAGTACTTTTCGTTATTTAGATATTCATCCCATTGACTATACAAGTCAAGGTCGTATCTCTTAACCCAATCATAATAACGATCCTGACGTATTGCATAGGTGGGTGCCAATATATAATCGGTAAGTGGTAGGTAGACATATACTTCACTAATAGGAAGCAAGGTCTCTGGGTATACGTCGGTAGCAAGGGAGGTACTAATCTCAGTTGCTAAGGTTCGGAAAGTGTTGTCTGCTACATGAGTATTAGCAACTCTACGAAATGAATTGTTCTGTATTAATTGTCGACAATACACATCCATAATATCTAAGTCTTTTTCAAAAAGTTCTACATTACTAATAAGTGTAGAACGATTCTGCAGATTATATAAAGTACGCATGTTATTAAATGATGAACGGTACAAAAATAAGAACAAAATTAGGATAATAAGCAAAAAGATGCTGTAAGAGGTTACCATTCGTAGCATTAACGTTGAGTTATCTCTTGTGGAAGTTGCCTCGTTTTCGGGAATTTTTTTATTCAAAATCATTAATGTGTTCTCCAAAGTTTCTCCAAAGTATATAAGAATTTATAAGTATTGTAACAGTTTTGTACAAAAAAAACAATATGTAAGTACTTTCAGAAAAGCCCATAAAATCGGCGTTTTTTGAAAAAGAAAACAAATTTTGAACGTCACCGCAAAATTTGTAACTTGCTATTTTGGTGGTCAAATGGTAGGGTATACCTAAGCCGTGGGCAACCAAGGCAAAGAACAAATTAATATTTTTAGGGAGGAAAGGAAAGAAATGAAGAAGAAAGCATTATCTTTACTTTTAGCATCTGCTATGGTATTTTCTTTAGCAGCATGTGGCGGTAGCGAAGCTCCAGCTTCTACTGAAGCAGCAGCTCCAGCTAACACCGAAGCAGCAGCTTCTACTGAAGCAGCAGCTCCAGCAGAAGAGTACAAACTTGAAGCAGTTAACATGGTAGTTAACGGTACTCTTACAGCAACAGTTGACAATGGTCAGGCTGAATTCGAGAAACAGTGGGAAGACGCTGTAGGTGTTGACCTTGTTATCCAGCAGTTAGACCACTCAGGTTACGTTGATGCAGTTGGACGTTTGTTCGCATCAGGTGACTACCCAGACGTAATGATTATGTCTGCTGATATGTATGCACAGTACATCCCAACTGGTTTACTTTGGGATATGACCGACGCATATGCAAACGCTGATTTCCAGTCAAGAATGGCTGCTCCAGCAATCAACGAAGGTCTTAAGAGAGATGGCAAACTTTACGGTTTCGCTCCTACCTATGGTAATGGTTGTGTATCTTACGTAAAGAAAGCTTGGTTAGATGCAGTAGGTATCGACGCTAGCACCATCAAAACATATGAAGATTACTACAACATGTTATTAGCTTTCACTAATAACGATCCAGACGGTAACGGCAAGAACGATACCTATGGTGTTGTTGCAGCTGGTTTCCTTGGAAACGAAGCTCCATACATCAACTACTTACCAGAGTTCTGGCAGGATGCTTACCCAGCAATCTACCAGGGTGAAGATGGTACTTGGGTTGACGGCTTCCAGTCAGAAGCAACTAAGGCAGCTTTATTAAGATTACAGCAGGCTTATAACGATGGCGTTATCGATCCTGAAACTTTAACAGCTTCTACAAAGATCGCTCGTGAGAAATGGTTCTCTAACGATCAGGCTGGTTCTGCAGGTGTATTCACATACTGGGCAGGTTCTTGGTATCAGACTTTAACTGATAACTTGATCAAGAACGAAGTTAACGAAGAGTTAGTTCAGTTAGCTCCTCTTACCGAAGTTGGCGCTTACATCGACCGTGAAGCTCCAGTTTGGGTTATCATTGATGACCAGGATGGCGACAATGCTCGTGAGCAGGCTATCTTTGATGCATTCATCGAGACCATGATGGATGGTGATGTTGTACAGACACTTTGGACCTATGGTGCTGAAGGTACTCACTGGTCAACTGCAGCTGAAGAGTTCGTAACCAATGCTGGTACTGACAAAGAAAAAGCTTACAGCTACGCAGAAGGTGAATTCCACTTAAAACAGTCTCCTAACGATCCTAACACCTTATGGAAAAAGAACCACTTAGATCCAGCTTTAGTTGTATGTAAATTAACTAATGGCTTCGATTCAACTGGTGACTTAGCTAACGAAGGTAACAAGTTCTTCTTAGCAAACTGTAAGCCAGCTCCTGCTTCACCAGCATCTGAGACTTATACAAATGAGTCTGGTACTATCTAC
>CAZHEM010000058.1:0-16509 GCA_964531725.1 uncultured Acetatifactor sp.
TATATGACTTTATTTGGGATGAGTTCTGTGACTGGTATATTGAAATGGTTAAGCCTCGTCTCTACAATTCAGACGATACCGCTAGCCAGAATGCAGCTCTTTGGACCTTAAAGACTGTATTAATCGATGCATTAAAATTATTACATCCATACATGCCATTCATTACAGAGGAAATCTTCTGCACCTTACAGAGCGAAGAAGAATCTATTATGATTAGTAAATGGCCTGAGTACACCGAAGAGAGAAGCTTCGCTAAGGAAGAAAAGGACATCGAGACCATTAAGGAAGCAGTTCGTGGTATCCGTAACATTCGTACCGAGATGAACGTTGCACCTAGTCGTAAGGCAAGCGTATATGTAGTAAGTGAGGATGCGGCAATTCTTGATACTTTCACAGAAGGTAAATTGTTCTTCGCATCTTTAGCATACGCTAATGAAGTAACCATGCAGAAGGATAAAGAAGGTATTGCACAGGATGCAGTATCTGTAGTAATTCCAGGTGCAACCCTCTACATTCCTTTCGCAGAATTGGTTGATATCGCTCAGGAAATCGAGCGACTTACCAAGGAGAAAAAGCGTCTTGAGGGCGAGCTTGCTCGTGTTAACGGAATGCTTTCTAATGAAAGATTCATTTCTAAGGCTCCAGAGGCTAAGATTGCAGAGGAAAAAGAGAAGCTTGCGAAGTATACCCAGATGATGGAGCAGGTAACTGAGCGTCTGGCACAGTTACAGTAAAGAACATGTGTCTGAAAAGGGCGAAATATCAGTAAAAAAATATGTTTATGAAGACAAGTCCCGTAGCCTGCGGGACTTGTTTTAAGATTATAGGAATGCTATAATGCTCAAGGAATATCACGAAATATAATTAAAGGGATAATGTATGTTAATACAAAGGTTGTTTGATATAAAACTATGGAAAAAAAGACCAGTATATATTGTAGGGACTCTTTTCGTGCTGATAATGTTGGTATTAGTCGTGAAAATAGCTATGCCAAATGCAGAGTACAGCTATGAAGGTAATTATGTTTTTGAGAATGATTGCTTTATAGATAATGTTGCTGTGATAGAAGGGATTTCCCTGCGTCCTGGAGTATATAGAATTGAGTTAGAATATACAACAGATACCGATGTAGTGGCATTGTGCAATGTGCAGGATGGCACTGTCTTTGATGGTGGATTATTGTGTAATGGGGAACATTTCTATAGTGCATTGAACAATACTAGCTATGAGATGTGGTTGTATGAAGCAACGGAAAATCTACAAATTGTGGTGTCTAAATCTGAACTTGGAAGCCTACAGACAGGAAATGTTAGGATTGTTGAGACCAATCAGTTATGGACAATGTTGTTGACCGTTGTTACGATTGTGGCACTTATTGTTTTGGCTGTCATGGCATTTTATTATTATAATGAGAAGTATAGGGTATCAAAAGAGGTAAGGAATACCTTCTTTTTTGTTACCCTTATTATATTTATTGCGTCTCTTCCATATCTGTGCGGCTACAATATTACGGGTGCAGACTTAACCTATCATCTTCAGCGAATAGAGGGTGTAAAAGATGGACTTTTGACTGGACAGTTTCCAGTGAGAATAGAGCCAAGATGGTTGTATAATCATGGCTATGCAGATGCAATTTTCTACTGCAATACATTGTTGTTTATTCCAGCAATATTTCGTTTGTTAGGCTTTACTATTACAGCCAGTTACAACATCTATTGCATTGGCTTGAATATTGCAACTGCGTGGATTTCATATTATTGTTTTGCCAAAATTTTTAAGAATCGCAATATAGGGCTTGTATGTAGTGCATTGTATACCTTGTCTATTTTCCGAATTTATAAGCTTCTTATCACCAGCGCAGTGGGAGAAGGAAGCGCAGTAACCTTCATGCCATTGGTAATCTATGGTTTGTATCGTATTTTTACAGAGGAACAAGAGAAACCTGAGTATAGGACATGCTGGGTACCATTGATGTTAGGGTATACCGGATTAATACAGACACATGTATTGAGCTGTGAGATAACTGCAATTGTTACCATTGTATTTTGTATTTTACATGTTCGTAAGTTTTTATCATCAAAAGTATGGATAGAATTCGTTAAGGCAGCTACATGTACGGTTATGTTATGTCTGTGGTATTTGGTTCCTTTTTTGGATTATTACCTTACACAGGATGTGCATATTAAGCATGTTTCTGGACGAACAATACAGGAAAGTGGATTGACATTGGCTCATTTGGCATTTCATTTCTGGAGAGATGGTAGTAATACTCCATCGGCTGGAATGGGAATGCAGTATTCTCATCCTGTAGGAATTGGTTTGGTGCTGATTGTGGCATTATGCCTCTATTTGATTATGTGGTTTGGTGGAACATTTGAGAAAAATAAAACAGAGAGAGTTGCTTTTACCCAAAAAACAGCCCTAGTAGGAATTCTATTATTGTGCATGAGTACGAATATGTTCCCATGGGATAAAATTCAATCAGTGAATTCTATTTTTGCATCGTTAGTAAGTAGTCTTCAATTTCCAAATCGTTTCTTGGGATGGGGAACGGTATGCCTTGTGTTAATCTTTGGATTCTGTTTGTATTATTTTCAACTACATGACAAGAAGGCATACTGGGTAATGATTGCTGTAATGTTTGTAGGAATTACTACTTCAAGTATATATTTATTGGATTATGTGAAGGCAAATCAGGATTATTTTGAGTTATACAATGAGGAAAGTATGGGCTTTGGGTATATTTCAGGAGCAGAATATCTCATTGAAGGAACAAATTATGAGCTACTGAGCTATGCGGATGTGCAGGCAAGTGATGATATAGAGGTCTTACATTATGAAAAGAGTGGGCTTAAGGCACAGTTACACTGTCATAATACTGCAGATGCAGATGGATATGCAGATATTCCAATGATGATGTATAAGGGGTATCAGGCATATGATAGTCAGACAGGACAGGATATGCAGCTATCAGCAGGCAATAATAATGTGATTCGAGTTGCTATTCCAGCTTCCTATGATGGAATGATTTGTGTTCGTTTTATAAGCCCAATTTATTGGAGAATTAGCGAATTGATAAGCGGTGCGACTATAGTATTATTGCTCGTTGTATGGAGAAGATACCGGAGGAACGGATATGATAAATAAAGTGCGCAATAATTACGTGATATTGTTCGTGCTGCAAAGTATGATTACTGTGTTCTTACTAGTAGGTTGTTTTCGACAGGAACAGCTGTTATATTCTATGAACGGAACAGACTATATAAGCAATAAAGAACAACCGGAGGAACGGATATGATAAATAAAGTGCGCAATAATTACGTGATATTGTTCGTGCTGCAAAGTATGATTACTGTGTTCTTACTAGTAGGTTGTTTTCGACAGGAACAGCTGTTATATTCTATGAACGGAACAGACTATATAAGCAATAAAGAACAATCCATGATAAAAAGTGAATACTTAGTGTTATCTCCCGGTGTTTACCAGGTAAGAGTGCAGTCTGACATAGAAGATGAACAAGGAATTAACGTGGAACTGAAATATGAAAAGGCCCATTTCAATTCAGTGAGAGGTAATAAGGTGCATATATCTTCGGGGGGAAAGTATGTTGACTTTGAAGTATATGTGATGGAGCAGGTCTCAAACGCTTATGTACAATGTGATTTTGAAGGTACGGACGCTTCTGGATTGGTACAATTGGATGTATGTAAGACCAATATAGGGAATAGACTTTTGTTTTTGATTGTATTGGTCATATTCTTATTAGTGGATGCAATGTTAATATTCCGTAAGCGTATTTTGGAAGGACAAGTCAGTAAAAAACAACAAGTTATATTTTGGGTGTTAGTCACAGGAATTATGGTGGCTAATTATCCATATCTAGCAGGATACATTATTGAGGGAGATGTGGTAAGTGGTCTTTTCCAGTATGTTCCTATGGTTTTGACAAGACTGGGTCTTCCGTTGATGTCAGCACATATGGTGTATCAAGTTTTAATCACATTAATTACAATAACTGTTATTTATATGTGTCTCAAGTGGTGGTCAAAGGATGAATATGCAGCATTATTTGGCAGTATGCTATATTTGGTGTCGCCATACCGTTTGACTGCTATTTATAAAGGTGGCGAAATATGTTTTTGGTCTTTACTATCCTTAATGGGAGCTTTGTTGGCAACTTTTCTGTTCAGACGAGCACAAACTGAGAAAAATAAAGGGCTTCAATTGCTATTAGCAATCGTAGGAACTATTTGGCTTTTGTCAGCTGTGTATCAGATTAATGATATTTTGTACCAATCAGAGGCGATTTATTTGTATCACGAGGAAGCTATAGAACTTGAATAAAGGAACAATTACAGGGTGAAAAATAAAATGGAAGAAAAAAATAATAGAAATTTGTTTCGGGCAATGTGTATATTAGCTTCTGTTGTTGCTATGCTACCAGTTGGCTGCAACTACATTATGGCAGGCGGAATTATTACGGAATGGATAGGATGCGTGGAAGAGATTTCCATGGGATTTGAATTTGGGCATTTTTTCTTGTTCCCATCTAACGAGATATTGGTTAATATGGGAGTAACACAAAATGTATTGAACTCAAATATGTGGTTTATTCTTTCAGGGGCGTTCTATAAAGTGTCAGGGAATATGGTTCTAACATATCGCATTTTTATGATGTTATTGCAGATTGGTACAGCATGGTCGGTATGGATGTTGATGACGGATATTTTTGGGAAGGATGCTAAATTACCGATTTTGTTTGGTGTGCTATTATATATGACATGTCCATATAGATTGTATGTATGTTATGATATTGCCAATTTGTCTCAAGCGGTTGTGTGGATGCTGTTACCACTATATATAAGATATGTGTACAGAATATTACGAGGCAAAAAAGGTCTTGGGGAAGTGGCTTTGGGAGCAATTGTGCTATCGGGGATATGTTATGCGGATGTGGTGCTGTGGTCTATTATTACGGGAATAACGTTATTATTTGCGCTGATAAAGCGAAATGTTAAAATGTGCATTTCTCTGGTACTTAGTGCAATTGTGGGAGCACCTGTATTGTATCGTTTGGTGCAATGTTTATTTATGAATTCCTTTGCAGAATTGCAGATACCGCTACAGTCTATAATGAGCGAAGGCTATAGACTAGGTGAATTTTTTACAGCATATGCATGGAGAGAGGAGCGTCCGGGCATGGGGCTTGGGTTGCTACTATGTCTTGCGGTAGGAATTTGGTTACACTTCGTAGAAGGGGAAAAAGAACAGCGTACGATTAACAAAGTGTGCGTTCTGCTGGCAGTGTGCTTAGCAATAATGAGCACATGCTATTTCCCATGGGATATAGTGCAAAGAATTGGTATATGGGCATTGCAATTTATCTCTATAATGGATACACCAGCATTATTCGCTGGATTGGCATATTGTTCGTTGATAATTCCCGCAGCTGGCTATGTTGATAGGATAAGCAGGCATAGTAATCAGGTGATTGCAGTGATGATGCCTATAGTGATACTATTGTTTTGTATTGGTGGATGCGTGTATCAGTGCAATACATTGATCTATGAGAGATTACCGATAACGTTTATCTAATGTTCTAACGAGTAGATAGAGGTACAAATGAGCAAAGAACGATTGAAGAAAATTATCCTTTTTTTCCTAATTAGTATAGGCTTAGAATTGTTAGTATTTAATTATAGAGCGATATTATCCCTTAATGCCACTAACCAGCCATGGAGATACGAGCAATATGGCAATGTGGTTTTCGCAAGGGAGATGTCTGGTGAGCCAGGATATGTGTATTTGGATGTGGAAAGCTGCACAGATACTGGAGCGACAGTTCCAGTGACGCTTAAGATTAGTATATGTGATGAAGGCAATTCACAATATTATGCGTTGGAAGATGTGACCATATATCCGCTGGTAGAGAAAAGTAAATATATTAAGATAAATAGTTATGGTGCAATTAAGGAAGCTAACATAGAAGTAGAGCCAAAAACTACAGCAGATGTATACGTTAGAGAACTTACATATGATGCAAAAGTACCTTGGTTTGTATCAGTGCCAAGAATGCTAATTCTATTTGTTATTCTGTGCATGGCTTATGCTCTACGCCCAGAAGCAGGTGTATATACTTGGAAGTGGACTTCTAAGCAAAAATATTTTGCGGTAGGTGCACTTATTGTAATTAATAGCTTGTTCTTTTTGGCTACGATAAGAAGTAATCCAGCTTTTTTAAATCCTGTATGGCCTTATCATCAGCAATATCATCAATTGGCAGTTTCCTTAAGTGAGGGGAAAATATCTATTGATGCGGCTTCAGAAGAGACGATGGTGGCATTACAGGTCCTAGAGAATCCCTATGACTACGCAGAAAGAGTCGTAAATGTTCCAAGATATGATGCTGTATGGGATACCTGTTATTATCAGGGAGAATTCTATGTATATTTTGGGATAGTACCAGTATTACTCTTTTATTTACCCTATTATATGATCTTTCATAGTGCATTTCCTACATGGTTGGGAGTTTATATTGCAGGGGTAGGTTGTATAGTTGGTGTTTACTATCTGCTAAGACAGGTTTGTAAGAAGTGGTTTTCAGAACTTTCCTATACGCTGTACTTGATTTTAGCAGTGATAGGAAGCAACAGCTTAAATCTGTTTTATTCGATGCTTAGTGCAGAATTTTACAATTTACCTATAGTAATGGCATTATGCTTCTCTTTATGGGGAATTGGATTGCTAATATCTGCAACTAATTATTGGGAACAAGATAAAAAAGGGGTTAATGCTAGATTAGCGATAGGAGCACTTTGTATGGCATTAACCGCAGGATGTCGTCCACAATTTTTGGTGGGAAGCATTCTGGTTGTTCCTGTATTGCTTCCATACTTTTTATCTAAGAGAAAAGAAAAAAAGACAATAATATCCTTGTTGGCATTTGCCCTTCCATATATCATTGTGGCTATTGGATTAATGTATTATAATTATATTCGATTTGGCTCAGTGTTTGATTTTGGAGCTAATTATAATCTTACAACCAATGATATGACTCGCAGAGGATTTAGTCTGGAAAGACTGCCCGATGGAATTTTTATGTATTTGTTCCAGCCATTCAGTATACATTTACAGTTCCCATTTGTAGAGGTGACCCCGTTCTATTCGGGATATTTAGGGAATACCATAAAGGAATGGACATATGGTGGTGCCCTCTGGACGCATCCAATACTGCTATCTTTGTTAGGAATGGGTGCAGTAAAGCAGGAATTGAGAGAAAAAAGGCTATATAAAATAGTAGTACTATGCATATGTATGGCATTGCTGGTGGTATGTGCTGATACCCAGATGGCAGGAATCTTGCATCGATATTATACTGACTTTTTGTGGCTGTTAATGATTGCAACGATGATTGTTGTATTACAGATATTAGAAAAATATAAGGATACACCTGCGTACAATATCATCTTGAAACTAGTATTGATAGCTGCTGTTTTTGGAATGTTGTTTGAAATAGGAGCTGCATTTAGAGGTAGCGGAATTATGAATGATAATATACATCGTTATTATCTGATAAAGTCGTTATTCCAATAGAATATCAATGATGGAAGTATACAATAGGGAGTAATTGAATAAGGGTATGTTAAGTGGGGACTTAATATATATGGTGGAGGATGAAAATGACGGATAAGATTTTTATGTATGATGACGTATACGCCAGAGAACATAAGGTTGGAGCGTTAACTAAGAACCGAGCAAGATTAGGAACTGTTGGTGTATTGGGAATTATCTTGATTTGGCTTGTGGTGCATGTAATTGCTTCTGTATTTACGACTAGAAGCATGTTGGGGATTATATGGTTTGTGTACGGGATGTTACTGATATTTATCATACCATGCGTAATATATGCGTTATGGTTGGCGGTTCGTTCGGAAACACAGCGTACAGCTTATATTGTGAGGGATGAGTCTCTATATATGGTGAAGCTTATTGGAAACGATAGACACGTACTTGAGGTGCAAGGTAAGCAGGAAGCATATATATTAGTCTTAGAGAGAGCTTTAGTGGGGGCTGGTACATGGATGAAAGATTGGTACCAGTGGATTTTTAATGGTGAAGCCGAGATACGAAGATTAGATGAATTAAAAGTATTGCGTTCCACAGGGAAATATACATTGGTGAGTTACATAGGCTACAAAGGAAAAAAGAAATACTGGCTTATTGCAGATGCGTTTCCAGGATTGCGAGATGAGATTTTGGTGAATGAAGGATACTATGCGAAGCATGCAACCAGTTTTCCGGATTTACACACTTCACATCAGCGTAGTATTCTTATTCCTCTTTTTCTTATTTTATGCAGTATAGGATTGTATATTGAAGTGTTCAAACCTATGGTGGAAAGATTGGAATTAGAAAAAAAAGCAGATGAAATAAATGTTATGGAAGTGGTACCTGAAAGTCTTTTGGAAGAGATATGCTATGATAATTATGAATATTTCAGATATGACCGCAGTACTGTACAAGTAGACAGGGAAACAGGAGCATTTGTATATTATATATTTGGCACTTTTGAATTGGATGGCAGTTATTATGTATTTATGATTACAGAAGATAACGACAGTGATGGGATAAGTGCATATACCCCAAGCGAAACCTGTGAAGGTTGGGCTTACTATGTAAAAGCAGTGGGAAGCGGTAACGGAGAATAAAAGAACAATAAGTAAGGGTGATACTGTGAAAAAACAAACGATTACGACTTTTGAAGAGGCTGTAGATTATTTATACAACACTCCTAAATTTACAACTAAGAATTCTATAGAGGATACCCAAAAGTACTTGCATCAGCTGGGTGATCCAGATAAAAAGTTACGCATTATTCATGTGGCAGGTACCAATGGAAAAGGCTCTGTTTGTGCCTATATGAGATATATTTTAACAGAGGCAGGATACCGTACAGCGGTGTTTACCTCTCCCCATTTGGTGGATGTGAGAGAACGCTTCTTAGTGGATGGTGAGATGATTTCTAAGGAGGCATTTCTTGAGGCTTTTTTGGAGATATATAATAGCCTTGATTGGGAGAGTTTGGAAAAGGGAGAGGGATATCACCCTACCTTCTTTGAGTATCTCTTTTTTATGGCGATGCTGATTTTCCCAAAGGAGAATGTGGATTATTGTATCTTGGAAACGGGACTTGGTGGACGACTAGATGCTACTAATGCGGTGTCTGAGAAGGAATTGAGCGTAATCACTCGCATTAGCCTTGATCACGTGGAATATTTGGGTGATACAGTGGAGCAGATTGCTGCTGAAAAGGCGGGGATTATTCATGCAGGAGCACCGGTAGTTTTTACCAACGGGGAAGAAAAGTCTACACGCGTAATTTTGCGACAAGCGGCAAAGTGTGGCGTTTCTGATTATGCAGTGTCGAAAAGTGACTATACATTCTTGAAAATTCATAATAAAAACATTGCTTTTTCCCTGCAATCTGAGTATTATGGTTATGTTAGGCTAAATCTAAACACAATCGCTCGCTATCAGATGGAGAATGCTGCGCTTGCGGTACGCGCTATTGAGGTATTGGACAGAGGACAGACCATTACAGAAGAGCATATCGTTAAAGGTGTAGAGAAGTGTATGTGGCAGGGGCGAATGGAAGAAGTCCTGCCAGATGTATATGTGGATGGTGCTCATAATGAGGATGGTATCCGAGCATTTTTGGATACTGTTAGAGAAGATGGATTTGAGGGTGTGAGAACCTTGCTTTTTAGCGTGGTATCAGACAAGGATTATGAGCATATGATTGAGATGTTAGCTCGGGCCAATTTGTTTGAACAAATTGCTATTGCCCATATGAATACAGGGCGGGCTACGACTTTGGAGACTATGAGTGCGTTATTTGCCAGATATCCACAAGTGAATTACTCTGTATATGAGGATGTGAAAGGAGCCTTTCGTGAATTGCTTGATAGACAGATGCCAGATGAACGCATTTACATTGCGGGAAGCTTGTATTTGGTTGGTGAGATAAAGGAGTCTTTAGAAGATGATTAATTTTGAGGAAGAATTGAAGAAATTCCATCCAAGCCTTGAGGTTGAGGATGCAGAAGAAGCTATATACAATCAGGATTTAACTGACATGGCAGATTTGTTAGTTAAGATGATTAAGGAATCTGAAGAAAAAGAAGATAAACAGTAGAGAGAGCGAAAGAGGTGTGAGCATGTTTTGCTATAACTGCGGACGTCAATTATCAGAACATGATTTTTGTACAGCTTGCGGCGTTGATGTGTCTCTTTACAAGAAAATTATGCAAGTATCCAACATGTTTTACAACGAAGGTTTGGAGAAGGCAAGCGTAAGAGATTTGTCCGGCGCAATTAATAGTTTGAGACAGAGTTTGAAGTTTAATAAGAATAATATAGAGGCGCGTAATTTACTTGGCTTGGTATACTTTGAGATGGGCGAAGTAGTTGCGGCGTTAAGTGAATGGGTTATCAGTAAGAATCTTCGTGCGGAGAAGAATATTGCGGATGATTACATTGGCATGATTCAATCCAATGCATCTAGATTGGATTCCATCAATGCAACGATTAAAAAATATAATCAGGCATTGTTGTATTGCATGCAGGATAGTAAAGATTTGGCTGTTATTCAGTTGAAGAAAGTATTGTCTTTGAATCCTAAGTTTGTGCGTGCACATCAGTTATTGGCATTGCTTTACATTGATAGTGAACAGTGGGAGCGTGCGCAGAGAGAACTTCGCAAGTGTGCAGATATTGACCGCAATAATACATTGACTTTGCGTTATCAGAAGGAAGTAGAGCTAATGCTTTCGCCAGATGATAATGGCAGAACTAGTATTAGACGCAAGAAGGAAGAGGCAGTACGCTATCAAAGCGATAATGAGATTATTATTCAGCCTATCAATGTGGCAGAGCCTAAGAGTAGTGGAAGTTCTACTTTGTTGAATATAGGTATTGGCTTGGTGATTGGTCTTGCGGCAATGTACTTCTTGGTAGTTCCCGCAGCAGTAGCCAATGTGAATAATGATGCGCAGAATAAGATTACTGAGATTGGTAATCAATTGGATGCCAAGACTGCTAGTATTCAAGAATTAGAGAATAAAATAACGAATCTAGAGACTGAGAATGATTCTTTGAATCAGCAGTTAGAAGGAATCGTTGGTACAGATGGTACCATGAAGACCGTGGATAGTCTGTTGCAGGCAGCAACTGCTTACTTGCAGACGCAGGATGTGAATGCAACTGCAAGCAATTTGGAAAGTATTGCACAGAATGTGAATGTGGAAGAGACTTCTACAGCATTTCAGGATTTATACCGCACATTGCTTGCTACAATAGGACCAAATCTATCTCAGGAATATTATACACAAGGGTATAATGCATTCCGTACGGAAGATTTTACGACTGCTATTGAGAACTTTAATAAAGCAGTATATTATGATGAGACCAATGTGGAAGCATTGTATCAATTAGGTAATGCGTATCGCAAGAATGGCGATAATGCCAATGCGATTACCACATATGAAAAAATAATAGAGCTATTCCCTGATACAGAGAGAGCTCGTAAAGCACAGGATTATAAAGAGGATTTAGAAGCAGCTAATGCTGTGAGCTAAAAGATACGAAGGAGAGAAGGACTTGCAAGTTTTTGCAGGTCCTTCTCTCTGCTTATTTGGAAGATTTGAGTGTAAAAAAGGAGGAACAACAATGGGAGATTTTCAAATTATTGACAACTGTCTAATGGTAAAGATGCCAGAGGAAGTAGATCATTACAAAGCAGCATATATCTGTGAAAATGCAGATTGTTTGTTGCTACAAGAGCAAGTGGCACATATTGTGTTTGATTTTGAGGACACAAAGTTTATGGATTCATCAGGTATAGGTATCATTATGGGGCGTTACAAGAAAATTGCTTGTTTGGGCGGGCGTGTGTATGCCATTCATGTGGACAGGCAGATACAGCGTATCTTTCAGATGTCTGGCTTGTATAAAGTGATTGAAGTGTTGCAATAAGAGGAAATATTAAAATAAAAGACAATATTAAAGCAAAAGGAAATATTGCAGTAGAATAGAAAGTTAATGAAATAGAAAGAAAGGAAAACATAAGCAGGATGGAATTAATGAAACAAGTAGAAATCGAAAATGAAGTGACAATAGAGTTCGATGCACTTCCTAGCAACGAAGGTTTTGCTAGAATGGCAGTAATAGCATTTGTAACTCATTATAACCCTACGGTGGAGGAAGTGGCAGATATTAAGACTGCGGTATCGGAGGCTGTGACCAATGCTATTATTCATGGATATGAGAATTTCCAAAGTACTGGAAAACATGGGGAATTAGAACGAAAATCTATGGAAATTCATCCAGGAAAAGTGAGATTGCGTTGCTATATGAAGCAAGGGAACTTACATATTGAGGTAACCGATTGGGGAAAGGGAATTGCTGATGTAGAGCAAGCAATGGAGCCTCTTTTTACAACGAAACCAGAGTGGGAACGTTCTGGAATGGGATTTGCTTTTATGGAAGCTTTTATGGATGACTTGGAAGTGGAAAGTGAATTGGAAAAAGGGACATGCGTGCGAATGATAAAGAAAATGGGAGTTGGTGACTGGCTGCAAAGTGAGGAGTAATGAATGGAAGAAATGCCAGTATTAATAGCAAAATCCCATGCAGGAGATAAAGAGGCTAGAGCACAACTGATAGAGGGTAATCTGGGATTGGTGCATCATATTGTTAGGCGTTTTACAGGAAGGGGATATGAACTAGAGGATTTGTTTCAAATAGGTAGCATAGGGTTGATGAAGGCAATTGATAAATTTGATTTGTCGCTGGATGTAAAGTTTTCTACCTATGCGGTTCCCATGATTATGGGGGAAATCAAGCGTTTTCTGCGAGATGATGGGATGGTCAAAATATCCAGAACTATTAAAGAAAATGGTTTGAAAGTTCGTCTGACGAGACAACGTTTGCAAAATGAACTGCAACGAGAACCGACGATGGCAGAATTGGCAAACCAGACGGGATTATCTGAGGAAGAAATTGTTATTGCCATGGAAGCTGCTGTGGAGGTGGAATCTCTATATAGTGCTATGTATCAAGATGATGGAAGCGAAATCTATCTAGTAGATAAAATTGTCAGTGATGGAACTGGAGCAGTGGGCACTAGCTTCGGTGGACAACCCTGTGACAGGGAAAAGGAGCAGCTGTTGGACAGACTTTTGCTAAAACAGTTATTAGAAAGCTTGGATGAAAAATCTAGAGAATTGATTTACATGAGATATTTTCAGAATAAGACACAGGTTGAGATTGCACAAATACTAGGTATTAGTCAGGTGCAGGTCAGTCGTATGGAGAAAAAAATATTGTTGGGGCTACGAAAAAAAGTTGTATAAACTTAATTTTTTCTAAAATATTTGTGAAACTCTTTTTTTCTTGCGCATTTTCGATTATTATGTAGTAGAACTTTGTTGATTGTGCTAGAAAGAAGAGGAAAAATTATGAAAAATCAGTTTGAAAATGGTCGTCTCGTGGAGGACCGCCTTGAAAATAGAAAGAAACGTAAAAGAAAAGGTACACATCCTGCGTTGATTATGCTAGGATGTATGGCAATTTTGACATTGACTATGTTCATTGCCACATCAGCTTTTGTATGGCTAGATGATAGAATTGCAGCAAACGCACAACTTGCAGGAGAGGAAGCGGCAAAGCGTTTGGAACAGATGGAAGCTGTGTCAAGTGGCGATGCTATAGCAGAGACAGTGGTAGCAGAACCAATTACCTACAGCGAAGCAGAACTACAGGCGAAAGTGCAGGAAGCACAGAGTGCGGCGGCAGCGGCAGCATCACAGGAGATACTAGATGGCTTGAAGAGTGGTCTCATTACTGGTGACAAGAGCATGGTAGAAGTATTAAGACCATTTTATCCCAATGAATTAGTAGTGGTAAGTAATGGACAATTCCATTTTGTACCTATTCAGACCAATTTAAAGATGAATGCGTATTCTCAAGAGAACTTGAATATGTTAGAGACTGGCGAGTATCAGTACATGGAGAATGGTGTAGTGACCTCTCATAAAGGTATTGATGTGTCCAAACATCAGGGAAACATTGATTGGAATGCAGTAGCCGCAGATGGTGTAGAATTTGCATTTGTTCGTGTGGGTAATCGCGGTTATGGTCAGGAAGGCAAATTAGTTGAGGACCAGCAGTTTGAAAAGAACGTGGAAGGTGCCACCAGAGCGGGCGTAAAGGTGGGTGTATATTTCTACACTCAGGCAATCACCGAAGAAGAGATGTTAGAAGAAGCTAACTTGGTATTAGAAAAAATTGCACCTTACAATATTGAGTGCCCAGTGGTAATTGATGTAGAAAAAGTAGCTGGTAAGAATGGACGAATGAATGCTTTGTCCTTGGAAGAGCGTACCAATCTAGTACTTTTATTCTGCCAGACCATCGAAAACGCAGGCTACAAGCCAATGATTTACCACAATATGGAGATGGGTACTCTTATGTTAGACCTTGAGACCTTAGAAAATTACGACAAGTGGTTTGCTTATTACAATCCAGATATGTACTATCCATACGACTACAAGGTATGGCAGTACAGTGAAAAAGGAAGCGTCGCTGGTATTGATGGCGATGTAGATATGAATATTGCATTTGCTCCTTTATGGGAGGAGTAAATACCATACACCCCAGAGCCGAGTTGGTTCTGGGGTTTTTCTATGCCCCCACTTGAGCGGGGACGCATATTTATGGACGTAGAGAGCAAGACCGATGGCTTCCTACGACACACGCAAGTAAAACTGCGGAGAGAAAAATATGGAATTTCTAGATGTGCGCTTTTGACTATCTATGATGATTCGCGTCTTACTGAGGTATGGACAAATGGGGCTGACAGTGCGTGCGTATAATACGTTTTCAAAAGTCGTAGAGGGAAATGTGAGAATTTTCTTAATGTGCGCTTTTGTGTTCACTTCATGTGCTTTTGACGGCTTTTACAAATTTAGGGAAAATGTTCGTGGGTGAGAAACATGCTTAAAAGTTATAAATACGTGTAGTTTTTTTATGCATGTTTCTCAATTCACGCACAATTTCCCTAAATTTGTAAAACCTGAGAAAGACATGAATAATAAGGATAAACAAAAGCGCACATTTAGAAAATCCACTTTTACCGACCCGACTTTTGAAAATGTATTCTATGCACGTACAGTCAGCCCCATTTGTCCAAGCCACAGTAAGACACGAAATGGGATAGCCCAAAGCGCACATAAGAAATTCTCATATTTTACTCAACGCAGTTTTGCTTACGCATGTCGCAGGGAGCTATTGGTCTTGCTCGCTATAATCTATCTATGCGTTCCCGCCCAAGTGGGACATAGAAAAGTTAAACGGGAGTGTATAGAATATGGGAAAATGCGCACAATAGGAAGGAATGAAATGAAAGATAGGGTGACAGGAAGAGGATGAGAGAATGATTTTAAAGTGGCTCTTTCTTATTTTAGTGGGGGCTAGTTATGGATTGCTAAGCTCGGCGGGCGTGTTTACTGTGTTCGTGGCAGTAGGATTGGTGCCTAGATTTGCAGGACGGACTCATACCGCTAACCACATTTTAATATACGAAGAAATGGTGGTATTTGGAACCATTGTGGGCGGTATAATAAGCGTCTTTTATCGCTATAGCCAGTTGGGGGCGTATCTTCAGAATACAATGCCAGAACAGATTGCACTGTGGAATGGACTTGGTGTGGGCTTGCAAATCATTTTTGGTGTATTTAGCGGAATGTTCGTGGGATGTTTGGCATTGGCAATTGCGGAGATGCTAGATAGTATTCCCATTTTGGCACGAAGAATTTCTTTTCGACATGGAATTGGAGTGGTAATCATTGGCATGGCATTGGGCAAAATGTGCGGCTCGTTATTATTCTTTTTGGAGGAACTCAGTAAATGAGTAGTGTAGTAGTTTATTTAAAATGTGATCGCAATGTGGAAGTAAAATGCCAAGAGGTGCTTCTAAAGGACTTGGGTGAAGTGCAGTGTCAGAATACTACTATTAGCGCAAAACTAAAAAACATGAAAGTGCACCGTTTCTCGGTGGCAGGTCAAAATCGTACCGTTATCAGTACCTTGAAATTGATTCAACAGATGGAAGAATGCTGTCCTGATATCACAGTGGAAGTTCTAGGTGAGACAGATGTGCTGGTGGAATGGGTTATGGTGGATAAATACGTTGGCCCAACACAATGGCTGAAGGTTGTAATGGTAAGCTTGGTGTGTTTCTTTGGAACCGCTTTTTCTATTATGGCGTATCACAATGATGTTGGGGTGAATGAGCTTTTTACACAAATCTACCAGCTTACCATGAATCGGGAACCAAGTGGACTCAATCCTCTTGAGGTATCCTATTCCATAGGACTTGCGCTGGGAATTGTCGTGTTTTTTAACCATATAGGTGGCAGAAGAATTACCAAGGACCCAACGCCTATTGAG
>CAZHEM010000059.1:0-16228 GCA_964531725.1 uncultured Acetatifactor sp.
TTATATTATAGCAAAAAATTTATGTATTACAATACATTTTTATTTGCTTAGAAATTCCTCTGTCTTCGACCAGTATTTCACGCCCCAATTCTCGAAGTTCCACTCCTCCATATAATTGTTACATTCAAAATCAATATAGAAAAGTTCCTCATTCTGTACTACAAAATTAGTTGGATAATAATCGATATTGATGTTGGCAGCATAGAGCAAACGACACATATCCTTCATCTGTACAAGATAAGCTTCTTGCATTTTATCGTCAAGAATCAGCTTATCTATGGTATCACCCTCTATGTATTCTTTCAAAATACGTTCCTTCTCTACATCAACATCAAGCAATTCAGGAATACGAATCCCAATTTCTTTTAATTTTCGATAGTCATTTAGTTCTGATTGCAATTTGTCACCAAACTGATAATATTCGCATGGTTCATGGTGAATCTGTTTCAATACATACTGCTTTTTGCTATTTGTAACTAGATAGGAATAGCCACCTTTGCCTTTACCTAAAAGCTTAAGTACCGTATATGTATTATCATTCACTTGTAGTTCTTTCGGCATATTATTATCTAACACACAGTCCCTCCTGTCCTTCTCTTCGATGTTAAAGATACTTTACATATACTCTAGAATCTTCTCCGCCTACATCTTTCATAATTTGATAAAACTCATAACCATACTTTTCATATAATCCATCATGATTGGTTGAAATATAGATATTCTTTATTCCAGCCTCTTTTGCCAAACTTTCTGCATGGCTCAGTAATTTCCCTGCACAATGGTTACCTCTGTACTCTGGATATGTATAGACAAATCCAATCCATGGTGTTAATTCCGTTGGTTGAATGTCATCCTTCTCAGCAAATGTGCAAAAAGATACTAATTTCTCTTCATCCACCAACATCAAAACTTTGGAGGCCTCCCCTACAAGATGTTTCAGCTTGTGTTCTGTCAGCAACTGGTACAAGTACTTACCAGCTCCCCATTCGCACTCCTTTAGTTGCGAAAGCCAATGTTCTTTATTGTCTGCGCTAAAATACTCTATTATTTTCATCTGTGTTCTCCTACTCATCCCTTTGAACCGAACGTTCTTTATCAAATCCTTGTGGATAGCGTTTCTTTAGTTTCTCGATGTTTCCACTAAGAACTTCTTCAAGAGTCACATCTAATGCAGTGGCAGTCTCTGCCAAATACCAAGCAATATCTCCAAGTTCCTTAATCAAATGTTCTCTATCCAATTCATGTCCCTGTGCAAGGTGCTTTTTTACAATATCAATCGCTTCACCTGATTCTCCGCACAATCCCATGACACCATTGATTAAGATGTCTTTTTTATTCAAGTCTTTATTCAAGGTTGTCATGGCTAATTTCTGATATTCGTTGATGGTCATAATATGTTCCTCTTATCGCAAATCGAACTTGTGTTCTCCTGTATTCCATGTTATAATTCCTTTGTAGCCTAATTAGGTTACTGGCAATCGTGTACATGCCAAGCCTATGCATGGCAGGGTGGTTGGCCTCTATTCTACATAGAATGGAGGTGGTGCTTATGAACAATCATTTCGATTTTAAAGATTTAATGTCTTTTGGAATGTTTATTCTAGCATTATTAACATTCATCACATTGATGATTCGTTAATACAGTAAAACCTCCCCTGTACTTTGATCGGTAGGGAAGGTTTTACTTTTCTTCTATCTTGGTCAACCACTCTGTGGCGATTGCCTTTTTGTAATTATATTATATCAAATATTTTAGATATGGCAATCAAATTTTCATTTTCCTATGTCAAGCACATACTCCACTTCCTGCTTTAGAAGCGCATTCAAGTCCTTAAAGCCTTCACTGTCTGCCAATTCTTTCGCTTCCTCTACAGTAATCAATGGTCGCAATTGCACCGAATGATTCTCTACTGGAATATAAGACACCTTGCTCTTATCCATCACTGAACGCAGACCATAATATAGCACAGGTTCCGAATTATTGGTGGACAACTTTGTCACTTCCTCCACCTTACATACACCTAATGTTTCACTAAAAATAATATCCTTCTTCTCAAACATTCGCTTCTATTAGCTCCTTTCATCACTTATAAAAACGACTGCTCTACCTAGTGGATTGTTAAATCAACAGATAAGTAGTCTCTTATAATTCTTTCATCATCAAGTACACATCTGCATAACTGCCGTCCTTGTACTTCATGTTATGCTTTTGTGTTCCATATATCTTAAATCCAAAGCTTTCATACATATGTACCGCATTTTCATTGGTGGTTACTACTTCTAACTCTGCTACCTCGTAGCCACATTCCTTCGCCACCTCTAGTATAGTCTGAAACATTTGCTTACCGATGCCTAGACCACAGTACTTCTGGTATAACGCAATACCCAAACTGCATCTATGACGATAACGAGACATGGAACTAACTGCCATTACAGAGCAATTGCCCACATGTTCCCCGTCAATTTCACCTATTAAAAGCAATTCTTTTTTATCATCCATTCTTGCCTGAATAAATTCCTTTTCCTGCTCGATGGTGAGTGTAATCTCTTCTGGTTCTTTGACCAAAAAAGGAGTCTCCTTTGCTGTCACTTTCAGATATTCGATTAGCGCTTCTGCATCTTCTAAACGTGCATTTCTTAGTACACATTTCCTACCATCTGCTAGTGTGATTGTCTTCTGAAATTCCATACGCTAGTCCTCCTTCTTATGTTTATCTACTATTCTACCACTAAAACAGAAAATCCCTATCTGGATTCCCGCCTTAATTGCTGTTTATTCTGCCCAAGGTAATGTAAATTCTGCTACAAGCTGATATTTTTCTCTTCCTTCACCACAGCTTATTTCTTTCACAATACGATATGTTCCATCTGGTAAGCTACCATGATTATACTTCCATAATACGCCCCAATTGCGGATCCCATCCTCCAAATTAAAGGCAATGGCAGTATAATTCTTTGGCTCTATTACCTGTACTTCTTTCCAATCCTCACCATCTTTCGCCTGCAATGTATATTCTTCGCTGAACATAATCTGTTTACCGGTATTATTGGTAAATAACAGATTGGCACCATTTGCCGTTGCATACGAAACCGTTAATTTAGCGCGTTCTTTTTTATTGACCTCTATAGCCTCAGCTACCTCTTCGCTAACAGTAGCTTGTGCCACACTTGGATATAAAGCATCCGCCATCAGGTACAGCTCCATTACTTCGCCATGAGCAGCGTCAGCATACTTGTCTCCATCAAAATCAACCATATCCCCATATAGAGTAATAGTCTGCATTACTGTCTGTGCATCATCATATGTTCTAATGCAAAAAGCATAGCCTAGACGTTCTTCTTCCATCACATCACGTAAGTGTAGACTCTGTAATGTGTCCATAATCTTGATGTAAGATTCATCTCCAGCTTTTAATGTTTGCTGTTCACCAGTGTCACCTTTGGTGATTACCAAAGAGGTTGCCTCTTTCCATTCTATTTTTTTATCCGTGTAAAACCAATAATAGTTATCATCCTCTAACAGTACTTGGATTGCACCATCTCCACTATCGAACGTATAAGGATTTCCTACGCAGTCAAAATTAGATTCTTTCTCATTCTGAGGTGTCTCACCTATTGCCACAGTACTCTCAATAGTTCCGCCTACACATCCTGAATCCCCCATAGGACCAATCTCCTGGGTTGCATGGTAGAGTTTTCCATTAATCAGTAACATTCTATCTTCTACGTCAAGCTCACCCATTTCTTTGATAACAGTCTGCTTTTCATCACTTTCTGTAGCAGTTGTTTCTGCATTTTCAGCCTTCTCGGTAACACTTTCTTGCGTAGTATCACCTGTCGTTTCTTTTTCTTCACTAGACACATTCTCTGTACTGGTATTAGCTGTACTGGCATTCGCAATTGCCTCAGTTTCTTGCGAAGCTACGCCTTTTTCATCGTTTGGTTGCTTTGATGCGCATGCTAACACTGCCACCGCACAGATACATAGCAACAATGTATTTATCCACATTCTCTTCTTGTTACACTTCACTACCGTACATTTCCTTTTTCTCTCCCTACCCATCTTCTGTCCTCCTACTGATGTCCAATTAGCGCACTGCTAGAAATTAAGATTTATGTGAGCATGCTTGCTTACAAACCTGTCAACATGACTCATTTCCCAACTAATTCTTTGCATTTTCCTGATTTAGTTGGATTTTATCCTTTTAAACGTCATTACAACTTTAAAGTTATTTACTTCTTCGACAACTGATTTGAGAAATATTGAGCTGCAATAGCATATTCCATATCATCCTCTATATACATAACGATAGGATTATTCTCCTCATCTTCTTCTACCTCATAAAGCATATAGTTTTGAGAAAAATCCAATTGCTTTTCCCCTTTAAGTGGAAGTAACGCAAAATATTTTTTATTATTAACCTCAAAGTAAGAATAAACGCCACATTCCAGACTTGTTCCATCTTCATATGGAAGTGTCACAATAATATCCTCTAACTTTTTTCCCATAAATTCCATAGTATGTTCTCCTAAACTATTCTTTTCTACTTATTCCAAGGCTTTTCAAGCATTTTGATTTCCTAGCATTTACTTTAATCGTCTGACGCAATCCTATTTGTGCCCTTATCTTCTATCTCCCCTTTTTGGGGACATTTTTTAGCTTCTTACCATATAAATGGTATCATACGATATTTCACCTTCTGCTTATACTCTGTGTAACCTTCCAAACTTATTCCAAGGCTTTTCAAGCATTTTGATTTCCTAGCATTTACTTTAATCGTCTGACGCAATCCTATTTGTGCCCTTATCTTCTATCTCCCCTTTTTGGGGACATTTTTTAGCTTCTTACCATATAAATGGTATCATACGATATTTCACCTTCTGCTTATACTCTGTGTAACCTTCCAAACCTTTTTCTAGTACCTCTTCCTCATTCTTGATGCGTTTAACCAACACAAGAGGAAATGGCAGAAATACAATAAACGCACACACCGAGCCAAGCACTACTGGCATTGATAGAAGCAACAATGTGAACGCCATATACATAGGGTGTCTCACAATACCATATAGACCAGTATCTACCACCTTCTGATTCTCTTGAATCTCAACCGTACGAGACAGATATGCATTTTCACGCATGACTTCTGCATATAACCCATAAGCTATCACAAAGATAACAGATGCCACTATCACGATCCAATCAGCAAATCTTGCCCAACCAAAGCGGAAGTCCAGACCTGCAATCACAAAACCACCTACGAAAAATAACAATGACCAGACAATAACTTGCTTCTGCTCATCTTCTTTTTCTTTGCTATTCAGTCTCTTTGCCAAAAGCTCAGGTGCTTTTATAAAGAGAATCACTCCCACGAAAAACATTGGCACAAATAATAATCCCAGCAAAAGCCATGCATTCCAAAAGTGAATTGTTCCCGCTGGAATGAATAATAGAATACCTAGCATTAATAAGCCTGCTATTAGTTTCAACACTCCACTTAATAATAATTTTCCCTTCATTATGTAGTTCCCTTTCTATCGGTCTGCCAGCCTTTTTTCAACATTTATTACACTGTTGAGCTTTCAATCACAGTCTTCACCAATTGCCAAGCAATGCTTCCTTCTCGCAATTTTCCTAATGCATCCTCGAACTTCACCCATTCAACGGAATCCACTTCGCCAGATAGAACGAATTCTTTCTTCTTTACACTGGCTTTGTATCCTAACATCAGCATCTCTTTTTTATCATAAGGATAGCTTTGAATATATTCCAACTGTTCCACATCCTGTCCAATCTCTTCCTTTACTTCTCTGCAAGCTGTCTCTTCTGCGGATTCGCCCATTTTCATGACACCTGCCACGCATACATACTGTGTTGTAGACACATAATTCTGTCGAAGCAACGCCACTTCCTTTTCTTCATTTACCACTGCACAAATGATGCAAGTAGTAAACATATCCCATAATGGCACTTTGCACTGTGTACAATAAGGAATCATTCCCTCATCTCCGATTTCTTTTTTAATTAATTCAGTTCCACAGTGTGGGCAATATGTAAAACGCATTTTGCTCTCTCCTTACCTTAATCTCATGGTGTCTCTCAATGTATTTATTCAATGTATTTATCCAATATTTTAGTCTAGTATCCAAGGTTCTCGTCAATCAATATGACCTCGTATTCACAACCTGCTGGCTTTTCCCATAGCACAGACAAACCTCTGCATATTCTATCAGGGTTCTTACAATCATAGCATTTATCTGCCTTCACAGCACAAGGGGTCTTTCTATTCAATCTTCTAGCATTCAAAGGTGCTGCAATATTGCGTGCGCGCTCAATTGCCCCTTGTAAATCCGAAGCAATCTTATTCACCCCCGCTACCAAGATGACTTTTTCATGTCCATACAGCGTAGCCGCAACTCTATTACCAGTATTGTCAATATTGACGATTTCACCTGTAGCGGCAATTCCATTTACCGAAGAAACGTAAACATTGGCATCTCTTGCTGCCTTTAGTACATCTGCGTTTGTCATTCCCTCTGGGATTCTCCAATGCCACACTACCTCATTATTCTGAGTTAATTTCTCATAGAGACCCATTTCATCCAATGTTACGGATCCGCCAAAGCCTACTTTTTGTCCTTTAATATTACTGCTTATGTATTGTGTCGCTTCTTCCTTGGTGGAAAAAGTTTTAACTACAAATCCTCGTTTTTCGATATTTTCTTTTACATTCTGCAAACTAATATTATTTTCCATTTCCCCACCTCACTTAATTATTACAAAAATCATCCATATCGTACATACCATTTGACTGTTTCACAGTCCACTTAGCTACTTCTATAGCGCCATCTGCAAATGTCTCTCTCGAAGACACCTGATGTCTATAAGTAGTCACTTCATCCTTACAATTAGCAAAGATAACTTCATGCTCTCCAAAAATATTACCACCACGAACACTACATATATTAATTGTATTCTCTGTTAATCTGCTATTTGCTTTCACCAACGCATCGCGAATCATTATTGCAGTTCCACTTGGAGCATCTTTTTTCTGATTATGATGATATTCCACAATCTGGACATCTGTATCTTCACTAATTCTTTTTGCAGCAAATTTTATAGTCTCAATAAAGTCATGCAACGCAATGCTAAAATTACCTGTCAAAAACACAGGAACAGCTTTTGATAAATCACGCAATTTAGTCATATCCTCTTGTGTAAAAGCGGTAGTAGCAATGACTACTGGTTTCTGCATCTGACAATATTTTTCATAGTTAGTATTCATAAATGCATCTGCACTGGTACAGTCAATAAATATATCACATTCTTTGGCATCGTTAATATCATCAATAACTAGTAGCTTACTCTGTCCGCCAATGATAGACGATATCTCTTGCCCTACCATCTGATTTCCTTTTCTTGCGATAGCATATTTTAATGTAACATCATCCCTCTTGAAAATATTTTTCATGATGTTACTGCCCAATTTTCCAGTACATCCTACAACTGCAATATTTACCATTTCATTTCTCTCCTTATATATCAAACAAGCTCAACTGTCCATCTCGGTAAGACACCTGCTTAGGCTCTTTGACAATATCTTCTCTACGAGATCCACCAATCAAAAATGGTGAATTCAGATCGTGCTTTTTCATATTATCTACAACTGTCTTCCTATCATAATTGGCATAGCAGTATAGGCAAGCATGTCCACAAGTATTATACATTCCAATATCATTGCCAAGCAAGCATTGGCATTCTTCACGGGATTGATTCTTATTCTTAGGTACAGCAAGGCTAAATCCTGCTGCCCGTTCTAGGATTGGCTTGGTCATACAGCCAGATACATCAGCACCAAATCTCGCCAAGTCAGCATTTTCACAGCACATACGAATGGTCATCCCATACTGTGCTCCAGTCTTTACAAATTCTTCCGTAAGAATCTCTTGCTCAGCTTTCGTAACCTCTCGCACTCCTGCAAAATTACGTTTAGTCTTCTCATATAAATCAATAAAACTCACCACACACTGGTCGGTATAGCCAGCCAGATTCTTCGCCATCTGTGCAAAAGTATTTATATGAAATTCCACAGAATACTTATCTGTTATAAATATAGGATCATAACGCCAACTAATTGCCTTTATTCCTACTTTTTTAGATAGCTTTTGGAAAGATTCCATTACTTCATTCTTATCAGGAACATTGGGTTCTATCTCCCTACCATATGGCGTAATGGTCACAAACCAAAACTGGGGATACACCTTAAGTTCATCCAGTCTATCTAGCATAGGTTTCGGATTCTTGGTGCAAAACACAAGCATATCCACCACATCTGACGACAAGCTATATTTTGATACCTGCTCCGGATAATATGGATTGCGAACCATCACATATCCTTCCTTTATTCGATTATAGAACCACTCGCTATAATACGCTGGAATGTCTGTCCTACTGCCTGTATTGATTATCATGTTCTTGCACCTTATTCACTAATCATTTAGCTACACTGTCGTAGCAATAACGATTGACCATATTTTACATTGTTATGCTAACATGTACACCATATGCACTTCGTCCCTAAAGGTTCCATCCTTCAGTTTAAATGCTCGTGGCATTATTCCCACTTGCTTAAATCCAATCTTTTCATATAGGTGTCTCGCCCTCACATTGTCAACAAATACGCCTAGTTCAATTTGTTCAAAACTTGTACTTTTCGCAATCTTAAGACATTCCCCTAACATCAGACTTCCAAGTCCACAATCGCAGAATTCCTGTCTAATGGAGATTCCAAACATTCCTCTATGTCGACATTTCAGATGGTTGTCAATTCTCCTGATTCCCGCATGTCCGATGATTTTCCCATCCATCAATGCCAATATCTCGAAATCATCCTTATCTTCGCTGACTTGTGTTATAGTTGCTCTTTGTTTTTCTTCAAAATCTTGAAACTCTTCCGGATACCTTGACATAAAATAGGTTTCTGTCGAAGTTGCTAATCTATGTTGCATAAGTTCCTTTGTATCCTCTTGCAGAGGACTTCTTAATATTATCTTCTGTCCGTTTCTCAATGTATATTCTCTGCTGTCTATTATCATAATCTACTTCCAGTACTTTCTACAAAATGCTTACACTTAAAAGCAAAATCCCATCGTACTATACCTACTTAGCAAAATCCATTCTCACCAATTTTTTCCCATTTGGCAATTCTCTCTCTTCTGTCATTTTCATGGTGTATCCAACCTGTGTCATAGCTACTAGCAACTCTTTTTCTTCCATCTGATGATGCACAGTATCCAACCCATCAAATGCATGCAAATATGGGGAATCCGACACAAAAGAATCATCTGTATTTACCTGTATAATACAAGATATGTACTGCGGATTTACTTTCTGTACGTTCCTTTGAAAACATTCATAACCTATGTATTCAATCAAAAGATTAGCTATTAGCAAATCTGCATGTGGCAACTCACACTTATCATCCATCAAATCCGCATAGATTGGTTCAAAAGTACTCTGTAAATTAGGATATCGTTTCTGACATTCTGCCAAATAACTTGCGTTAATATCCACACCATATACCTTATCAAATAACTTGCTATCCACATGCTCCAAGCCATTTCCACCGGCAATTCCCAATATCATAGCCGTTTTAATAGGATAAGTATATAACTGCGCTTTCATCATTTCATTCAATGCTTGTAATTGAAAGACGTTATTCAAGCTCATGTGCTTTTCATATATGTGTAAGTCTATCTCTTCCCAAGGATTTTTCATGTCTGATTCTCTAGCTCCTATTTTTCATTTTCTCCATCATCTATTTCATATCATGCAAAATATCCAAGCATATCCAAAGTGCCTTTTCAAAAGATTCTGCACCCCAATCACGCTGATCATATACATCCACATTGGCTAAGGTATCTGCGGTAAAAAGTATCTGTCCAAATTCCACTCCACGGAACTGTGCACAAGCCGCCAATGCCGCACATTCCATTTCCACTACCATACAGCCCTCTTCTCTTCGATACGCTACCAATTCTTTCGTCTCTCGATAAAAGCCATCCGTAGACCATGTCATACATTCCTGATACGCTAAATGCAATTTTTCAAAAGTCTGTTCAATGCTTGCTAGCACCTTGGGATTTAGCTCTACATATCTAGAAGGTGGTAAATAGTGATAGGATGCCCCCTCATCACGCAAAGCTTTGCTTGGAACCAGAAAGGTATTCTCGGGCAAGTCTACCAATGCACCACAGCATCCGGCTGATATAATCTGGGTTACTCCATATCCAATCAACCAGTCCATTATCTGTGCTGCCGCTGCCGAACCTACCGGTGCTTGGCATAGGCAGATTTCTTCACCCTTATAGGTGGTTCTGTATATAGGATATTTCTTGGTCTCTGATATGAATTCTTCTATAATTTCTGCATCATGTGCTGCCGCATAGCTATCTATTACGTCTCCTAAGAATGCAAACACCGCTTTCTTGGGTAATTTTATATCTAACTGCTCATGGGTAGGGTCGATAACCGCCCTTTGGCTATCATCGTACTCTAAAATAGGTATATCATTCTTAATTAATGCCATTGTTCCTCTCCTGTCATCCTAAAATTACATCCTACAATGTAATCCAATATCGCTGTGTAATATTTGTACCTTCCTCAATCTCATTT
This sequence comes from uncultured Acetatifactor sp., assembly GCA_964531725.1. Classification (GTDB taxonomy): domain Bacteria; phylum Bacillota; class Clostridia; order Lachnospirales; family Lachnospiraceae; genus Acetatifactor. The sequence continues at coordinate 10,673 of CAZHEM010000059.1, forward strand.
TCCAGTACGCCACCATTTTTTTGAATAGTTCTTGCAGATGCAATATTGTCCTTGTAACAAGTGACCAATGCTTTTTCTATTCCTATCTTGCGTGCTTCTTCTAACGCTAATTTCAACATCTCGGTTGCATAGCCCTTTTGTCTCTCACTTTTACGGACGCTGTATCCAATATGACCACCGAACTGTAACAGATAATCATTCAATCGGTGTCTAATATCAATCATTCCTACCAAATGGCCCTCTTCATTCACTGCCATAAAGGTTGTGGCCGGCACTAACCCTTCTCGCACGGTCTCTTCCGTCAAATTATCCTTCCATGCAGCATACCACTCCTCATAAGTATCCGCATTTTGCAACCCCGCAGTTCCATCCATGCTATCCTTATTGGATAAAAACTCCTCCTTATACCCCAAGATTTGTTCTTTCGATTCTAGTGTTGGTAATATTAATTTCAGCATATTTCCTCCTGTTGGTATAATTTTCTATCCAATATAGCACTTCATTTTGATAAATGCAATATAAATTTTCACACATTTCAGAGAAAATAATGCTATTTTTTCGCTTTATTATCCAAGACCTATCTATTAATAGAATCTGCCATACGGCGATAAGTATGGCGAATGCCTCTGATAGCTATGGAATATGCTTGAATATTTTCTGGCAAAGCCATTCCGCCATAGCCAGAATCACCAAGGTGGTGAATATCTGTACCTGCCATCTTGCACATTAATGCAATCTCACGAATGGTAGCCACATCTGCACCTTCCTGTGAAGTTCCAATCGAAGTAATGGTCAGGCAGCCCAAAGAGTGTGCGTACCCCACCAATTCTTTTACATATTCCATGGTAATTCCCGGTACAGTTCCTGGTGCTGGCATCAAGATAATATCCGCTCCCGCTTCTGCAAAGTCCTTAATATCTTCCTTGGTTAATATCTTCTCTGCTGCTTCCTTCAATATTCCAGAAGCATGCATTTTACCTGCTGCCAAAATAATCTTATCTCCAACTTCTTTCTTATATAAAGAAAGCGTCTGAATAATCGCCTCATTGGTCACACCATTACCCGGATTACCAGTAAGTAAGATAAAGTTTACTCCCATCTCTACTGCTTTTTTCGCATTGTCTAAGGTTGCTTTTCTACCATCCGTCATTGCCCACATATCATTCTCTGGCGCAGTGGTATCTGGTGTCTGTCCTACTGGTTCTAAGTTAATGCCGATGGGACGCCCTGTTAGCTCCTTCAGCTTTCGGATAGTATTCTCTGGTTCTGTCTTAGGAAGTCCACAAATATAAGGTTTCTGCACATCGAACATATTAAGCAACAGGATATCTGCACCCATTGCCGCTGCAAATTCCGCATTCGTAATATCCCCAAGCATTGGTATAATAGAACCAATGGTCTCACAGGCAACGGTACGTCCTTCTCCTGTTGCAATTGCATGGAGCAGTTCCTCTTTTGACATTTTCGCAAAATCAGATGCGTGACAATCTAAGATTCTTTTCATATGGTGACCTCCTTGATACTTAACTATAGAAAATCCCCACCAGAATCATCTGATGAGGATTTTGTTATCTTCACTATATATTCCCCTCATTACACACACTCTCCTTTACCATTTTATATAGATTCAATTGGAGTGTCAATGTTTGTAAGGAGAATCTATTTCTTCTTCAACTTCCAATACTGTCGCACAAACTGGATAAATACTACCACATACATAATAAATAAGATACCAAATAATATGGTCAATGCAGTCTCTCCGCTATTCATTTGGTGAATAAACTGTGGAAACAGAATACAGAAAAATATCGCAAGCAGAGGAATCATTCTGCCACTATACACTCTGCGAATCATATCCATCTTGGATTCGTCATCATTAAAGATTTCTTCCTCTTCCTTCATCTCTGATACTGGCTTACGGAAATAGCTAAATCCAGCCATATCTGTTACATGCTCCCAACCGCAGTCCTGAAACATTTGAATATACTCTGTCTTATTCTCCATTCCCTCTTTATTGTAATCCAACTGATATACTACATCTTCTGGCTCACACTCCTCAAAATGATAACATCCCGGAAGTGTAGCGCTAATCAATTTCCAACCATTCTTATGCTGTTCTCTCAGCCATTTTCCTTCTTTTTCATATTCTGGTACTGTGAAAAATGCAAATTTTGTCTTCTGTCTACTCATTGCTTAACCTCCTGCAAATTGCGATATAATCGCTCTATACGTTTCATCTCTAACTCTAATACTTCTCTTCCCAAATCCGTAATAATATAGCTTTTTCGCTTCTCTTCTTCTCGCACAAAACGAATCAATCCGTCCTTCTCCATCTTAGATAGACTTCCATACATGGTACCGGGACTTAAGCGAATCGCCCCTTCTGTCAATGCTTCCACCTTCTGCACAATACTGTATCCATGCATCTCCTGTTGTAAGCATAAGAGAATATAAAAACCAGTCTCAGTCATGGGTACATATACTTTCTTTATATGAGCATCCATATATACACCTCCATTCCAGTGCGATATATCGCACCTCGATATATGTATGTTATATCGCAGTACGATATATTTGTCAATACTAAAAAAAATATCTCAGTTACTCTAAACTGAGATATCCGACCTTTAGCAAAGTCTAATACGATAAATGGGCACTGCAAATCATTAAATCTAGGGTATATTGACTCAAAAATCTTCTATATGCCCAATCCACCTCGTAATTCTTTTATATTCTAGCCTCTGCACCTTGTTTATGGGTATAATATTTCTAAAAATTTGTATTTGCCTATTCTCTATAATCCGCACGAACAAAGGGGGCTTCAATCTTCTTCTCCACCAGAATTCCATACTTCTTTGGATGACGATAGCAATTACCATGTACTTCTCTATTCCTGTAGTCACGAATCATATCCATATCAAATTCTGCCAGATAGATTCCTTCTTCCTCTGATGCTTCCAGAATCAAGGTGTCTCGTGAGCCAGCTAGCTCTGGCAAATACACCACTCCATCAAATGCTGTGGAATGTCCATTACAATCAGGCTGTCCTTTTGGATAATTAACCGTTGCAATCCCTACCATATTTTCATAAGCACGTCCCCTAAGCTGTGAGATTCGATTGATCTCCATAGGACATGCATTAGGTACTAGAATAATTTCTGCACCTTTTAACATCAGTATTCTAGCACTCTCTGGGAATTCTCTGTCATAGCATATCATAGAGCCTACCTTCACATTTCCCTGTGCAGTATCCAAATCTACCACATAAAAGTCATCGCCCGCTGTTAGCCTACATTCCTCACCAAAGTCACAGGTATGTACTTTCGCATACACATATTTTAATTCTCCATGGCGGTCAAATAACGCTACACTATTGCGTGGAAGTGGCTCATAGGCTTCAAGAAATGTAATTCCAATTGCCATACCCAGTTCCTTAGCCAATCGTCCAAACTGTTGCACAAACTCACTTTCCACACCAACGGCATCCGCCTTTAATTGTTCCATATCTTCTGCTATGTAATATCCTGTATTCCATATTTCTGGAAAAAGGGCTATATCTGCCCCCATTTCCTTGGCTTTACGGCAAACTTCCATTCCTTTCTTTAATTGTGCTTCCTGTGTTTTTTCTGGCAAAAGCTGTAACAGGGCTACTTTTAATAGAAAACGCATACTTCTCTCACTCCAATTGACTTTTTCTTATTTCTCAAATATTTATACTACAGAAATCTAATCAAATTATAGTATGTCCACATCACCATTTCAATCAAAAAACCTTCCCAACCATAGCAAGATTGGGAAGGTCTTAATATTTATTTCAAATCTACTCTCACTTGCTGTTCTCCAAGGAGAATTGCTTCTACTCGCTCAGATTGAATCATTGTTGAGAGGAACAGATGGTCTACATACTCATTGGTATCTCTATCATAGTAAGCACTACTTCCGTTGCTACAAACTTGTTGAATAGTACCATCCTCTAACACTACACCAGAAAGCCTTGTTTCTGTCACATAGGTATCTTCTGCATTACCATATACTTCCTTTACAATTCTCTCATAATCATCCAAGCCAAGAGATATGTTCATAGAGATTGGGCTCACTTCCACATAATTAACGGTAACTGGAATGCCTGCAAGAGCTACATCAGTTCCAAGCTCATAGCAATAAGTCATAGCTTCTGTATCTTCAGTCAAAGGAATGGTTAATTTCCAATCTCCTTCAATTACATGCTTCTCTTCTCCATTTTCATAAGTATAGTAAGCAAATTCATCAAACTTTAAGGTCAATTCATCAGGCCATTCCTTTCCTGGTGTCTTCAATGCTGCAATTTCAAAGTAGCACTGACTACTTTCTGGAGCCAAGCCATCTGTTAACAGTGTAGAGCCAATGTTATTAAACAAATCATTGGTATCGGATATAAATTCTGGCATTCTCAAATCGCTATTTTCATCCAAAATAGGGAACTCTGTCTCCACATTCAATAACAAATACATATTATTGTCATCACGGACACTTTCTACCACACTAATGGTTACCCCTTCATCGGTAGCCACTGCTGTTTGTCCTACCACAATTCCTTTTTCCACCATTTCATCTACCACTTCTGCGGATGGTGAATGGAAATGTTCTGCCGTCTGCTGATTCCAGTAATAAATACCAGCCGCTGCTGCCGTAGCACCTCCACCGCCAAGCATCAAAGCAAGTACTACTGCTGCAGCCTTGGTCTGCCAAAATCCGTGTACTACTTTATCTCTATTTCTATTTTTTCTCACTGTACGCACTCCTTCTTCTGAACGTATTTTAGAAAAAGCATCGTCTGCCTTCTGCTGTACGATATCAGGAATTTCAACTTCTTCCAAAAGAATATTTATACCACTCTTACTCATCCTATTTGCTCCTTCCTACTATACGAATCATCCTTGTAATATTCCGCTAATTGTTTTCTTCCTCTAGCTAATCTAGTTCTCACTGTAGCATTGGGAATCTGCAACATCTTAGCAATCTCTTTCGTATGAAATCCTTCACAATAAAAGAGTACTAATACCAATCGGTATTTCTCATCCAAAATAGATAATGCTTCCTTCCATTCTAAATTGTCAGTGGTATCCTCTCCAGCTTGCTCCGGTAGCCTATCCACATACATTACATCTTTGTTATTGCGAATGATTTCATAACAATTGTTGATTAAAATTCTGGTCATCCATGTCTGAAAGTATTTGTCTTCTTTCAAATCTTTCATTTTCTCCCAGCAGACTAGAATAGTCTCTTGAATGGCATCCGCCGCATCCTCATCATTCATAAGAATTGCTCTAGCAGTACGATACATATTCCGCATCTGTGATTGCATCAATGCAGTGAATGCATCTGGGTCATGGGCTTTCGCCTTTTTTATTAAATTTTCCATAATGTCAATCGCCTTACGGCTCCTTCCTTTGTGCGCACAAGTTTTGAGGTTGTTGCTTTCGCTTATCCTCATTTACATACATTAGATGTAAAAAAGCACAGAAATGTTTCAGTTAAGTTAAAAAATTTTATTTTAGATTTTTATAAAATAATTCT
>CAZHEM010000060.1:0-16089 GCA_964531725.1 uncultured Acetatifactor sp.
GGTTGGTATCAAGGTAGACCCATTTAATATCCAGATTATGAACAAACCTGAATCCGAAGATGAGGAGGCTGTACACTTAGATGAATAAACAACGCTTACTCTCCCTCCCTTTTTTGTTTTGGTCAGCACTGTTTATCATCGTACCATTGTTAATGGTGTTATACTATGGTCTGACCGATCAAAGTGGTGCATTTACTCTTGAAAATATTTTAGCAATTACAACACCTGAACATTCCAAAGCATTATGGGAATCTATTCAGCTATCTGTAATTAGCACTATTATATGTTTACTATTGGCATATCCTCTCGCATTGATACTTTGTAACATGAATGTGAATAAGGATTCTTTTGTTGTGCTTATCTTTGTACTACCAATGTGGATGAACTTTCTCCTTCGTACTTTGGCATGGCAGACCTTACTTGAAAAGACAGGTGTCATCAATAACATCTTAAGTTTCTTACACCTGCCAACCTTAAATATAATTAATACGCCTGCCGCTATTGTACTTGGTATGGTATACAACTTCTTACCTTTTATGGTATTACCAATTTACAATGTTTTAATCAAGATTGATAAAAATGTTGTAAATGCTGCTAGGGATTTGGGGGCTAATGGCATACAGACCTTTTTTAAGATTATTTTCCCATTAAGTATCCCTGGAATGGTTAGTGGAATTACAATGGTATTCGTTCCAGCTCTTACTACCTTCGTAATCTCTAAGATTTTAGGTGGAAGTAAGATTTTATTAATCGGCAACGTTATTGAACAAGAATTCACAACCACAGGAAACTGGAACTTAGGAAGTGGTCTTTCTATTGTTTTGATGCTCTTTATCATTTTGAATATGGTAATTGAAGCAGTTACCAGCAAAGATGGGGAGGCTATGTAATATGGTTAAAAATGCTCTTCAGAAGATTTATATTGCACTTATTTTTATCTTTTTATATGCCCCTATCGCAACCTTAATTGTGTTATCTTTTAATGCAAGTAAGACACGTTCCAAATGGGGTGGATTTACACTAAAATGGTATGCTAGTCTTTTTGAAAACGAAGCAATCATGAGTGCATTATGGAATACGCTTTTAATTGCCTTCCTCTCTGCTCTCATCGCAACCATTATTGGAACCATTGCTTGTATCTCAATGCAGGCAATGAAGAAAAGAAACCGTGCCATCATCATGGGAATTACCAATATTCCTATGTTAAATGCAGAGATTGTTACTGGTATTTCTTTGATGTTGTTATTCATTAGTTTGGGAATTAAATTCGGTTTCTTAACTATTTTGTTAGCACATATTACATTCAATATTCCTTATGTAATATTAAGTATAATGCCTAGAATGAAACAATTAAATCCATATACCTACGAAGCCGCACTAGATCTTGGTGCTTCCCATTTACAGGCATTTTTTAAGGTGACTTTTCCAGACATATTGCCCGGTATCTTAAGTGGTTTCCTAATGGCTTTTACCATGTCGTTAGATGACTTTATTATTACCCACTTTACCAAAGGACCTGGTGTAGATACTCTTTCTACCAAGATTTACACCGAGGTAAAAAAAGGAATCAAGCCAGAAATGTATGCTTTATCTGCCATCATTTTTACCACTGTGCTGATTCTACTAATTCTTGTTAACTATACGCCTAAAAAGGCGCGCAAATAGTTATTTATGTTCAATCGGAGGATGAGGAAATGAAAATGAAAAAGTTTATCGCAGCACTTTTATGTGGTGCACTTGCTACTTCTGCTCTTGCAGGTTGTGGTTCAAGCTCTTCTGGTGAAAATGGTGAGGTATATGTATTTAACTGGGGCGAATACATCGATCCAGAGACCATCACTATGTTTGAAGAAGAAACTGGTATCAAAGTAATCTATGATGAATTTGAAACCAACGAAACAATGTATCCTAAGGTAGAAGCAGGTGCTTCTAATTATGATGTTATCTGCCCTTCTGACTACATGATTCAGAAGATGATTGATAACGATATGTTACAGACTCTCAACTTTGATAATATGCCTAATGCAAAAGCAAACATTGGTGCTCAATACTATGAGCAGGCAGCAGCATTTGACCCAGAGAATCAATACTGTGTACCATATTGCTGGGGTACTGTAGGTATTCTTTACAACAAAACCATGGTTAGTGAACCAATTACCAGTTGGTCTGTTCTTTGGGATGAGCAATATGCCGACAACATTTTAATGCAGGATTCTGTCCGTGATGCCTTCATGGTTGCATTGAAATTAAAAGGTTATTCTATGAATACTCTTAATGAAACTGAATTGCAGGAAGCAAAGACAGCACTTATCGAACAAAAACCATTGGTACAGGCTTATGTTGTAGATCAAGTTCGCGATAAAATGATTGGTGGCGAAGCCGCTATCGGCGTTATCTACTCTGGCGAAGCAATTTACACTCAGCGTGAGAATCCCGATCTTGAATATGTAGTACCAGAAGAAGGCACTAATGTATGGATTGATGGATGGGTTATCCCTAAGAATGCTGAAAACGTATCTAATGCGGAGAAGTTTATTGACTTTATGTGTCGTGCAGATATTGCTCTTATGAACTTCGATTACATTACTTATTCTACTCCTAATACAGCAGCTCAGGAATTAATTGAAGATGAAGATATTAGAAATTCACAGATTGCATTCCCTGATTTATCTCAGTACAACAATCTGGAGACCTTTTCTTATTTAGGAACAGAAGGTGATGAACTTTACAATAGCCTTTGGAAGGAAGTAATGTCTAACTAAGACAGATGTTTCATACAAAATTAAGCCAGTGCATTTTAAGGAAATCCTTTATGCACTGGCTTTTGTTATTGCAAAACTATTTAGTTAACATTTTTATGCAACAAACCTAATCGTTGTCGCATCCGCAACTGTTATTTCTGCCAAAGCTTGGGAAACAAGAGGATGCATCATCATCACATCCTCTTTCCCTATTTCTGTTATTGTTGCAGTCGCAATCACAGTCTCTTCTAGAATTGTTGTTATCGCAACCACAATCACAATTCCTCGAAATGTTGCTATCACAATCACAATCATAATCTCTTCTGAAATTGCAATTGTTTTCCCTTCTTCTTACACAAGCATCACAATTACAGTCTTCTGTTCTTGTGCAATGATTATGGCATCTGTTACTATTGTTCATTCCACAGCTATTATTATTGCCACAGAATAACAATAAAAATAAAATAATACAGCTATTCATTTTTTCACCTAAATGATTTATTCACTGTATTCTATGCTATTTCTTACTCAATAGTTCCTTTTTGATAGCAACAAATGTCTTTTTCTCGCCTTCTTCTGCAAGCATTTTCAACATACGCTCCAAAACCACTCTTGTTTCGGCATGAATAAACTTTTCATTTGCAGTTCCTAACAGATAATAATCCAACGGTGAAGCATCGGTATATGCATCCCCCATATATACCTTACTGGCGGCAATTCTATCCATAATCATCTCTGCAATATAACGATTAGGCATAGGAACAGGTCCTATAGACACTTTACCATCTTGATAACAATAATCATTCCAGTATTCGTAATGATGCTTATTGCGCCCCTTATGATGCAACCAAGCATTAGAATATCCTAATACTTCTCTCTCTGCATTATTAGGACTTCTATCGCCTTGATAATATCGCATTCCCACTTTGAATTCCGTAGGACTATATTTTGACATATCGTGTAGTAATCCCTGTTTGTATAGGCCTACTTTAAAACACCCTTTTGCCACTAAATACTTATGATATGTTATTGTTTTAAAATGCTGCCATGCCTTATTCATCAAGCAATACTTCCTTTTATTCTCATTTTAGAAAATCGTTCTGTCATTATTATTCTTCAGTTTTACGCCTCTCTTGAGAGACTTAGCACTTGCCTTTTCCTCCTTGTTCTTAGCAAGCAAAACAGTTATGCTTCTTGGGGCTATTATCACCTCATTCTCTTTAATAACAGTTAATTCAGTTGACGCTTTCTCTTCTGTAGCAGAATAATCATTGGTATTCAACAACACTTCCCATTTCATTCCCTTAGGTAGCTTAGGTAGTGCTAATTCATTCGGTTCCCAATGCATATTAATTCCTACATAGAAGAAATCATCTTCTGCTCCATCTAGGCAGGTTACATATTTTCCACAGTACATAATTCCTACACTTCTACTAAAGCTTTCCTGTACTGGGCACCATGCATTCTTACCATGATAAGAAATATCTGGATAGCCACATGCTTTATAATCCATTACGCGTAATTCTCTATCCTGTCGAAGCACAGGATGTTCTCTGCGTAACCGCGTTAATTTGCACCAAAATTGATATAATTCTTTGTTCTTATTCAACAGACGCCAATCAAGCCATGTAGTCTCATTATCCTGACAATAAGGATTGTTATTACCATTCTGTGAATTGCCAAACTCATCTCCCATAAAAATAAGAGGTGTTGTCTGGCTGAACACAAGTAAAGTCATCGCATTGCGAATCTGTTTCATACGCAAATCCAGAATCTTCTTCTTACGTGTTACCCCTTCTTCCCCACAATTCCAAGAATGATTATAATTGGTACCATCCTGATTATTTTCACCATTTTCTTCATTGCATTTGCGTTCAAAAGACACCATATCCATCATAGTGAACCCATGATAATTGGTAAAATAACCGATTCTTCCCTGACCCAATGGAATATGACGCATTTGGTGAAGAACACTGGATATCATATCTTCATCACCCTTTAGGAATCTACGCATCTCATTCATATAGTCATCCTGATACACTGCCAAATGACAAGAAAATATATCTTGTTCTTTCTCAGACATATACAGGTTTTTCATCTGTTTTTCCCCGTATATCTCCTGTAAATTAAAACCATAATATAAAATCTTAGTATCTGCCAGTAGTTCATCCGAAGCAATCATGGAAATAGGCATATTAAGTCCCATTAAATGAAAACCATCCACATGGTATTCTAATACCCAATAATGCAAAACATCCAGAATCTCTCTTCTAGAAAATTCCTCTGGAAAATAAAACTGCATAATTACTTCCATCTTATTCTTATGCAATTCCTTAACCATATCCTTGAATTCACGCATTGCATCCGCACTGGCACTATATGCCGCCTTAGGCGCATAATAATAACCTGTTTTATATCCCCAATAGCTAAGATTCTTCTTGGTAACACGCAACGCTTCTTCATCATAGGCATTATAAACCAATTTATTCTTGCGTTCTCTCTTGGTATCAACTTCCATGAATTCATAGGCTGGTTGCAATTCCAAGGTTGTAATACCAGTCTCCTTCAGATAAGGTATCTTCTCAATAATCCCTGCAAAAGTACCTTTACGACGTACTTTAGAAGATGAATGTTTTGTAAAACCACGTACATGCATACAGTAAAAAATACTTTCACCAAACTTCAATCTAGGTGGTTGCACATTCTCCCAGTCATAGGACTTTTTTAATATTCCTGCCTTTAATTCCTGTTCATCTACCTCTTCCATATAAGTAGCCTTGCGTTCAAAATAACGCGCCCTGCTATCTGGAATCAACAAATCCCCCTCATAAAACATATAAGTTATACGTGAGGGATGATATCCATCAATGTATTTACAATAAATATTTCCCACTTTTTCTTCTTTGGTAAATGGAAAACGGTTCAACTCTTCTCCAGTCTTTTTATCAAACAATACAACACCGCAATCTTGTTTGGTTGTAGAGAATGCAAAACGTAACTTTCCAGATTCGCTGTATGCACCAAGAGGATATGGCTTCAACGCAGTAATATTATGATTCATGCTTACCTCCTTTTGCACAAAACAGTGACTGTTTTGCAAAAAACTTACTGTGACTTCATTATAATGTATTGCAAGAAAAATCACAAGCGGTTATACTTAACACATATTTACAACTATAAACCTTCATGAAAAGGAGAATTAATATGGCAAAGAACAATGCATACGAAGATGAAGAAATGACCGTTGAACTAGAGTTAGATGATGGTTCTCTTGTGAACTGTGCTATTATCACAATTCTAACTGTAGAAGGCAAAGACTATATTGTGCTTCTTCCACTTGATGAAAACGGTGAGAATGAAGATGGTGAAGTATGGTTCTACGGATATAGCGAGAACCCAGATGATCCAAACGAAGAACCTGAATTAAGCTTCATTGCAGATGATGAAGAATATGAGAAGGTTGCAGACGCATTTGATGAATACCTAGATAATTGCGAATTTGACGAAATTGTAGATGATGAGGAATAATTTTTCTCTGATATAACAGGATTCAAGAACCTAGAAGGTATCCTGGGGCGTTCTTTTGTACCTACAAGGTATAGAAGCCCCAGGTTTTCTTTTGCCCTTGTTAATCCTACATAAAAAATACGCCGTTCCTCTTCTACTTGACCTTCCGTTAGCAGATTCCCATGTGGAAATATTTTTTCATTACAATCTGGAATCCATACTTGATGAAATTCCAAGCCCTTAGAAGCATGTATTGTCATAAGCTGCACCTGTGGTTGTAATTCATTCTTACATCCTCCAGTTTCTTTTGTTAATAAGTTTTCTCTATAACTATTTTGTGCCATAATCCATTCCTCATAAGTAGCATAATGTCTTGCATCTTCCCCTATCCATCTAAGCATCTCCCTACTTTCTTCCCACTTATCAGGATTCCTATATTTTTGTTCATTAAGATATTTCTCATATCCAATTACCTTACAAATATACTGCACTGCAAGAAATGGTGTTTTCCCTTTTAAATTCAAAAGCTGTTTCTGTAACACTTCTAATGCTTGTAGCACATTACTATAATGTGTTTTCATATTATCCCGCTGATAATATCTCTCTATATCTGCAAAGGAAATTTCGCTACTACCTAAAGCATTTCTGCTAATATAACGCGCTGGCTTATTCATAACTTGCAAAAACCAATTACGCTGCAGCCCCTCATTAGCGAGACTCATATATGCCATAATATCCTTTATAACCCAATGATCATATACACACTTTGCAGATTCTTTCATTTGATATGCGATTCCTTCTCTGTTCAACATTACAGCCAAACTTTGCATATAAGAATTGGTGCGAAATAAAACCGCACAGGTATTATTAGGATTTTCTTTTAAATAGTCTTTTATCTGCTTACATAATGCTTGATATTGTTCCGTCCTTTCAGAATACGCTTGACATATGATTGTTTGCGCAACCTCTTTCTGCCACTCCTTCCTCTCACTCTTTTGTTCTTCTGTTTCAGATAAAGCAATCTCATCATTTGCTCTTAGTTCCTTAATAAATCTTTCCTTATTCTCATTGATTACTTTTAAAGAACAATTTACAATTTCTGCATTACTTCGATAATTAATATTCAGATAAATTTGCTTCGCCTGATAATCCTTACAAAACTGTTGTAAACAAGCAGGTTTAGAACCACGAAATCCATAGATAGACTGGTCATCATCTCCCACTGCAAAAATAGAATATGGTGGTTTGCTTAAAAGCTTTATTACTTCATACTGCATAGGATTGATGTCTTGAAACTCATCAATTAAAATATGCGAAAAATATTCTTGCCAATGTTTTCTAATATGTTCATTTTCCTGTAACATATGCTTGCATTCATACACCATGTCATCAAAATCAATAGCATTTTCCCTTTGCCTTTCCTGTTCGTACTTTGCAAAAATGGCATCAAAAAAGGAACTCCATTCCTCTGATAAATAGGTAATTGCAGTTTGTTTATCTCCAGTATTCTTATAAAAACTTATAGCTGATAGGATGGATGTTGCATCTTCTCGCATTCTATCTCGTGCATCATATGCATTTTGTTCTATTGGAAATTGTTTTAGAATTGATAATAACAAATGAATTTTACGTTGTTGTGAAAGAATGTTAAATTGCGTTTGTTTACATGATTCTCGTAAGATATGGTAAAAGACAGAATGGAAAGTTCCAAAATGAACTGGTAAGTAAGATTCTGTTGTGCTTTGAAAGCGTTGTTGCATTGAACGCGCCGCTTCCTTAGTAAAAGTAATTACCAATATTTTTTCAGGCGAAACCCTCATTTCTTCAATCAAATAACTGATTCGCTTGGTAATCACGAAGGTCTTGCCAGAGCCCGGTCCCGCAATTACTAAAGCGGGACCCTCTCCATGCATCACAGCCTCTCGCTGGGCTTCATTTAGATTCGAGATATTAAGCATTCTCTAGAAGCTCAATTCCTTTACGAATTCTCTTTAATGATTCTTCCTTACCTAATACTTCCATAATCTCAGTTGCGCCTGCTGGTGTCATCTGCTTACCAGACACAGCGGTACGAACTGGCCACATTACATAACCATTCTTATAACCTTTTTCTTCTACATATTTTACAAGAGTAGCATAAAGCGCATCATTGGTATACTCTTCCTGTGCCTCTAAGATAGGAACTAAGTCCTTTAATACCGCAAGTGAAGATTCTGTATCTGTCTTCATCTTCTTATGAGCATACATTGCAATATCGTACTCTGGTAATTCCTCAAAGAAATCAACCAAACCAGCAATATCAGGGAATACTTCAATACGAGTCTTCACCATTGCAGCAATCTTCTTAAGGTCAAAGTCCTTGGTTAATGCTTCTTTAAGGTAAGGCTCTGCCATCTCATAGAATGCATCAAAATCCATTGCTTTTAAGTATTCGCCATTCATCCATTTTAATTTAACAATGTCAAATACTGCAGGTGATTTACTAATTCTCTTGTAATCAAAATCCTTAATAAGTTCATCTAAAGAGAAAATCTCACGGTTATCTTCTGGACTCCATCCAAGAAGGGCAATATAGTTTACAATTGCTTCTGTTAAGAATCCCTGCTCGATTAAATCTTCAAAAGAAGAATGTCCACTTCTCTTGCTAAGCTTTTTATGATTCTCATCAGTAATCAAAGGAAGGTGCACATACACTGGAACCTCCCAACCAAAAGCATCATATAATCTTACATACTTAGGTGAAGAAGACAAATATTCATTACCTCTTACTACGTGAGTAATGTTCATAGTATGATCATCTACAACGTTAGCAAAGTTATAAGTAGGATATCCATCTGATTTAATTAAAATCATATCATCTAATTCAGAGTTATTAACAGTAATATCACCATAAAGCTCATCATGGAAGGTAGTTGTTCCCTCTGTTGGGTTATTCTGACGAATTACGAAAGGTTTACCTTCTGCAAGATTTGCTTCTACTTCTTCTTTTGATAAAGACAAGCAATGTTTATCATAAATCATGATTTCTTTGCCTTCTACAATCTCAGTCTTAAGAGAAGCAAGTCTCTCTTTATCGCAAAAACAATAATATGCCTGTCCCTTTTCAATCAATTCTTTGGCATACTTCATATAGATACCAGTCTGCATACGTTCACTCTGAACATATGGACCATATCCACCATCTTTATCTGGACCTTCATCATGAATGAGACCTGTCTTCTCCATAGTGCGGTAGATAATCTCTGTAGCACCCTCTACAAATCTCTCCTGATCAGTATCTTCAATACGAAGCATGAAATCTCCGCCATCATGCTTTGCAATTAAAAACTCATATAATGCGGAACGCAAGTTACCTACATGCATCTTACCAGTAGGACTTGGAGCATATCTTGTTCTAATCTTTGTCATTGTATTCCTCCGTTCAGATAATGAAAATGTCCTTCATTATTCTTGTCATAAAAATAGATACGTGCAATATACACACGTACCTATTTTATCTTCTTTTTCCAAAAACTTCAATGCTAATTTAGTCCTTATTAGGAATTTTCTGTTCTGCGCTATCTTTGAACTTAGCAACCTCTCTGCAAGCCTGTGGAATGGCAATATTGGTTCCAGCTCCTGCCACGCAACCACCAGGACATGCCATACCTTCAATAAGACATCCATTCATTTTACCAGCCTTTGCAAGTAAAAGAATTTTCTTGCAATCTGCCAAACCTTCCGCATGTTCAATTTTAATTGGTGTTCCTGGATAGTATTCCTCTATACACTCTGCAATGGCACTTGCAACACCACCAGCCACGCCATAGCCACGGCCAGCTGCTGTTGCATCCTGCATCTCATCCATTGCCTGAATCTCTTCTAAAAGGATTCCCTTCGCCTCAAACATACCTGTTAACTCTTCAAAGGTAATAACAAAGTCTACATCGGAACGTACCGTTCTACGGCTAGCTTCCAACTTCTTAGAAGCACATGGTCCAATAAATACCACCGATGCATCTGGATGCTCTTTCTTAATAATACGAGCTGTTGCTACCATAGGAGTCAGCTCATTACTAATCTTATCAATGGTCTCTGGGAATAGATTCTTCGCCATGACAGACCATGAAGGACAACAAGAAGTCAAAGCAAACGCCTGATTACCCGATGCCACTTCTTTTACATAATGTTCTGCCTCTGCAATACAACCTAAATCTGCACCAATTGCAGTCTCATACACATCTGCAAAACCTAAATCCTTTAATGCTGTCTTAAACATATCCGCAGTTACCTTGGGACCAAACTGTCCTACAAAAGCGGGTGCAACCTGTGCAATAATCTTTCTGCCTGACTGCATTGCACGAATTAACTGGAATATTTGAGACTTGTCCGCAATAGCACCAAATGGACAACTTACCATACATTGTCCACAAGACACACATTTCTCATTATCAATAATTGCTCTACCTACTTTATCTGATGAAATAGCATCTACGCCACATGCTGCCTTACAAGGTCTCTCCTTATGGCAAATAGCATCATATGGACATACCTGCTGACATTTACCACACTTGATACATTTATCCTGATCAATCACAGACTTACCATTTACCATGGTAATAGCACCCTTGGGGCACACACTTTGACATGGATGAGCAGTACATCCCATACAGGAATTAGTGACTTCATATTGATTCAACGGACATGCATTACATGCCGAAGGAATGACCTGCATCAAAGGTGGCTCATAGTACTTCTCATCAATGTTACTTTCTTCAATACCTTCTGTTAGATGACCTGGACGCTCTCGATTCTCAGGACGAAGACTCATACCCATTGCAAGACGAATACGCTCTCTAATAATCGCTCTATCACGATATACGCTTTCCCAATGTTCTGGCTCATCATAATCTACAATCTTATATGGAAGTGCCTCCATATCGTCCTTTAGATTGGTAGAATTATAAGCCAAATTTGCAACCTCTTTAAATACCCTTCTTCTGCGCTGACGCACAGGGGTATCAATCCCTCTCATACTACTCATAACGAAATACCTCTTTGATATTTTTTTAACACACTTGTCTTTTATTATTAAATCATAGAATACATAGAAATGCAAGATAAAAAAGAAAAGGTATTACATAAAGTAACACCCTTTCATCTTTTCACTATGTTCAATTACCAACTCTTAATGAATGTATCAATGTAATTATCCAAACATTTCTTAATAACTTCAATCGCTTCTTCACGATTACCCTTCTCATTTACAGCAGTAGTCTTATTCTCAAGTGCTTTGTAAATTGTAAAGAAGTGTTCCATTTCATTTACTACATGAGGTGGCAATTCCGAAATGTCTTTATAGCAATTATAGTTAGGATCATTGAATGGAACTGCAATAATCTTCTCATCATTTTTGCCGTTATCCAACATGGAAATTACACCAATTGGATATGCTCGAACCAAAGTCATTGGCTGAACTGGCTCTGAACATAATAATAATACATCCAATGGATCTCCATCATCACCATAGGTTCTTGGAATAAATCCATAATTAGCTGGATAATGTGTAGAAGTATGGAGAATTCGATCTAATACTAACAAACCTGTCTCTTTATCTAATTCGTATTTATTCTTGCTTCCTTTTGATATTTCGATTACGCACATAAAATCTGTTGGAGTCACTCTCTGAGTACTCATACTGTGCCAAATGCTACCATTCACCTGTTTCATAAGATTTCCTCATTTCTTAACGTATTCTAGGTAACCACCATTTCATTTATCTGTTCTCTACCCTTTTGACATTCTATCACAAACTAATTCGTTAAAAAATACACAATTTGCCAAAAATACTATGAATCGTAAGCGCTTACAATACCGAAAATGTACAAATTTGACCAAATTATCCTCTAATTTGACCATTTCCTGTAATTGTATATTTATATGAAGTAAGTTCCTTTAGTCCCATTGGTCCCCTTGCATGAAGTTTTTGTGTGCTTATACCAATCTCTGCACCAAAACCAAATTCAAAACCATCTGTAAAACGGGTAGACGCATTTACATATACACAAGCTGCATCAACTTCATTTAAAAACTGTTGTGCGATTGCTTCATTTTTTGTCACAATACACTCTGAATGCTTGGTATTATATCGATTAATATGTGCAATTGCTTCATCTACATTATGAACCGTCTTAATAGACAAAATATAATCTAAATACTCTTTTCCATAGTCTTCTTCTGTGGCAAGCGAACATTCTGGAAGAATCTCCATAGTATCTGCATCACCACGAAGCTCTACATTTTTCTCTTTTAAGCGTTCTGCCATCTTAGGAAGGAGGGCCTCACGCACCTCTTTATGTACCACAAGAGACTCACATGCATTACACACACCAATTCTCTGTGTTTTCGCATTAAAAATAATATCAATTGCCATATCAATATCTACATCTTTATCTACATAGATATGGCAATTACCAGTACCTGTCTCAATTACAGGAATAGTACTATTCTCCACAACAGTTCTTATAAGCCCTGCACCACCACGAGGAATCAATACATCTACGTAGTTGTTCATCTTCATGAACTCAGCGGTTACACTTCTGTCTGTATTTTCAATTAGCTGAATCGCATCTTCTGTAATACCACTCTGTGCAAGTGCCTCACGAAGAATCTTTACAATGGCAATATTAGAATGAATGGCATCACTTCCACCTTTCAAAATAACAGCATTACCAGTCTTAAAACACAAACCAAAGGCATCCGCAGTTACATTAGGACGTGATTCATAAATAATACCAATTACCCCTAATGGCACTCTTCTCTTTTCTACTTTCAAGCCATTTGGTCTATCAAAAGTCTCCATTACTTCACCAATACAATCTGGCAAATCAACAATTTGTAGAAGCCCCTCTGCCATTGCTTTGATTCTATCTTCTGTTAAACGCAAACGATCCAACATACCTGGATGCATGCCGTTTTGTTCACCTGCAGCTATATCCATACTATTAGCTGCAAGAATATCCTGCTGTTTTGCAACCAACATTTCAGCCGCACAGGTAAGTGCTTTATTTTTTTGTTCGGTAGTTGCTTTTTGTAATAAATACTTTGCGGCAACTGCATTTTCGCCCATTACTTTCAATTCTGCCATAATAATTCCCTCATACTTTCCTATCGTCTAAATATCTAGTCTATTACAATCAATGCTATTCTTCTATACACAGATTACCTGATAAGGCTTTATATCCTGTTCTTCTGTCGGAATAGATTCCACTAACTGACACGCATATCCAATGGCTATACTACGCAATTGCATAGCTGGTTTATCTTCTAAAAAGCGGTCATAAAATCCTTTGCCATAGCCAATACGATTTCGTTGCATATCAAATGCCACTCCTGGCATAAGCAATAATTGTTTCGACACCAGTTCTTCCTTATAAGAAAAGCATTCTGAATCCCCTTGGGGTTCTGGAATGCCTTTATATCCTATCTTCAGTTCATCCATAGAATATATGCGGTAGAACTTCATTTCATCATCTTCCACTTTGGGGACATATACCTTTTTTCCTTGTTTTAATGCCTCCGTTAAAATCTGCGAAGTGTCAATCTCTGTTCCATAGCTTACAAATCCAAGAATTGTATCCGACAAATAAAACCATTGATGTCCCAAGATTCTCTCCGTAATTAGAAAAGAAGCTCTTTCCCGCTCTTCCTCGGGAAGCTGATTACGAAGCTGAATCACTCTTTTTCTAATCTCTCTCTTTGTCTCCATAAGCACTCCTATTTGGAATTCTTATTACCATATTTCTCGCCAAGATTTTCCTTACTTCCATCTGGTCTTACAACTGTAATGCTATCCAACTGACTCTTCAAATTGGCACGAAAACTTGCAACATATTCCTTACGGAGCTGTGCCTGTTCTGCCTTTTCTTCCTCAGTCAAACCTTCCGCCTGAGATTTATGGTATAATTCATTAATTCTTGCAATCTTTTCTTCTAAATTCATTCTTACATCTCTTTCTAACTTAATATAAGTGCTTACGCATCCTTATGTATATTTTCTACAAATACTGGCAAATCAAAGTTCTCATCTTTATTTGCCACAAACAATGTACCAATATTTTTACCTGCCAAAATTCTATGCAATACACCAATATCCTCGCTATTGGCAATAATCATATCTGCATTACAGCTAGTAGCAATCTTCGCTGCAATCATCTTGGTATTCATTCCACCGGTACCTACACTACTTCCAGTAGTTGCTTTCCCCATACCCATAAGTTCATCTGTCAGCTCATCAACTTGTTCAATGAACTCAGCATCTGGATTCTGACGAGGGTCATCGGTGTATAAACCATCAATATCCGATAAAAGAATCAATAAATCGGCATCCACCAATGCAGCAACAATTGCAGATAAAGTATCGTTATCACCAACCACAATTTCATGTGTAGCTACAGTATCATTCTCATTTACAATAGGAATTGCCCCCATCTTCAACAACTGCGAAAATGTATTGTGGGCATTATATCTGCTTACATCATCCAAGATGGTATATTTGGTCATAAGAATCTGAGCTGCAATCTGATTATATTCTGCAAAAAGCTTCTGATAAGTCATCATCAAACGTGCCTGCCCTACTGCTGCACAAGCCTGCTTGATGGCCAAAGTTTCTGCATCATCCTTGCCCTTGGTATCCTTTAAATTTACAGCCTTCTTGCCTGCTGCAATAGCACCAGAGCTTACTAAGATAACATCCTTTCCCTGATTACGAATATCACTCAATTCTCTTACAAGCTTTTCTAACCTAATATAATCCAAGTCACCAGTCTCTGCATGTTGCAAAGAAGAGGAACCAATTTTAATAACAATACGCTTTTTATCTTTAATTAATTCTCTTAAGTTACTCATCTTTTTTCCCTTTCCATTAAAACACTACTATTCTACTTCATTTTCTTTCATACGTCAATTCAATAAAGTGTACTATTCCTGAAAAGGAGCATATTTTGTTGCAATCATTTCTGCAATACGCATTCCATCCATTGCAGCAGATGTGATTCCTCCTGCATATCCTGCACCTTCTCCACAAGGATACAAGCCACTTACTTCTGATTGCAGGTTCTCATTACGATGAATGCGCACTGGTGAAGAAGTACGACTTTCCACGCCCAACATAATGGCATCTTCACGATTAAATCCTTTAATCTGTCTACCAAAAGTTTCCATTCCTTCTACAAATGCCACATTACATTCCCTTGGTAGAATACTTGTTAAATCTGCCCATGCGAATGCGCCCTTTGTGGCAGGTGCAATTTCTTCTATTTCTCTATCTAATGGTTTTGTCTGCATCATAAGTTGTTCTATGTTACAATTTTCTTGTTTCATCAACCGTTCTAGCGTACATTTTTCTTCTACACATTTGTGAAACACACCATATCTAGATACTGGAATTTTTCCCTTAGCCAAGCTATATGCCCTCTCCTCCAAACCACATTGGAATTCAATTCCCGCCAATGGATGCTCTGAGCCAAAATCTTTAGGTGTTACTGCTACAATAATTGCACTATTAGCATTCTTTCCATCACGTTTACTGTAACTCATACCATTTACCGCAAGACGTCCTTCCTCAGAAGAAGCATTTACTACATATCCGCCTGGACACATGCAGAAAGAATACACACCACGTCCTACAGAAGTCTGGGCAGTAACTTTATAGGGTGCTGCACCAAGTACTCCATTTTCCTTTTGGCCATATTGACTTTCATTTATCATTTCCTGTGGATGTTCTACACGGAATCCCACTGCAAAAGATTTTGCCTCCATAGGAATACCTTTTTCATATAACATAGAGAAAGTGTCTCTGGCAC